>DAINRH010000132.1:0-1316 GCA_036741905.1 Methylobacter sp. | reverse complement strand
GAACGGCTGTCGCGCCATAATAGCCGCAATGCCAAATTAAAACGTGTCATAAGTGTGCCTATAAAATTGGAATTCAACGATCTGCCGGTACCATAAATCAAGGTTATGTGGCGTCTGATAATTGCAGTTCTATATCCATTCGTTGATGGAGAATGCGAACTATCTCGATGAGGTCGGCATCAATTTCATGAAAGAAAATGACATGCTTACCTATTTGATATTTGCGATAGCCATCCCGTATTGCCCCGTAATCTTGTCCTTTCATGGGGTCGGCAGCCAAAGCATGGAAGCCCTTATCAATTGCGCTTAAATAGTTGTTCCTTTGTCGGACGCCCCATGTGTTTTGTGTATATCTACCGATAAATTTGAGGTCTGATTCGGCCTTATGCGTAAGAACAAAACCCGGCTTGGTCGTAACTAATTCAGTGGATGTGTTGCGCTTATCCATCCTATTTCAGCCCTTAATCAAGTGTCATTTGTAGGATGGATAAGCAACGGGATCCATCAACGCCGTAACTAACCTGTTGTAATTCGCCCCCATCAAAGCCATTAGTTAGCGCTTTCTTGGTCAAGATCGTTTATTAGGCTTTGCAACGAGTAATTCGCCCGTCCGCTCTGTTCACCCTCTATAAGTGCTTTTTGTAAAGCCGCTATTTTTAATTCGCGTTCTTCCAACAGCCGTAAGCCTGCGCGAACGGTTTCACTTGCCGATCCATAGCGCCCGTCATGAATTTGTTGGGCAATGAACTGTTCAAAGTGTGCGCCAATGGTGACACTGGTGTTTTTTTGTTGCATAGCTTTAATTCCCATTAAAAATACCATTGAATAATATTAAAGGGTATTTTTGCGGTCAAGCATTAATACCTCCACGCGACATCCCGTCAAAAAAAAATTAATGTCAATTAGCTACTACGCGCCCCGAATCCAGTTTAATGTTGCGTTGGCAACGCGCCGCCAAGGCCTGGTCATGCGTCACCAGAATTAACGTAGTCTTGTTTTCAAGATTAAGCTCGAACAGCAAATCAATAATATGCGCACCGGTTTTACTGTCCAGATTGCCGGTCGGCTCATCGGCAAACAAAATCGCGGGCCTGGTGACAAAGGCTCTGGCCAGGGCCACGCGCTGTTGCTCGCCGCCGGAAAGTTTTTGCGGGGTATGCGATAAACGGTGCGACAGGCCGACTCTGTCCAATAATGCGGCAGCCGAAACTTGGGCATTTTTATCGCCGCTTAATTCCAGCGGCAGCATCACGTTTTCCAGCGCGGTCAATCCCGGCAGCAATTGAAAGGACTGGAACACAAAGCCTATCAGCTCA
>DAINRH010000131.1:2550-11668 GCA_036741905.1 Methylobacter sp. | reverse complement strand
CTGAAAACACAGCGACTTGCCGCCGCCGGTCGGCAATATCGCAAACAGCGGTTTGCCGCACATCGCGGCCTTGACGATCTGTTCCTGCAAACTGCCGCCGTCAGCCGCAGCCGGTTCCGGCCTGAATCCGGGAAAGCCGAAATAGCGTTCCAGCCAGATAACCGGGTCATGCATTTGCGCGCAATACGAGCAAGCCGGATCGTTGCAGGGAACGTCCCTTAGCCGGTTCAGCGTCGGCGCGACATCGTCAAAGCGCAAGCGCACCCACGGCGGCAACACCGAATTGCCGCCCGCCACCCGCAGCCATGCCAAGCAATAGGCTAAAGCCGTAATAGGAGCAAATTCGCTATGGATATGGTCATCCCGAAACGTGGACTTATCGTTCCCATGCTCCGCGTGGGAATGCAGTGTGAACCGCTCTGCGGTTCGGGACGCTTCAGCGTCCCTGGCTGGGTTACCACGCAGAGCATGGGAACCATAATCGGAAACTATTTTTGGCGAGATTCTAAAAAAGTTCCTCATTTGGTTGATAGCCGAAGTGCATGCCTTATCCAGCGTTAAGCGCTCGAATAAATTAAATGCCCCTGACGCATCGACGGCTTTCGCGCCCATTGCCGACAACGCCCCCTGCACCCCGGCAAACTGCAAATCACCTGAAAAAGCATAACGATAAAAATCCAGCAGCCCGCCATCGGCCTGTTGCTGCTGCAAAGCCTGCCATTGATCATGGAACAGCGACACAGCCAAGCGCGCATCCGCCAACGGATCATTCAAACTGTCGCGCACCAGCTTGTAGTCTTTAACCAGACGATGATAGGGATTTTCAGGAAACGCCAGCGGCGACAGCAATAAGGTATCGACCACCGGCTTGTTCAGGAATTTAAACTGCGACGAAATGCTCCGGCAAATCGGCAGGTCATGCTCAAGGATATTATGGCCTAACAGATAAGTTGCATCACCGGCAAAATCGTCAAACTCGGCCAGCGTTTTTTGAACGTTGAACGGGGCTTTGCGTTGGAAAGTTTTGTCGTTAAAGACCGCGCCTATCGCGAATATCTCGCCGTTTTCGTTGGTTTCTAAATCCAGGCTACAGCAGCCGGTTTGAAAGGTTTGCCAGTCCATTATGTGACTATTTTGCCGGTGGGTTGTTTGATGCGGTGCTCATCGTATCAGGCTTGGGGAGATGTTTGCTATTTATTGATATTTTCAATGCCACGGTTCTTACATAGCGAGGTCATCCCGGAGTGCAAGCTTCGCTTACCCTTCGTAAACTTGCAGGCAAAGCCTGCACTCCGTCCTTAAGTTTATTGTGTATTATAATCCACCATCGGTTAGCCTAACCCAGCGAGCTAAAATTACCCAGAGGATACGAAATGAACACAGCAGAAAAAGTTTATCAAGACGTAAAGGCTTTTCCGGAACCTTTAGCTCAAGAGGTTTTGCAATTTGTAGAGTTTTTAAAATTCAAACAACTCAACGCCGAAAAAACGCCTAACGAAACCACAATAAATGCGATGCAAGCAGCAGAGCGCGGCGAATATGAAGAAGTCAGCTTGGATGACTTGAAAAAGCAATGGAACAATTCGTGAGAACTATTGTTCAAACTTCGCAGTTTAAACAGGACTTAAAGAAAATAAAGCATTCAGGCCGCTACAAAATAGATGATTTGTTAGCCGTTGTTGAATCTTTAGCGAGTGATAAACCGCTTGCCGATAAACATAGAGTGCATGATTTAGCGGGTAATCGGCAAACTCATAAAGAATGCCCTATAAAACCAGACTGGCTGCTCATTTATCAGCTACCGGATGACAAATTGATTTTGGTCAGGACGGGTTCGCATAGTGAGTTATTTTAAGGGGCGACTCTATGCAGGACGGCATTTAACCCAGCAGCCGGTAGTAGGCAATCCCGAAATCCGTTTATATATTTGAAGCATGAGAATGTTGGGCATAAACAGCATGCTCAATAGGGCTGACGCTAACCTACTACCCTACTTTTGCAGTCCAGAAGGTGATATTGTGTCGGGTAGCCAGAGTGTCGGGATGATCTTTCCCAAGCATCCGCTCCTGATCTGGCAGCAGGGAATGGCATAGCGCCAGTGCCCTCGCCGCATCACCTGTAATCCCAGTCAATGAAGCAATATTGCTTCGTGTCTTCAGCGTGTTGGGATGTTCTTTTCCAAGTATCCGCTCTTGATCAGGCAGCAGGGTATTGCATAGCGCCAGCGCCCCTGCCGTATCACCTGTTTGCCCCGTCCAGTGAGCAATGTTGCTTCGAGTCATCAGCGTGTCGGGATGATCCTTTCCAACTACTCGCTCTCGATCCGACAGTAAGGCATGACATAGCATCAGTGCCCCCGCCGCGTCGCCAGTTTGGCCAATCCATGATGTGACATTGCCTCGGCACTTAAGCGTGTCAGGATGATCTTTCCCACGCACTCGTTCCTGATCGAGCAGCAGGGCATGGGATAGCTTCAGTGCCCCGGCTACGTCTCCTATTACTCCAGCCAATAAAGCGATATTGCCTCGAGTCACCAGCGTGTCGGCATGGTTTTTCCCAAGTATCCGTTCTTGATCAGGCAGCAGGTCATCGAATAACGTCAGTGCCCCTGCTGCGTCGCCTGCTTCCCAAGTCCATAAGGCGATACCACTTCGAGTCGCAAGTGTGTTGTGATGATCTTTCCCAAGCATACATTCAGAATCAGGCAGTAGGTCATGAAATAACGATAAAGCTTCTTGACACCGTCCGGCATTTCCAACAGAACTGGCATGCCAAGAACGCACTCTCAATGTGACCTCAGAATCCGGCCCAAAGTTGCGCTTACCTATCTGCAATACTCGACTAAATAAGCGCTCAGCGAGCCTGTAATACCCGTTTTTGTAATACCGTATCGCATGATTTTCAAGGGTGTTAATTTTTTCCAGATCGTTGCCAATTTCCATAAAATCATCAACCTCATCCCAAAGAGCATTGTAGGTTTGATAATTTCCTGACGAGCACTCTCCTTCAGCTTTGACCGCCAATACCTCCGCCAGAAATAACTGTGGCTCTTTATCGGACGTACTAAGCAGCGTCGCAATCCGCCCCAAGCATTCAGCCTGATCAAGGTGGCGTTCGCCGTAATCGACCACCAAGCTGAAATGATACGATGCCAAATCAAGACAACAGGCAGTTAACGGCTCACGTATAGATTCAAAACCGGAGCGCAAGCACTTGATGGCGCGTTCGTCATTGCCTACCTTGCGTTCCTTTGCAGCTTGCCGCAGCCAATAGTCAGGGAGCTGGGATTCCAGTACATTAATAGTGTCATCCCGTTTCTTCAATTGCTGTAGCAGGTTTTGAACCTGTTGAAAACGGTTCTCGCTGAGCTCTTGTAATTTATGCAGTTCTTCGCTTTTAAGACGCAATCGACGTGTTACGATTTCCGAATACGTATACAACACACCGCCTAGCGGAGCGCATATGGTGAACACTACGGATAATTGTTCAATAGATTTGAGCGCAGTAAATTGTCCCCATGAGTTTTGAAAATAAACTAAAAGCACTTCGAACATTAGAGTTTTCCTGTGATTTTTATTCTAAATGTAATATTCAGCGCTCAAGGCCGAATGACATATTTCGCCGAACAAAAAAAGGTTCCCACGAAAAAAATTTTTGGTCTTGCATTGTGGCTCGCGCTCCTTTTCGATATTCAACAGTACTGGGAATCTTTATACCCGAAATGGATTGCTCGTTGGAATGCTTTTGAATTGCCCGGTCTTCTGACATTAAATGGTACCGATACACTGCCCTTGGCTTACAACTCAAAGCAGCTTTTCAATACCGTCCCTCAACTGCGGCAGCCGATTTTCAATAACAACCCAAATTTGCAGCAAATCCAAACCCAAATAATTGTGAACTAAAATATTTCTAAATCCTGAAATTGCCTTCCAATTAATCTCAGGATGTTGCGCTTTTAATTCATCAGACAGCTTTTGTGTTGATTCTGACAATGTTTGCAGGTTACGAATAACCGCATCCTGCACCATTTACGAATTCATAAAAACAAACTGATCGTATTCTGTGTAATCATTAATTCGATCAATGCAATCAATGATATGCTCAAGATAAATACGGTCATCTTTCATAATGGCTGCGCTTCTTCCATCACTTGGGCATAAATACGGGGATGCAAAGCGTTTTTGGTCACTAAATCCACTTTTCGCTGCAACAGAGTTTGCAAATCGATTAGCAGCTCACCTAAATCAAACAAATCCCGTCCTTGTTCCAGCTCAACCAAAAAATCCACATCGCTGTTATCGCCTGCATCGTCTCTCGCCATTGAACCAAACAGGCAAATAGATTTAACGCCATGCTGTTTGGCTAAATTTAAAATAGCTGTTTTGTTAATCGTGATAAGTTTGTTCATAACGTTTCTCGCAGCCTGGACATTAATTGCGGATGCGACAAGGACTCAACCTCACCGCTTTCAATCTCCGCATCACGCCGTTTCGCTAACGCTGTCACTTCATCATCCGACAGTTCAGCAGACACAATATAGGGGGCATCAAGACTTTCCCATAGGGTTTGGGCAAGCATTGCCCGGTCACGCGGACTTAACCTTAAAGCTTCACTGACAATCCGATCAATACTCATAATAAACGCGGCGTTATATTTATTACCAAAGCAATCAGGCTACTTTATTCTCAAAATGCAGTTGCTGCTGCTCTGCCAGTTTTTTATGAATGTTGCCGGGACTTAATTCCAGACCGTTACGCCAACATAACGCACCCAATTCCAGAAAAAATTGCTTAAAGTACGTTTCATCATTTAAAGGCTTAACTAATTCCGTTTGCCGGTCAATCAGAGCTTGCAAATCATAATCTCCCCATGAATTATCGGTTCCCGCAATACGTTGTAATGGTTTTAATTCAATAGCAGTCAATAATTCTTGCTGATGTTCTTTCACCCATTCATGCACCAAATTTAATAGCTTTATTAGGCAGTGTTCCCTCTAAAAGCTCGCCGTTTTTAGTCTTGGCTGAACTTGGGAACTTTGTAGGCAAACCACCAGCCAACCGGCTTGCCGTTATCGTCAATTGCACTTAATGCCGTTTTCCTCTTCAATCAGACGAAATGACAGTATCGCCATCCCCCGCCAGCAGGCGCTGGGGAACTTGGCTGAACAAATAAGCGCCATTTTGCCAATCGAAAATCCACACGATGTCGAAGCGGTCGCCGGGCCATGTTTGCGGGGCGGTCGTGCTGTTGCCGAGAATCAGGTTGGCGATTTGGGGAATGTCCTGATGCTCCCAGGCAATCAGCACTATGCCGTCGCATCCCATGGCATCCTTGATCATGTCGGCTTCGTCCCCTTTCTTGTATTTGCCGTTGATCTTGATGCCGAGTTTTTCGGACAGCGGGGTGATCGTCTCCTGCGGGCGAAAGCTGTTGCTATGCTTGCCGACGCCTGATGCGTAAAGATGCTGGGGAATGGCGATGCCGGGCGCCTGCAACTTGCCGTCGGCCGGATCGAAGAATGCCGCCAGCGCCCCTGCCCTTTGCCAGCCTTGCGGAATCAGGGATTCCGGGTCTTGGTTACCGTTGATGTCCACTCCGTAAGGCGCGCCGGAATCAGCCGGTTTTTCGGCGTGGCGTACGATCATTATTTTTTTCGCTTTCATGTCAGTCTCCTTGTTCTTGATCGGTTAGTTGGCCGGCCGCATAATCACGGCCGACGCGGGGCAACGGTCTCTAACGCCCGAGCTGCATGTCTTGGGATGCATGGCTTTGTCGAAACAGAGACGAACTTCTTGCAGGTATTCGCCTTTGCAGGCAACGGCCATCTGCACATTTGGATTCGAATCCTTGAACTGTTTGCGAATTTGGGCAGCCGACGTATTGACCTGACGGCCGGGATTGGCGAAAGCGGCCGGGATTTTGATAGCCTGGAAAGCGCTCTTGATCAGGCCGAAATAATTGCCGACCTTTTCGCCGCTGCATGTGCCGTGTTTTTCCCATTCGTGCTGGATCAGCTTTTCGCTGGGCATGATCGGAAGCATTTCCTGCACGACCGTTTCGGGAACGGCGGGAGTCGTGGAGCAGGAATCGGGGTAACCTTTAGTATATTGCGGCCATAATCCATGCACGACGAAGCCGTATTGCTTTGCCCCTCCGCACTGGAGCTTGTCGCTCGGCGCTTCGGCGCAATGCTCCGGCGACCAGGACAGGGTCAGCAGGTAATAGTCGAATTGCCCTGGCCGTCCGTCCGCATAAGCCGGAAGACTCAAGCTCAGCATCAATGCCAAGGCCGCTTTGCCGATTATTTTTGTATACGACATTATTTTTCCCTTTTGTTTAAATGTTGGTTTTTGCGTTGACTCAGGCTTTCTCGTTAAGTAGTTGGGCAAACGTTTTCCGGCATGTACCGTTTATTTTCCGTCGGCTCCCGGTTTGTTGCCGGTACCGCGCAAACGAACCAGCGTTTGCAAAAGATCGAACCAAAACGGCGCTCCGAAAAGAGTTGCCGATGCGGTCACCAGCCAACCCGCGAATTGGCTGGGGCTGAGCGCCGGCGTGTCGACTGTCCAGCCGATAGGCAGGGACATGAATTGTTTCCATGAAATATCTGCCGGAGGGGTTGAGGCGCTTATCCCGGCTGCAATTGCCGGGTGTTGCCAAAGTGTCGTAAAGAGGTGAAAGCTATCAACGTTGAAAAGGCCTGCAATGACTAAAGCGATGATGAAACAATACAGCTGCGAGCGACGCTTGTAATTGCCCGATAACCGGTCCATGCCGGCATCAAACCATGCAGCCACGTCAGCATGGACATTTTCAATCTGTCCCGAAGCTCGCCCATATATCCCTTGCAGCAGTTGTTTTAACTGGGGATCCTGCATTGCGTCGATGTCCTTGCCCAGTTGGGCGAAATCGCCGGGCATGGTCTGTATGTTGTCTATCAGGGCGATAGCAAAATGCGTTGGATCGATATACGAGGGCTTGTTGGTAATCTCTTGCGCGCTGTTAGCATTCCCCTGGTCTTGGTGCCCCACTAAGGCATGGTTGTATAAGTTGAGCGCAAGCCCTGCAAACTTTGGATCGTTAAGCAGGGCTTTGACCCCCTCCAACAGAGAGCTGGAGCGTAGTTTAAGGACTGACGCAATGGCTTCGTTAATTGAACTGACAATAAGCGCTACGGAGGCGTAGCAGAAGACGAGACCGATTGCGACTTCCAGGGTGGTACTGTTAAACATGGTTTTTCTCCCTTTTAATTTATTTCCCGGAACTTGGCCCGAGTTATAGGTTCATGGATTCGATTGTTTCTTTTTTTATCCGGCAGGATTTCCCCTGCTTTGCTCCGCCAGTCATTTATTACAAGCGTTATTACGACAATGCCTTTTCACCGATTTTAGCTGCCGCTAGCGATTTGACCGCGCGCAATTGTGGCGTAAAACATTGCAGGCGTATGTAAGCTAAAGCTGAAAATGGACCGACAAGCGTCATTTATGTCTTACAACGGCCAATAAAACGCTTGCGCGGAGAAAATTTTGTCAGCCGTAATCCCGTTCGCCAAACAACGCGGTGCCGATTCTGACGATAGTGGAGCCTTCGGCAATCGCGGCTTTTAAATCTCCGGTCATGCCGAAAGAAAAGGTGTCCAACTCAGGACGGTCTAGTTTTGCGACGGCTTGGTAAAGCGCTCTATAAGGCTGGCGCTGCAAATCAAAATCCTGTTGCGGTGCGGGAATGGCCATGACGCCGCGCAATTTCAGGTTGGGCAGCTTGGCGATCTGTTCGCACAGCTCCGGCAATTCGGCCAAGGTAATGCCGGACTTGCTCGGTTCGTCGCTGATATTGACTTGCAGGCAAATATTTAACGGCGGCAAATGGGCCGGGCGCTGTTCGCTCAGGCGTTTAGCTATTTTTAAACTGTCCACGCTGTGTACCCAATCGAAATGCGTCGCCAACGGCTTGGTTTTATTCGATTGGATGGGACCGATAAAGTGCCAGGTAATAGCGTAGGCGCCCAATTCCTGCTGTTTTCTCAAGGCTTCCTGTAGATAATTTTCACCGAAATGACGTTGCCCGGATTGATAAGCGGCGGCAATATCTTCGCTCGGCTTGGTTTTGCTGACCGCTAATAACAGCACCGAACCCGGCCGGCGGTTGCAGGCATGTTCCGCAGCGCCGATTTGCTCGCGTATTTGTTTGAGTCTTTCAGTTATGCTTGTCATCGCTTGTCCGTTGTCAGTGAGTTGACGGTTATTAGACAACACACATTTAAAAAATGAAAATATGATCTATGGTATAAGGTCAATTTTACTTTTGTCTTCATGAGGATGTTATGGATATTGCCGAATTACTGGCTTTTTCAGCTAAAAACAAAGCGTCGGATTTACATTTGTCGGCCGGGCTGCCGCCTATGATCAGGGTTGACGGCGATATTCGACGGATTAATATTCCCGCCTTGGATCATAAGGAAGTGCATGCGCTGATTTATGACATCATGAATGACAAGCAACGCAAAGATTATGAGGAATTTTTGGAAACCGATTTTTCGTTTGAATTGCCCGGCGTCGCCCGGTTTCGTGTTAACGCGTTTAATCAGGAGCGTGGCGCCGCCGCGGTATTCAGGACGATTCCCTCGGTAATATTGAGCCTTGAAGAGTTAAAGGCCCCCAAGTTTTTTGAAGAATTATGCCAGAAGCCGCGCGGCATGGTTCTGGTGACCGGCCCTACCGGTTCCGGCAAGTCAACTACGCTGGCCGCGATGATCAACCATATTAATACCAATGATTACGCGCACATCCTCACCGTGGAAGATCCTATCGAGTTTGTTCATGAGAGCCAAAAGTCATTGATTAACCAGCGCGAAATCAAACGCGATACCCACGGTTTTAACGAAGCGTTGCGCTCGGCGCTACGGGAAGATCCCGATGTCATCCTAGTCGGCGAAATGCGCGACCTGGAAACCATACGACTGGCGATGACTGCCGCTGAAACAGGCCACCTTGTATTCGGCACCTTGCATACGACCTCCGCGGCTAAAACCATCGACCGTATTATCGACGTATTTCCTGCCGCCGAAAAAGACATGATCCGGGCCATGCTTTCCGAATCGTTGCAGGCGGTTATTTCG
>DAINRH010000131.1:0-2540 GCA_036741905.1 Methylobacter sp. | reverse complement strand
CCTGCTCAAAAAAATCGGCGGAGGCCGTGTTGCCGCGCATGAAATCATGGTCGGTACACCGGCTATCAGGAACCTGATTCGTGAAGCCAAAGTAGCGCAAATGTATTCGGCGATTCAAACCGGACGCAAGGACGGCATGCAGACGCTGGATCAGAATATGAAAGAGCTGGTTGAAAAAGGGCTGATTACCTCAAAATCAGCTATGGAAAAAGCGGTCAACAAGGATATGTTCCGTTAGCGATATTCATCCTGAAAACCGCAGTGGAGCAGCTTCCACACCATCCAACTGCGGTTTATGGAATGATACGGACTCCAAGATTAATAACTGGTAAAATCACCCTATTTGACCCCCAGCGAGAACTTATGACCGCACCAGAAGCGCTATACCAATCAACACTGTCGTCTTTAAAGCTCCGCGCTCGCGGCAAAGTGCGCGATATTTACGACATTGACGATAAGCACATGCTGATTGTAACCACCGACCGGCTGTCTGCATTCGACGTGATTCTACCCGATCCGATTCCCGGCAAGGGCCGTGTTTTGACCAGCGTGTCCAACTTCTGGTTTGAAAAAATGCAGCACGTGATGCCCAATCACCTGTCCGACATTCCGCTGGAACAGGTGGTTCCCGATGCCGCCGAACGCGCGCAGATTGAGGGCCGCGCTATCGTCGTCAAGTTATTGAAACCGCTGCCGGTTGAAGCCATCGTGCGCGGTTATTTGATCGGCTCCGGCTGGAAAGATTACCAAAAATCCGGCGCGGTCTGCGGCATTAAATTGCCCGAAGGCTTGCAGCAGGCGCAGCAATTGCCCGAACCTATTTATACGCCGTCCACCAAAGCCGAAATGGGCGACCATGATGAAAACGTGTCTTTTGATCGTACCGTTGAATTGATGGGGCGGGATTTGGCCGAAAAAGTGCGCGACGCCAGCCTGAAGCTGTACAAGGAAGCCGCCGCCTACGCCAAAGAACGGGGCATTATTATTGCCGATACCAAATTCGAATTCGGCGTCGACGATAACGGCGTTTTATATTTGATCGATGAGGCGTTAACTCCCGATTCCTCACGGTTCTGGCCGGTCGACCAATATCAGGTCGGCATCAGTCCGCCGAGTTTCGACAAACAATATGTTCGAGATTACCTGGAAACGCTGGACTGGGATAAAACCGCGCCGGGGCCGCATTTGCCTGCTGAAGTGGCTGAATATTGCGCGGAAAAATACCGCGAGGCGGAAATTAGGTTAACGCAAGGTTGATTTAATCTACGAAAAACACAAAAAGCACGAAAATATTCAAAGTTGCAAGATGCAGGCCGGAATAAACACGCCCAACAACAGGGGCGTGTTTGCCGGAAACACCGATTGAGCGCGCAATGTTAAGCTCTGGACAACCAAATGGCGGGATCTCTGCTACCATGGAATACAGCCAAGACAACGATGCGATGTTTCTCCGCGCGAAAATAAATACTGTATGGAAAACGATTGGCGACAACGCGCCGAATGTCTTCGCGAACAACGGAAAACTGAAAAGGATTTTTTGATGCCAGCGATATACAACGATCAATTTCGGCAATGAACTCAAGGCCAAGGCCAAGTCGTTTGCCTTCATACCATGCACTCGCTTCAATAAATTCCGCACTTGCTGTGCGATAAAACGTAATGGGTAGGCTCATTGCCTGATTTTGGCAACAGCAGCAGCTTTTACCTCATCCCATGAAATAACATCATTTGGGTTTGCCAGATAGTCGGCGAGGCGGCAGTCGAGTTCCGTTGCCTGCGCTTCTGTCAGTGCTGGCGCCGCGCCGCGGCTGACGATGCCATCCCATATAGCCTCGACCAATTCGATCTGCTCGTCAATATCGAGTACACTTGCTTGTTGTAAGAGTTGCGTGTTCATAGTCGAGTCCTAATCAGATTTCATGTGGCAATTCTAACGCGTCTTACAGCTTTGCGCTTAACTCAAAAAGAGGCCGACGCGATTGATGCGCTTCGTACCTCAACGCATCATGCGATCCTCTAAGCCCAATTATTAATGTCAATACAGGGCCTGCCCCTCCAGGACTCACAAAGCTTGTAAGTCGTAGGCCGGAATAAGGCCATCCAAGCGCGTAGCGTGAGGTGGCGTTTCCGGCGAATCTGCGTGGTGTTTGCCGGAAACGCCCGTTCTCGCTGTCGCTCGAACCGGCTTATTACGGCCTACTGGGCTGTTAAATTTTAATCCGCCAAATCTGCCGCATTAACTACCTATTTTTGCCGGAAACGCCTGTTCTCGTTGTCGCTCGAACTGGTTTATTACGGCCTACTGGGCTAATTTCCAACAACCAAAATGTTTTTTTACCTGAGTACGGGAAAAAACCACAGCGGATTTTTATTGGCTCGAAACTATTTTTGAATTTGACTGCCAAGAAATATCAATTGTCCGGTGCTGGCGCACACAGTCCCGAAGATATAAATTGATCAGGCTTTGATAAGGAACACCAGTACTTTCAGCCATTTCTTTGAAATAGCCGACCACATCCTCGCCCAACCGGATAGTAACC
>DAINRH010000130.1:0-11697 GCA_036741905.1 Methylobacter sp. | reverse complement strand
GGAGATCAAAAAATTTGATCCTGTTGTTCGTAAACACGTTATTTACAAAGAAGCAAAAATCAAATAATTATTTGGCTTTAACAACTTCTTTTCGGTTTGCATTCCTGAAGCGCCTGCTTTTGGCGCTCCCGGCAACTGCCTCCCAGGCACAAACCCAGCATATCGTAACCCGGCAACTGCAATTATGACCGCCGGGTTACTCTGCCGCTTTTATGCCCGACAGGCGACCCGTCCTACACTCCTTTTAGCCTATCCAGCACCTGGGTTAGCTTCTCCATCTGCTTATGCAGTATTCGACATTGCTTTTCCGCATTTTGCTTGTCGAATTCCAGCTGCATGCACTTCTCATTGAGCTGTTGATTGGCGCTTTTAAGCGCTTCATTTTCAAGCTTAAGCGCGCTTACCTGATTCTCCAATATAGGGGAGGACCGCTTCTCGTCATTACTTTCAACCCGACCATCTCCGGAAAGAGGCGCTTCATTTTCCGACTCAGGCGCAATATTCGACTTTCTCTCAGGGGAAGATGATGGCGCGAATGCCGCAAGACTGTCCATCCCGCCGCTCAAAATCATTGCGTCAATTTTATGCCTGAGCAATAAAAATGCGGCAGCCTCACTGGTCCTGCCATCCTGGCAAACGACCACGACGGGCCTTTCATGGCTTATTGCCTTAAGCTGCATCCTTAAGGAGAAAAAAGGCGCATTGATACTCCCATCAAGACGCTGGTTCTCATATTCATCCTGCGAACGAACATCCAGCAGCAGCACCCCTCGCGACACAGCCTCCCGCATGCCCGCCTCATCGACAAACTTTAAAGAAGGCTCTTTTATTAAGGATATGAATTGCTGCTTGCCCAAGCGCAATAAAACAATATCCGTCAACGCCGTAATGGTTACGTTTCTGGTCGCGCCGGAAAGCAACGCATCTTCGCCAAACGTATCGCCATTTGCCAGCTGGGCTAATTTAATTTCTTTTGCGTTGGGCGACGGCTTACGCGTTAACAGGCATTGCCCCTGTTTAATCAGATAATAATAATCCCCGGCGCCCCCCTGTTCGAGTATGATTTCGCCCGCCTTAAAATGAACGACTTCCAGACTCATTAAGATTTTTTGCAAATTAGCGGGGGGAAGACGTTGAAAAATAGGCGACCTTAATAACGCTGTCATCCAGTCGTCCGGATCGCCCTCAGTCTCGTCAATGACCATGTAACTGTTGTCCTCTTTATAAGCAAGGGAGAGTGGATTATTAACAATATCCGCATTCAGCCGCAAAAAACGCACTCTTCCGTTCGCGACTGCATCGATTTTTCTTGGGATCTGGTGCGCCAGCGCAAACTTGGCGGAATCACTGCCGGCCGCAATGACTTCAACAACCAGTCCAGCCGCCTGAAGAGTAACCTCGCCGCTTATCAGATAAACAAGCTGGGGGGATACATCGCCTTTTTTAAACAAAAAACCGTCTTGTATTTGTTCGACCGTCATGTCGGCGCATAGCGCATTAAACCGCGCACCCGGCAATGTTGCGAGCGGAATTAGCTTACGAATAATCAGCCCATCTTCAGAATCGACATCTACGGTCATTTGAATATTTTAAGCAAGATAACAGTTAAATGACAGGCTGATTGTGTAAAAAATCTACTTTAACATACCTTGTATTAAACATTTTCACTCATATATTATAGATTGCGCATGTTTCACAAACACCGGAAAACCATGATGAATACTCAATCAGCAAAACAGCTATTCTTGATAACTTTATTACCCGTTTACTTGTGCATAGCCCCAACTGCACAAGCAGGCTTACCGCTCTACGCGGAAGGACAGGCATTGCCGTCTCTGGCCCCCATGCTGGAACGCAGCATGCCTGCGGTGGTCAACATTTCAACCTCGACCAATATTCTGGTCAGCGAGAATCCGCTGATGCAGGACCCGGTTTTTCGCCAGTTTTTTAATGTTCCCAACCAGCAGCGCCAACAGCAAAAAAACAGCTTAGGGTCAGGCGTCATTATCGACAGCGGCCAAGGCTTGGTTCTGACCAACAACCATGTTATCGATAAAGCCGATAAAATCATGGTGACCCTGAACGACGGCCGCCAGCTTTCCGCTACGCTGGTCGGCACCGACCCCGAGGCGGATGTCGCCATCATCCGGATTCCTGCCGAGAACCTAACCATGCTGCCGATTGCCGATTCCAGCCAACTGAGAGTCGGCGATTTTGTTGTCGCTATCGGCAACCCGTTCGGCTTGGGACAGACCGTAACCTCAGGCATCGTCAGCGCCTTGGGACGTTCCGGCCTGGGCATAGAAGGCTACGAAGATTTTATCCAGACCGACGCCTCAATCAACCCCGGCAATTCAGGCGGCGCGCTGGTTAACCTGCGCGGAGAACTGGTCGGCATGAATACCGCAATCCTCGCACCCACCGGCGGCAATGTCGGCATCGGTTTTGCGATTCCCTCCAATATGGTCATGACCATCAAGGAATCGCTGATCAAACACGGCGAAGTTCGGCGCGGCTTGCTGGGCGTCACCACCCAGGACCTGACGCCCGAACTGGTCAATGCGTTTAATTTAAAAAACAAACAGGGAGCAGCGATCAGCCGGATTGAAAGCAATTCACCCGCCGCAAAAGCAGGACTTGAACCGGGCGACATCATTGTTGCAGCCAATGGCCGCTCCATTAAAAACAGCCATGACATACGCAATATCGTCGGCCTGATGCAAATCGGCGATAAGGTTGAGCTGGAATACTTTCGCGACAATGAAAAGAAACAGGTTACCGCAACGATCGGCAAGCAGGAACTGCCGCAACTGGCAGGAGAAAAGCTGCATCGTACCTTGCAAGGCACGCTGTTAAGCTCGCCGCTAAAAAACCAGGTTGAAGGCGTTTTGATCGAAAAAATCGACACCGCGTCTAATGCCTGGCGAACAGGCTTGCGCCCCGGCGACGTCATCGTATCGGCAAATCGTTATCGCGTTCGCAATCTTGATGAATTACAACAAGTGATCGATCCGAACGGCGCTTTGCTGATTAACATCCAGCGAGGACAGGAAGGATTCTTTGTTGTGTTAAAGTAATCAGCTGAAAGGCCAAAGGTTCAAGGTACAAGGAGTGTGCTTTTGAACCTTTGACCTTGAACATTGAACCTTGAACCTTTCTTAAAACATGACTACAGATAGAAACTTCATCCCCCTTAACATCGCGATACTGGTCGTTTCCGACAGCCGCACCGATGCCGACGACGTATCCGGCAAAACCCTGGCGGAACGCGCAACCGAGGCAGGTCATCAGGTTATCGAAAAGAAAATAGTGCCTGACGACATTTATCAAATCAGGGCGGCCGTTTCAAACTGGATTGCCGCAGCTGATATTAATGTCGTGATCAGCACCGGCGGCACCGGCGTCACCGGCAGGGACGGCACGCCCGAGGCGGTTGCGCCGCTACTGGACAAGCTGCTGGACGGTTTCGGCGAAATCTTCAGGATGCTGTCCTATCAGGACATTAAAACCTCAACCATCCAGTCCCGAGCGATTGCCGGCGTCGCCAATGCGACCTACATCTTCTGCCTGCCCGGCTCATCGGGAGCCTGCCGCACCGCTTGGGATGCGCTGATCAAGGAACAATTGGATCACCGCACCCGCCCCTGTAATCTGGTGCAGCTGATGCCCAGACTGATGGAAAAATGATGAAGTCTATCTTTTTATCGCTCGGCGCGTTAAGCGCATTCATCGGCGTCGGCATGGGCGCATTCGGCGCTCACGGCTTAAAAACCGTCATCAGCCCGGAAATGTTGACCGTCTACCAGACCGGCGCGACCTATCAAATGTACCACGCGCTGGGCCTGATCGGCGTTGCCCTGATCCGTCGACAAGCGCCCGACTCCAAACTATTACACTGGGCGGGATGGTTGATGTTCGCGGGCATACTGCTGTTTTCCGGCAGCCTGTATGCCCTGGCCCTACTCAATCATACCTGGCTAGGCATGATCACTCCTTTCGGCGGCGTTTGCTTTTTAACAGCCTGGCTGTTAATCGCGCTGTTCGCCGCTCCAAACATCAGATCTTCCGATCACAACAGCAGGTATAAATAATGCGCGACCCTAATCCACAAACCATCTATCTAAAAGACTACACCGTCCCCGAATACCTGATTCACAGCGTCGCCTTGAATTTTGCCCTGGATGACGAAAACACCCTGGTCAGCTCGCGACTCACCCTGAGCCGCAATCCGGCCAGCCAGTCGCGCGACACATCGCTGACCTTGGCGGGTGAAAACCTGAAATTGCTCAGTGTTAACCTGGATAATGACGACTTAAGCAAAGCTCAATACCTGCAAACCCAGGACTCGTTAATCATTCATGAAGTCCCTCAGCAGCAACGTTTTGCGCTGAGCATCGAAAACGCGATTAACCCGAAAGCCAACACCGCCCTGGAAGGCCTGTATCTGTCCAACGGCATGCTCTGCACCCAGTGCGAGGCGGAAGGCTTCAGGAAAATCACCTATTTTCTGGATCGCCCCGATGTGATGACGCTGTTCACCACCACCTTGGTCGGCGACAAAGACCGTTATCCGGTTTTATTATCCAACGGCAACAAAATCGCCCAAGGGGAATTATCGGATAATCGCCACTGGGTAACTTGGGAAGACCCGTTCAACAAGCCGTGCTATTTGTTCGCGCTGGTTGCCGGACAACTCGAATGCATCGCAGATCGCTTTACCACGCAATCCGGCCGCGACATCGATTTGCAAATCTTTGTCGAAAAGCACGACATGGATAAATGCGACCATGCGATGGAATCGCTGAAAAACGCCATGCACTGGGATGAACAGGTGTACGGCCGCGAATACGATCTGGATTTATACATGATCGTCGCCGTCAGCCACTTCAACATGGGTGCGATGGAAAACAAAGGGCTTAACGTATTCAACACCAAATTCGTGCTGGCACGACCCGATACCGCGACTGACTTTGATTATGAACATATCGAAGCCGTCATCGGCCATGAATATTTCCATAACTGGACCGGCAACCGCATCACCTGCCGGGACTGGTTCCAGCTCAGTCTGAAAGAGGGCTTTACGGTATTCCGCGACCAGGAATTTACCGGCGACCGCACTTCCAAGGCCGTCAAACGCATCGAAGATGTCAACATGCTGCGCACCCGCCAGTTTCCCGAGGACGCAGGACCGTTGGCGCATCCGATACGCCCTGATGCTTACATAGAAATCAATAACTTTTACACCGTGACCGTATATGAAAAAGGCGCGGAAGTGGTAGGCATGATCCGTACACTGGTCGGCGCGGAAGGCTTCCGTAAAGGCAGCGATTTGTATTTTGAGCGCCATGACGGACAGGCGGTGACTTGCGATGATTTCGTCAGCGCCATGGAAGCCGCCAACGATATTGATTTGACCCAATTCCGCCGCTGGTACGCCCAGGCCGGAACACCGGTATTGACCGTTCAGCAGCACTATGATCCCTCTGCACAAACCCTGACCTTAACCCTCAGCCAAAGCTGCCCGCCGACGCCAGGACAAGCGGTCAAAGAACCGCTGCACATTCCAGTCACTGTGGGCTTGCTTAATAAAGACGGCAGCGTCGCGCTTTGCAGTTTGCAAGATTACGGGAGCGACGGTAGGGGCGACTTCAGTCGCCCAGGGCGGATAAATCCGCCCCTACAAAGCCCCAAAACAGACGAAGTCATCCTGCAACTCACCCAGTCAGAACAAGCCTTTATCTTTGAAGGTTTAGCCGAGCAGCCGGTGGTTTCTATCTTAAGAGGCTTTTCAGCGCCGGTTAAACTGGTGATGGAACGCAGCCTGGAAGAGTCGGCATTCTTGTTAAGCCACGACAGCGACACCTTTAATCGCTGGGAAGCCGGGCAGCAATTGGCCGGACAGATCATTACGGGGCTGATTGCCGACCTGCAAAACGGCAGAGACATGCAGGTCAATCCCATTATAATTAATGCCTTTAAACAGGTGCTGGAACAACCGTGGGACGACTTGTCATATTTTTCTTTACTGTTAAGCCTGCCCTCGGAAACCTATCTGGCCGAACAAATGCAGGTTGTCGATGTAGAAGCCATCCATGCCGCCCGCGAATTTGTCACGCTGGCTTTGGCCGAGCAGCTGCAAACACAGCTCCAGGCTTTATATCTGGATAATCATCGGGATGAGTCCGGCAAATTCGACGCCGGCGCAATCGGTCGCAGACGCATCAAAAACACCTGCTTAAGCTATCTAAGCAAGCTGGAAAACAAAGACATTCATCAACTGTCGCAGCAGCAATTCAACACCGCCAAGAACATGACCGATCAAATGGCGGCGCTGACGGTCATTGTTAATAACCCGCATCCTGCCAAACAGCAGTGTCTGGACAGTTTTTACCATCAATGGCAATCGGAAGCGCTGGTTATAGACAAATGGTTCGCGCTGCAAGCCTCCAGCAGCATGCCCGACACCTTTGCGACCGTGCTGGCGTTAATGCAGCATCCTGCGTTCGATCTAAAAAATCCAAACCGGGTCAGGTCATTGATCGGCGCGTTCAGCCAATCTAACCCGCTGCATTTTCACGCGGCCAACGGACAAGGCTATCGATTTCTCGCCGACCGGATTATCGCGCTGAACACCTTGAATCCGCAGGTTGCCTCGCGCATGGTCGGCGCGTTAACGGCGTGGCGCAGATATGACGAAGGCCGGCAAGCGTTGATGAAAGCGCAACTGGAACGGATTATAACCACCGAAGCGATTTCCAAAGATGTTTACGAAGTGGCGAGTAAAAGTCTGGCTCAGCAAGAGTAACCTTAAAGTTCTTCTTGATTAGCTAGATGCTTCAGCTAGCGCTAAAAAGTTCGTCATTCTGGCAGGGATGCCGGAATCCAGTCACATGGATGTGAAGCTATGGACGGGTATCGAGCCTAAATCATGCAGCAATGGTATCGGCAAGTTACCGTCCATGGCGCTGGATACCGGCATGGATGCCAGTATCCAGTCACACGGATGTGAATGTATGACTTGGCATAATGCCTAAATCGGATACGGGTGCCATGAATAGTCACCATCCCTGGCCCTAGATTCCGGCATCCATGCCGGAATGACGAAGTGTTTTGCGTTAGCTGAAGCATCTTTACAATCAGGTAATCTTTTATGCTTTTTAACAAAATTTACCTATCTTTAATGAAATTCCACGATAACGCCGCTATACAATCTCAATGAATGGTCTTACAAAAAACGCATTGATTACCGGCGCCGCCAAGCGCATAGGCGCAGCTTGCGCGCGGCTACTGCATAGCGAGGGCTGTAATGTTTTTCTGCATTACCGGTCTTCGACAGCGGAAGCGCAGCAGCTTTGCGACGAGTTGAATCAACAGCGTCCGGGTTCGGCAAAAATCATGCAGGCCGATTTACTGAACATGGCCGAGCTGGAGGCCGTTGCCAAAGAAGCTTGCTTGGCCTGGGGCGGCATCGATGTGCTGGTCAATAACGCCTCATCCTTTTATCCGACGGCTATATCCGATGTGACCGAACGACAATGGGATGAATTATTGGGGGGCAATTTAAAAGCGCCGTTTTTCCTGGCGAAAGCCTTGGCGAAAACCTTGGCCGACAATAAGGGCTGCATCGTCAATATTATCGACATCCATGCCGAACGGGGCTTAAGCGGTTATCCCGTGTACAGTATTTCAAAAGCCGGACTGGCCGCCATGACCAAGGTTTTAGCCAAGGAGCTGGGACCGGCGGTCAGGGTCAATGGCGTGGCTCCGGGAGCGATACTCTGGCCTGATAACGATCTATCCGAACAGGCCAAACTGGAAATACTGCAACGGGTGGCTTTAAAGCGTAGCGGCGAACCGCTTGATATTGCCAAAGCCGTGCTTTTTTTGATTAAGGATGCCGGTTACATCACCGGACAGATACTGACCGTCGATGGCGGGCGCACCCTATTTTGTTGAAGCCCAGCACGGTGCGACGCGCTGTTGCCTGAGATCGGTCTTGTCGAATTGTTCCCAAAGCTCGGCGTAGCTGATGTGACTGACAGGATGTTGCAAACTCGGGGCAATTTCCGCCAAAGGCTCAAGCACAAAGGCGTAATGTTCAATTTCATCCCTTGGTATTTGCAAGCGGCCATCATTGACAATCAGGTCGCCGTATAAAATCAGGTCCAGATCGAGGGTGCGCGCCGCAAATTTCCGGCTGTCGCGCGTGCGGCCGTTATCCAGCTCAATTTGCCTGAGTTGCTTGGCAACCGCTTTCACTTCCAAATCGGAATCGAAACCGACCACAAGATTGTAGAAAACATCGCCGGTAAAGCCGACCGGTTCGGATTCATAAATACTTGAAACGGTCAGTTCGCCAAAAGTTTGTTCAAGCGCCCGCAGGCTGGCTGGGACATGTTCATCCTTGTTTATGTTGCTACCGATGCTGATGTAGCCTCGGGTCACGATGTTCTTTCTCCACGCTCAATGATAATACCGACATCACTGGCGCCGCGGATCGCACCTTTTTTATTCAGGGTTATTTTCACCCAAGGCACATTAAATTCGTTACGGATAATATCGGCTATTTCCGAGATTAATTTCTCGACCAGCAAAAACTGGCTGGCCTCGACAAAAGAAATAATGCGGTGAGAAACGGTTTTGTAATCAAGCGTGTATTGAATATCATCGGTTTCGGCGGCTTTTTGAATATCGAAAGCCATCTCAATATCAAGAATGACGGTTTGTTTGGTCACTCTTTCCCAGTCATAAATACCGATGATAGTTTCAATTTCCAACCCGCCTAAAAATATGATGTCCATTGTGTTTTCCGGTTATGATGCGTGTTTTTTAAAAGCGGTAAGTATCAGGGAAACGCCCTTTGCTTACAAGTTCTGATGATGAAAAGGTTACTCAATGGTTGAATGGTTGTTTGTTCCGGCTGCCTACCTGATAGGCTCAATTTCCAGTGCAATTATTATTTGTCGCCTGATGGGCTTGCCGGACCCCCGCGAACAGGGTTCGGGCAATCCCGGTGCGACCAACGTGATGCGCATCGGCGGAAAAAAAGCGGCGGCGATTACCCTGCTGGGTGATTCGCTGAAAGGATTACTTCCGGTCTATGCCGCGAATGTATTGGGACTGCCCGCCGAGTTAGTTGCTGCGACCGGCTTGGCCGCTTTTATAGGCCACCTTTATCCGGTGTTTTTCGGTTTTAAAGGCGGCAAGGGCGTTGCAACATCGGTCGGCGTATTGCTCGGTTTTTTCTGGGCGCTCGGTCTTGCGTTCATGGCAACCTGGTACCTGGTTTATAAGCTGGGCAAGATTTCATCCTTGTCCGCATTAGTCGCCTCGATCTTATCACCCGTTTTTGCCTGGTTTATAGTTGGAAACGAGGCTATTGTTGCCGCTTCCCTGGTTATGATGGTTTTCTTGTTGTGGCGGCATAAGAGCAATATTCAGCGGCTGCTGGCTGGGGAAGAGTCGAGCAAGGCTAAAGGCTAAAGGCTAAAGGCTAAAAATCATGCTGGTAAACAATGTTTAGTCAATATTCCACCTCGTAGGGTACGCTGTGCGTCCCCCTACTTGGCTTATCAGATAAGGCTCTAGATATGAATAAAAAATACTTTTCCGAACGTGCGGGCCGCGCACCAGGAGAAATGCATCTTGACCTTGATAAACTCAAAGAAATCCTTGAGACACTTCTACGAAGCTTAATTAACGAAGGATACTTACAGGAGTCTTTAGGATACGAATGCACTGATACTGGTTTCAATGCGGGCACTTGCAGCATCGACTTGCAGGGTGAAATCCTTCTCACACTTAACAAACCTCATCTCTTGCCATTCCCCGGCAGCATCAATAATTGGTCCGAGGATGATCTATTCGACGTCATCGAATTCATATACCAAAACATCTCGAAACCTACCGAAAAATACTTCCACGACTGGAATAACTGTGGCATCCATGCAACAAAATTTAATCAAGAACAAGGGAGAAATGAGTATCGAGATAAAATAAACCGCATTCTCAACAAATATGACCAAGGTTTCTCCTTATCGCCACACGGTGAAGTTGTCAGCATTCCAGATGCGCACATAGCTCCTCTATTGGATGCTTCCGTTCCCTCTACAGATAAACCCAATGTTGTAAATCTTGTGGAATTCGCTATTCACAAGTTTTATCATCGCCGCGCATCGCTAGATGACCAACGAGTCGCAGTGCGCAGCCTCGCTGACGTTCTCGAATATTTACGACCACAAGCAAAGGCCGTATTAATAATGAAAAAAGACGAAGCGGATCTCTTTGAAATCGCCAACAGATTTGGCATCCGACATCATAAAGAAGATCAACAAAAAGAATATGATTACACTATTTGGTATCCATGGATGTTTCAGTACTACCTTGCAACCATTCACGCGATCCTACGACTTATCGAAAAAGCCAAGTAGGGTACCGCATCACGTACCTTTGTTGAGCTGATGTGGTTTGGGGAAATGGTATACGATGCGTACCCTACGTAACTTTATTTTCGCCTTGTACCTCTCGCCTGATCTAATCCAACTCACTAATCGGCCAGCGAGGGCGAGCATAAATTTCCAGTCCTTGTTGCTGACCCGCCATTAAACGCTGACACCCCGCATAAGCAATCATCGCGCCGTTATCGGTACAAAATTCGAGCCTCGGAAAATAAAGCTGGGCGTTTTCCTTGGCAACCATTTGGGTCAAGCTTGCGCGAATTTGCTTGTTGGCGCTGACGCCTCCGGCAATAACCAATCGTTTCAGACCTGTTTGCTGCAAGGCCCGCTTGCATTTAATGCTGAGCGTCTCCGCAACCGCTTGCTGGAATGCGGCGGCGACATCGGCTTTGTCCTGATCCGTCTTTCCAGAGGCGTTGATGGTATTCATTGTGAATGTTTTTAAACCGCTGAAACTAAAATCCAAGCCGGGGCGGTCGGTCATAGGACGGGGAAATTTAATCTGCGGCGTACCCTGTTCTGCCAATGCGGACAGCTTCGGCCCGCCGGGATAACCCAAGCCCAGCATTTTCGCGGTTTTATCAAAAGCCTCGCCGGCGGCATCATCAAGCGATTCGCCCAATAGCTGATAGCGGCCGATACCCTCGACCTGCACCAGCAAGGTATGTCCCCCGGAAATCAGCAGCGCAACAAATGGAAATTCCGGCGGGTTTTCTTCCAACATCGGCGCCAACAGATGCCCTTCCATATGATGAACGGCAAGGGCGGGCACTTGCCAGGTCCAAGCCAAACTTCTGGCCGTTGCCGCCCCAACCAGCAACGCCCCCATCAGGCCGGGTCCTGCGGTATAAGCGATGCCGTCAATATCGCTGCCGGTCAAGCCGCTTTCCTTTAGACATTGCTTGATCAACGGCACTAATTTCCGAATATGGTCGCGCGATGCCAGCTCGGGAACAACGCCGCCATATTCGCTATGCATGTCAACCTGGCTATATAAAAGATGGCTACACAGGCCTTGTTCGGAGTGATAAATCGCGACGCCGGTTTCGTCACAAGAGGTTTCTATGCCTAAAACGTACATTGATTTTTGAAATTTATAAAAGTAAAGGTATAATTAAGGGTTCTGTTTGTTCAGTGGATGTAACAATCCTAACTTTTTAAATATTAACATATTCGGGTCATTATAATGCCGTCAGTAAAAATCAAAGAAAACGAACCTTTTGATATTGCGATTCGCCGT
>DAINRH010000129.1:0-11738 GCA_036741905.1 Methylobacter sp. | reverse complement strand
CTGGATTAAAGCATATCGGTAACGGACTGATGATGTGTACCGGTTGGACGCTTACATTCTTAGACGTTATTTTGATCGAAAACTTACATATAAAAATCCTTATGTAAGGATGATGGCGTTTATCTTACATATAAAAAACCTTATGTAAGGCAGTTTACGTTTTATACAATAAATAAATCAAAATAGCGGGCAAACACATACAATCGGTTACGTTCATAGCCGGTCGTTTCGACCAGAATGCCCATTTCCTCCAATTGTCTCACCAAGCCGTTTGCGGACTGATGCGAGATAGCCAATATCTCAGCCGCCTCGCTGACTGTCAGCATGGGCCTTTGATACAAATGCATCAGCAGCTTTTTGGCGTTTTCCGCGCGTTTGCCCAAGCCCAGAATCCGGTGTTCCACATCCTGACGCAAAGCCATGATAGCCATAAAGGTATCTTTGCTTTTAGTCGCTGTTTCCACCACGGCAGTTAAAAAGAACTTCAGCCAGTGCAGCAAATTGTTAGAACTGCGCACGGCCGTTAAGGCATCGTAATAAGCGCCGCGATTACGCTCGAAAAAATCGGATAAATATAACGCCGGTTTGTGCAATAAGCCTCTTGAAACCAGATACAAGGTAATCAGCAATCGGCCAATCCGGCCATTACCGTCTAAAAACGGGTGGATGGTTTCAAATTGATAATGGCTGATCGCTATGCGGATCAAATCGGGGACTTGTATCTGTTCGTTATGCCAGAACTTTTCCAAATCGCTCATCAATTCACCCACTTCGTTGGGATGCGGCGGCACGAAAACAGCATTGTTCAGGTTAGAGCCGCCAATCCAGTTTTGCGAGCTGCGAAACTCTCCCGGCGCTTTATATTCGCCACGCACCCCGTCCATTAAAATGGCATGGGTTTGTTTCAGCAAACGATTCGATAACGGCAGGATTTTAAGCTCTTCTATCGCGACATTGATTGCCTGAACATAATTTTGCACTTCTTGCCAATCGTCGCGTTTTTCCGGCGCGATTTGCTCTTTGCGCATAATCACTTCGTCCATTTGCGTTTGCGTGCCTTCAATGCGGCTGGAGGTATTCGCCTCCTTGGTGATGAGCATCTGAATGAAAAAATCCACGCGGCACCATCAACTACAGTGCATTGAGTTCGGCTAAAGGGCGGAAAACCTATTAAAAATCGTCGAAACACTTTCGACGATTTTTGCATAGCTGTTAGATTAATAGTTGACATCGAACATGGATTTTCAACTCTGATGTACTCAAATTCACATATTTCGAAGAAGCAAGCTCGCTCGATCCACTGTCCTTGCTGGCCAAAAATTTGGGTGTGTTTTGCCACTAATTGGGCTCGAAATACAAAACCAATCTGAAAGATCCTCGAATAATGATCGGACAATAGGAACATCTGGCTGACATTTTGGTACTTGCCCCCAATCGAGCTCGATCAGCGCATCTTTACCGCGCTTAGTCTCTTCGTAAGTTACCTGCCCACGTTCAGTTAAATGCTCAAGGTAGCGTTTTGGATGAAGTTCATTACGCCACCAAGGTTTATTTTGCTGCTGTTTTTGGGCGTTTTCAGCGTGGCAAATAGGTAGCCAAAGAGAGTCATTGCTCTCAAATTGCTCGACATCGGTAGGATGAACAAGACATGGATTTACACCGCTTTGAACGCCTGCCAATCCTAGAGCGGCGGTGTCGCCAAACAGATAGGCCTCTACCATTGGCTTGAACAGGTGAAAGGAGCATTTCTGCTGTAGCTCATTACGCAGACGATCTTCAGTTTTTGAGTTGTGATTCTTAAGCTGGATAACTTCGTTTACAGCAGCCCGAAAATGCTCGGCAATCACGGCCTCTTGATCCAAATTTCCAAGTTCGACATCGTCGATAACCATTACCAAATCCGCAGGCTGTCCTGTTTTCCCTATTATTGCTTCAGCAATCATGGCTTTTGCCAGTTCTATCATTGGTTTTGATGGAGAAGAGTTTGGCGGCAACGCTCGCAATCGATTACTTGTCGCACATGGAAGTGGCCCTCGAGGAACATCCCAAATCACTTGTTTACCATCCCGCTGATTAGGGAAAAACTTCTGGAGCGATTTGTGGAGCGCGGCTTTCTCCATATCGCCAGTAACGATGAGCTTAATCCGAACCATGTTTAGCCCTCGTCCTCATTACTCCCAATCTCGCCCTGCTCATAGAGGTCTCCCAATTTAAAGCCCTCCAACCATTCACTATCATAAAGTCGATCCAATCGACTTGGCATAAATTCACCAACATCAGGTTTCTTCATCACATAAATTTGTTCAGGATTTCCGGTTAACTCATCTAACAATACGGTCGAGTGCGTTGCCAGCAGCACGGTGAGATTATGCTCCCTTGCCCAACGAGTCGTTCGCCGTAAAAATGCGCGTAACGCATAAGGATGAAGACTATTTTCAGGCTCATCTATAGCGATTACGCTTTCACTCTCTGCACCGGCTATCTCGCAGAACAAAATGAGTAGCTGGAGAACACCGTTTGCCTCATCGGATAATGGGCTAGCTTCCTCCTTATTTGGCCGATAGATGTGGGCAACTAATGTGTTACCGGCTTCACTGAAATCCATAGTTTGGAAAGTATTAGGAAATGCAGCGGCCATGCCTTCAATTACAAAACGATAGCGATAATTATTGGCCCGCTCCTGATGCCAACGACGCAATAAGGCAAGCGTATTATTGCCTCTAGGGTTTAAATTACGATCTTCGTTAGAATCTGAACCCTTACGTAAAGTCCATAGATCAGGATCGTGATAAACGGAAATGTTTTGAAGGAACACTGCCATAACTCGAAGCGCCGGATCATGTACGCCCCGATCCATTAATGCCCGTAAACCCAATTGTTGACTAGGTTCGATCCGTTCGCCTGCATAAAAAAATTCTCCCAAACTATCTCGTGAGAAAATCACTTGGCCTCGTTCGGATAAATGTTCGTTATTCAGATAATCGACCGATCCTTCACGTTCGACGAGCTGAATACGCCAACTTACTTCGCCTATATCCAAACCAATTTCCACCGGCTCTTCTTCGTTAATCCCCCACGTTCTAAGATTGCTGCTACCGCCAAGAACTATGCGCACTGCCTCAGGTAAACCGCGCTGATAGGCCAAGCTCAATAGCTTTAATGTCAGCAATAAGGTTGTTTTGCCTGCGCCGTTTGCGCCAATCAACACTGTTACAGGAGGTTCTGGGCACCAGTTAACTTTTTGTAATGCACGTAAATTGCGGACATGAATCGAAAATCGCGGTGCTTGGGCTGGTCGCGAAACTTCTCTAAGCAACCAAATTAAATTGTCGGCTTCGGTGTGTTCATGTGCGGTGATTCTTTGCTGTTTGCGTAACCAAGTTTCCATATGCTCGATCACTTTGTTTTTGAATCCATTGCCGCGCCCCCATTCGTGGCGGCACATCTGCCATACTGGGTCATCCTTCAATTCGTTATAAATTTGCTCAGAGACTTGTTCAGCATAACGGCGTATCACTTCAAATTGGGCGTTTTGATATAGGTTTTTTCTTAGTCGAATATCATCCCGTATTTTTTCAAAAGAAGGATCTTGTTCCAATTCATTTAATTTTATAAAGATTGCATCCATCAAATTATCTAGCCACCGTGTCGCAGCCCGCGACGCTTCAGCTTCAACTGCTGCGTAGAGGTTCAATTTGGAATAGGCACCATTACGTCGGCAAGTTGCATAAATAACCGAGGCATAGCGGGTTTCAGCAATCGCTTGGTACAAACCTTTTAGGGGATCGCGCAGAGGCATGTCTACCGGTAAATGTTGGGACATGGTTGCTTTAAGTGCGTCATCAACTGATTTGCGAAGTTCTGGACGCGATTGAGAATCTGCGCTATCCAAAAATAGCAACGCACTTTCAATTTGTTCATTGAGGTATTTTTCAGTTTTCTGCCTAAGTTGATTAATGTGATGATCAATCACCGCTAGCAAAGAACTTCGATCATCATTCAATACATCAAAAGCGATAATTTGTGTTTTTTCAATCTTTTGTGTAAAACCTGCCCCTTCCAATATGTTGTAACATTCATCAATTTTCAGTTCCTGTCCAAATTCCCTACTGCCTCCTGCACCATTGGTTTGATCCGCATCACCTTGATCCAATATCACTAAGAGTGTTCGCGGAATGGCTTGGCGTAATTCAGCATCCCCTGTCATATAGCGCAGTAATGTGCGCATTGCGTCACCCGGTGCGTCCTTAAAAGTTGCGCATAAAACTAACAAGGCTCGTGGATCGCGCACAAATTTCAGTAAATCTTCACGGGATTCCACCACTCCATCTAAACCTCGGGTATCGATAAGCGTTAAATTTAGTTCCGATTGACTGCCGGGTAGCGGCTCTGGAACCACGACAGTCATTCTGCGGGGCAACATAGCGCTTGGTTCTGTTCCAAGGTTTATCGCTTCAAAGCGGCTTTTAAGCGCTTTTAGGTTCTCTAAAGAATGCTCACTCCACCACCATGTGGTTTTAGTCCGAGCGGCAAGATTAGCTCGCTCAAGTAAATGTTCGGAAAATGCGACCGATGAGCCGAATGAAGCAATTGCTTTGTCCAATGGGCGGATAGTACGGCGCTTTCTGAGCCCGCTATCCATATAGGTTTCCTGATACTCATTGTAATTGGTCATTCCGCGTATGGCCCGTTGAACTTCCTGGGCAGTAGGATCAACTTCATCAGCACCAAATTTTGATTCACTGGGTTGATGTCGCCGCCATTCATCCTCGGCATAAATTTCGATCTCTTTTTTCATATCACCTGCTGAAAAAGGCTCGATTATTAGACCAAGAGTTCCTTCGTCGTTTTCTTTGGGGGCGCGGATGCGAACTTCGCATATAGTCGTTCTGCCCCCCCCGATGGCTAGTACAGAATTATTCTTTAAGCTTGCTTTATCTTTGGGGCTGTCGCCGACAAGAAGATTGGCGGCAATACCGATCAGCGAAGATTTGCCTACCCCAACGCTGCCGATAAAAACGATGTCATGATTATGATCATCCAAAAAACTCTGATTTTTACCGATAACGTCAATCCATTGCTTAGCTGTGGTAGCTGTATCTTGTTGGTTTTCTGTGGACGATGTTACTAACCGATCAAGCTGATCAAGGATGTTTTGAGATGAATGTTGAGTCATAAGTATTCCAAGAAAGCCATAGGCAGGACAACGCAAAAACAGCGGAAAATTCTAAATCTGGGGATATGCTATCACGTCAGACTACAATTTTAATTAGGGATAATGTATGCAAACTCAAACGGCTGTCTGGTTTTGGGAGAACTCAGTCAATTAGCTTTTATAATGCTGGCCGTAAATTAAAGTGCAATAGTTTATGCTGCTATTGAGATGGCATTATGAAATGATCTCCCGCCTCCTCATTGGCTTGTTCATTGAAACACCTAGCCAAGTCCTCGAAGATGTAGCCCATCGCGATATTGGAAATGCATTCGAGATGAAAATAGACATTGGCGACAGCCCTGACGACTTCTTCTTTGAATTTGAATTTTTCCAAGATGCTGTGCGCCCGCGTGGAAAACCCGGATATGAAATACTTCAGGTTCGAATTGATATGATCGGGGTCGGTCAGGATGATTTTAAACGACAAACCGCTTTTGTTGAAAAAACTGAGCCTAGTTTTTTGAAAGACGATTTTTTCGATGCTTTCGTCGCCCATGCGCTTGTCGGCAGACTTACGTTTTGAGAGTTGGACATTTTACCGCTGCACTTTAACCCGATAATCGCCGCCAATCACCAGATATTCCGCTTCGCCGTGCAAGGCATGGTGCGGCAGCAGTTCGTTAAAAAAAACCAGCTTAACCATCGGCACTTCGACTTCCAGAATATACGCGCCGAACTCGCTGGCAATGCTGCGGCGGTCGGTAAAGGAAACGATATTATTGAAACGCACGATTTTATGGGTTTTATCCTGATCCAAAACCAGCCAATCATCGTCCAGTGAATTGACGCCGCGATAAAGGGTTTTATGCGTCGCGGCCGGAAACTGAAAACGTTCGATAACCCACTGACAATATTCGTAAAGAAGATCCAGTTGCATGTAAATGCAGTTGTTGTGATAACGGCTGTTCATCTTTTCTTCGATGTACATGATCCAGTCTTTGCTGATGAAACTGGCTATGCGCTGTTTGTGATAGGTAGGAAACAGTCCGAAGCGGCTTTCGACCCAGCCTTTAAAGACCGCGCCTTGGGCATTGTTCGAATCCAGCCCCCAATCCTGAATTAACCTGAGATAACTGTTGCGGTAACGCCGTCGTCCCGAATGATCGTTGCTTAAGCGTTGCTCGGTTTCAAAGCCGAAAACAACGCACATATAGTCTTGAAATATCCGGCCGCAGTCTTCGCGTGTCGGTTGTCTGTGCAATTGTTCAAACAAGCCTGAAGCCGATTCGCGTGTACCTGCAATATGCAACGCTTTGGGGTTTTCGTTAAAGGCGTGACTGGCCATGCAAGCCGTCGCCAAGCCGATTAAGTTGGTGCTGTGGCCATGTTGGGAAATATCGGGCATTGGTCGACCGGAAAAGTCTTCAGGCAATAAGTGAAGCAATTTTTACATTAAATTGCCCATTTAGCCAGATAACGTAGCCGATACAGAAAATCGAGCGGCTTGCTAACAAGAGCAGTCTTGTCAATCGCCTTGAACACCTGGGATAGAGCACCTATACTGCTAAGCACGGGTATGGTTTCAATGTTGTTTCCCCTAAAGTGACGCAAACAATTTATTCGGCATTATTAGTAATGCTTACGAACACGTTACATCGAAGTTAACCCTATATTGAGGAACGCTTATTTTGGAACCGCACTTTTCTTTCCTTTCCTATATTGCCTGGAAGCAGCGCCTTGTCTTTTGGATCGGGGCAATCATTGTCGGTCTGGTTATCGTTATGATGACCTTGCTCAGCGAATGGGCGGCACAGACCTACCGCCTCCTTTCATTACAATATCCCTGGTTTCATTTTATCATCCCGCCTGTCGGAATGGGCTTTACCGCCTGGATCACTTTTCGTTTCTTCCCCGGTAGCGAACGTAGCGGCATTCCGCAGGTTAAAACAGCGCTGGATATTTCCAGCAATCTAAATGAACGCTCTCAATTAATTTCCTTAAGAATCGCTTTTGGAAAAATGTTCTTGCCGATTATGGGCTTGCTTTCCGGCGCGTCGATCGGTTTTGGCGGACCCGCTGTACACGTCGGGGCATCCATTATGCTGTCGCTGGGCAAGACCATTAAATTTCCGCCTCATTATTTGGAGAAAGGCTTGATTCTGGCGGGCAGTGCCGCCGGATTCGCGGCTATGTTCAGCACACCGTTGGCGGGCATTATTTTTGCCATTGAAGAGATGGGCAGGACCCTGGAAGAGCGCATCAGCAGTCTGGTATTAACCGCTATTATTTTTTCCGGCATTACCGCCTATGCGATATTAAACAGCTACATTTATTTTGAAGATGCGTCACTGGTCATGCCGTTGGGACAAAGCTGGCTTGCGGTGCCGTTATGCGGGATTAGCGGCGGCTTTCTGGGCGGCATATTCAGTAAGAGCACGATTCTCGGCAGCCGGCTTCTCAAGCAAACCGGAATCTCGATTGTTGTGATCGCCATCGTTTGCGGCGGGGTCGTCGCTACCATGAATTATTTTTCCGATGGCGCTACCGTGGGTACCGGTTATCAACAAACCAAGGCCATATTAAACAGCGTTCAACCTATCGATTTTTCTTATCCATTCCTCAAAATGCTCGCAACCTGCGCAACCTTCTTTAGCGGCATACCCAGCGGTATTTTTGTGCCGTCACTTTCAACCGGGGCGGGGTTTGGCGTTAATCTGGCAAACTGGTTTCCGATAGCGCCCGCTTCGGCGATGATTTTGCTGACCATGACCGCTTATTTTTCCGGCATGCTGCAATCGCCGCTCACTTCGTTTGTGATTGTTATGGAAATGACTAATAGCCATGAAATTCTAATTCCGTTAATGGCTACCGCTTTTTTAGCCAGCGGGACATCAAAGCTCATCAATCCGGTGCCTTTATACCTCGCGTTATGCGATAGCTATAAACCTTGCTTAAGCAAAACAAAACCGATTAAAACTAAAGTTTGACGCCTTGGTTTGTTTAGCGACGGACATTAATCTTAGACGCTGCAACGGTACAATCGCCGCCCAAATATTCGCGGGCGCGGCCCGCTCCTACAGTGTCATTCGTTCTCGCTCATCGCTAAGTAGTTGGGCAAAAGTTTTCTGGCATGTGTGGGAGCGGCTTTAGCCGCGACAATCGCGGCTAAAGCCGCTCCCACACATGCCACTCATGTTAGGAAACTTATGTACACCTACTTATGCACAAGCAGGGCGATGACAGACCTTCCGGTTTTTTAAAACCTGGAAGGTTTAATTTGCGTCGTTTCGAATGAAGCAACGTGCCCCGACCTGCTTGATGCGAAAGGATGTAGTCAGGTCTACAAAACAAGAGCGGGGACCCTGAATAAACGTTATTTTTAGCGCTATAAAACCATCGTTTTTAATACCCGCCAACAATCACAACACGGCTTCTTCCCCCGCCCTGTTTTTCAACCACCACCTTAGCCCCAATCCGCTCGACCAAAATAGGCACATGCGAGATAACGCCGACCTTTCTGCCCAGAGCTTGCAGGGTATCCAGGCTGGCGATGGCAATATCCAGCGTTTCCGGGTCCAGGCTGCCGAAGCCTTCGTCGATAAACAGCGATTCGACCTGGGTTTTATTGGATGATAACGACGCCAAGCCCAAGGCCAGCGCCAGCGATACCAGAAAGCTTTCGCCGCCGGACAGGCTGTGTACGCTACGCACGTCGTCGGCCATGTCTCGGTCGATAATTTGCAGTTCCAGATCGCTGCCCGGCACCCGTTGCAGGGCGTAGCGTTTGGCGAAGTCTTCAAGATGCTGGTTGCTGTGCGCCAGCAATGCTTCCAGAGTCAGGCTTTGGGCAAAAGTACGAAACTTTGCGCCGCTTTTTGAGCCGATCAACTCATTCAGGCTTTCCCATTGCACCCAGCGGTCTCGTTGGCTGTCAAGTTCCGCTTGCAACAATTGCCCGGCTGCGATTTTTTTATCGTCTTCCCGTAGCCGTATGTCGTGTTCCTGTTTTTGGCTCTGCGCAATCTGTCTTTGCCGCTGCAATTCAGTCGACAGCGCGTTGGCGTCTTCCTCCGGCCTGTCGACCGGCTTGCCTTGATGCTTAACGCAATCGTCGGCCTTCACTTTTAATAAGGCTGCTGACTCTTGCAGGCCCCGCTCCAGAGCCGTCATTTGGTTTTTCTGCTCAATCAGCCAATGCTCGTCTTTTTCCAGCAACCGGCTCAACTGCTCAACATCGATGGCCTGCTTTTGCAGCGACTGGTTTAGGGCGCTTAGGGCTTTTTCCAGATTGTCATAACGCCTGCCGGTCTCGGTTCGCCAATGCAGCTGATTTTGTTTATGGCTTGCCAGCGCCGTTTCCGCCTGGCTGACGCTGTTACCGGCCTGCTGGTGACAGGCTCTTGCAGTCTGCACGTTTTGGTTAACGGTCTGCTCATAGCTGTCGGCAGTCATCTTCGGCAACACCGCCTCGCGTTCTTGTGCCAGTTTTTGCAGCGCTGCTGTTTGAGTCCTTAACTCGGCCTGTTTAAGCCGGTGTTGTTGCCGACGTTGATTCAGCGCCTGCCCGACAAGTTTTTCATCATGGGTGATTGTCTCCAGCGATTTAGCGGCAGCTTCAATCTGCTGTTCGGTGCGCTGGAATTGCTGCGCTTTTGCCGCGCACGCTTGCCTGAATTTTGCGCTGAAATCATGCAAATCGGATTGCCAGTTGTCCAACTGTCGGAACGGTGCCGCCAACAAATCGACAAGCGCTTGCAATTGCTTTTCCAGCTCCTGAACACCGGCGGCGGCATGTTCAAGGCTGGCTTTATTTTTGGCATGTTGTTTATCCAACGCGGCGTATTCGGCTGATAATTTTTCTTTATTTCGCTGATCCGCATCGAATAAATCCTGCGCCGCCTTAAGCTGTTTTTGCAATTCCAGAGCCGCTTTTTGCTGTTGCCTAATGAGCGCCAGCGCGGAATTAACCTGCTCATCGCGGACTTTAAGCGCGGGCAAAAGTTGGCTATCGGTAACGGCAAAATCCGGTTTATCTTGCATAACTACAGCGGCCCAATCACTGCCGCACTGAGCCAGTTTTATCTGTGCCTCGGCCAGCTTGTTCGCCAGCGCTGCCGCTTGCTCATGACCTTGGCTACTGCTTTTGGTCAATTCGGCAATAGCTTTAATCCACGTTTCATTTTGGCTTTCCAGCTCTTGGACCCGTGCCGACTGCGCTACGGCGTGTTCATTGCCAATACCGGTCTGATCTTTCCAAGGATGCTCAAGCGCCCCGCAAACCGGGCAAGGCTGATCTTCCTGCAACAAGGAACGGAACTGTTCGGCGTTTTTATGCGTCGTTGCCTGTATCAGTTCCAAGGCTTTTTTTGCCTCGGTCAAAGCGATGGCGTTAGCCGTCTGCTGCTGGTTTAAGGTTTGCAGTTGCCGCGTACTCTCATTAATCGTCTGCTCGGTGGCCGCCAGCTGGTCCCTATCCTGCTTGACGGCCTGTTGCAGCGCCTGCGCATTGTTCGCCAGATTCAGAGCCCGCATGACCTGCTCTCGCTTGATTTCAAGCGCGTCTTTTGCCAGATGCAGGTCGTCGAGAGACTGTCGGCTGTCCTGTTGTTTCAGTTGCGCCAGCGTCTGTTGATGCTGTTCCAGCTTTTTGTTGCTGTCATCAATGGCCAATTTTAACGCTGCCAGACTGCTCTCATCCTTGGTCACCGCCAGTCTTAATGCTTCCGCGTTGCGTTCGGCGTCTGTTTTGCCGGTATTCAAATTTTGATAGCGCTCCAGCTCGGCATCCCATCGGCTCCATTCGGCCGCGATGGGTTTGATCCCCTGGTTTTGTTCCAGCCATACGTTAAGCTGTTGCAGCGCCGTGGTTTGTTCGGCCTGCCGATTTAGCAGGGCTTGATGCTCTTTTTCGGCGCTGTCCAACGCTTGAAGCAATTGCTTTTCTTCTACGGACAAGGTATCGACAGCCTGCCGGATAATATCGATACGGGTGTCCAAGGCCCGCGCTTCGATTAATAGCGGTTGCGCCTGCTGTTGTTGCTGTTCGGCTTCGGCTAATGCAGTTGCCAGCGTGCTGAGCTGTCCCTTTGCCGTTTGCAGTTTTATATCAGCGGCGGCTTGCTGATCGACGCTGTCTTTGAGCTTTTGTTGGGCATCAAGGTGCTCGGCGTTTGCCGTTTGATACTGGCTTAACAGCGGTTTTAATGGCTGCGCGGCTTCGACTTTTTGCATGAGTTGCCACCCGGCTTCGGCCGCATCCCACGCCTGTTGGCTGCCGGCAAGAATGTCACGGGCAACTCGCTCGGCTGCTTGCCGTTTTTTCAGTTCGGCATACCAATCGATGATTTTTTGGTTATGCTCGATTTGTTGATCCAGATCGGCCAACTGGCTGGTGAATTGGTCGCGTTGCTGTTCCAGCAGTTGCCGGGCTTCTTTATCCAGCGGGATTTGATCCTGCATTCGGCTTGTAATCAGGTTTAGCGCGTCTTTTTCCTGTCTGGCCCGATCGAATGCGGCGATGGACAGTTCGGAATAAAGCTCGGTGCCGGTGATGCGCTCCAGCAAACTGGAACGCTCGTCTTTT
>DAINRH010000128.1:0-11844 GCA_036741905.1 Methylobacter sp. | reverse complement strand
GAAAATCCTGATCCGGCTGTTTCTGGGTTGGTTGTTCCTCAGCGTAGCGGTCGGCGGCGGCGTTTTATGGCTGGAGGTCAATCGCATCCGGCAGTTCGTGCATGAACTCGCGCTCAGGGAATCCGCGACTTTCAGCGGGGAGTCCGCCCATAATTTGGAGCAGTTGGATTCAGCAGCTCGCCAACATCTGGCAGAGTTGGCACGACAACTGGTCAACCAACATTTCCTGGTCGTCGAGCTGTACGACCGCAACAAACAACTCCAGCTTGAAGCCATTCGACCTGGGCAGGAGATCGCCGAACAGGGTATTGATCGCTATCGCCATCGATTTCCGCAGGCGGGTGAATTTTCCCATGAGTTTCACTTCATTCGTGGTGGGTTGCTGCTGGTCATCCTGGTTCCGTTGAAAGGCGTCCAGGATTCGCCGACCGGTTATTTCGAAGGCATCTATCAGGTTGATAGGCAGACCCTCAACTCGATTAAGGATGACCTGCTGCGCACACTGCTGTTTGTCAGCCTAGGCATCACGTTCACCACCTTCCTGATGTATCCGATCATCTTGACGCTCAACCGGGGACTGATCAAATTGTCCGGCGATTTGCTAAAGGGCAACCTGGAATTGATGAATGTGCTCGGTTGCGCGATTGCCGAACGCGACTCCGATACCAATAGCCATAACTACCGGGTAACCTTCTATGCGCTACGGCTTGGCGAAGCGATTGGGCTTTCTCGCAAGAACATCCACGACCTGATTGCCGGTGCTTTTTTGCATGATGTCGGCAAGATCGGCATCCGCGATCCGATCTTGCTGAAACCGGGAAAACTGACGCCGGAAGAGTTCGAGGTCATGAAAACGCACGTATCGCTGGGCGTGGATATTCTGAGCAAATCGAGTTGGTTAAGCGGCGCCAGGGACGTCGTCGAATTCCATCATGAGAAATACGACGGTACGGGTTATCCGCAGGGACTCAAGGCTGAAGCGATTCCGTTGAATGCGCGGATATTCGCTATCGTGGATGTATTCGACGCCCTGACTTCCAAGCGCCCGTATAAGGAGTCGTGGACAATGCCGGAAGCCATCGCCATGCTCGAACGGGACAGCGGCAGTCATTTCGATCCTCAGTTGGTGAAAAGTTTTGTGATGCTCGCCCCCGATCTTTATCAGAAGATCAGCGGCATTGAAGCGCATCGGCTGGAGGTGATGCTACAACACAGCATAGCCCGCTATTTTTTGGCCGCTAGTTAATGGGAGAAACACCACTATGAACGCATGGCACAAGCTATCGATTACCGAAGCCGTAAGCCTTCTCACGACCGATGTGGAGCAGGGTCTTTCTGCCAATGAAGCGAAAAAACGGCTCACCCGGTATGGGCAAAATAAACTACGCAAGGGCAAACGATTTTCGGCCTTGGTCATTTTTGTAAACCAGTTTAAAAGTCTGGTTATCTGGGTGTTGATTGGCGCAGCGGCGGTTTCCGCTGCACTGGGCGAAACTGTAGACGGCATTGCCATTATTGCCATCGTTATTTTGAATGCGATAATCGGCTTCCTTCAGGAATATCGCGCTGAGAAGGCGGCGGCGGCATTAAGTCGTTTGACAGCGCCCCATTGCCGTGTGGTGCGCGGCGGTCATAGCCTGGTGGTTACTGCTATAGAAATCGTTCCAGGCGATATCCTGTTGCTGGAAGGCGGGGATCTGGTCGCTGCGGACGCTCGCCTGATCCAAACATCCATCCTTCGTATCAACGAAGCGCCGCTGACCGGCGAATCGCAAGCGGTAGGAAAATCCACAGACAGACTGCCTCAAGAAACGCCTCTGGCGGAGCGGAACAACATGGTCTTTCTCGGTACCAGCGTAACGGGGGGAACCGGTCGCGCTTTGGTGGTTAATACCGGTATGGAGACGGAACTCGGCCATATCGCCACGCTTCTGGACACCGCCGAAAGCGGAGAAACCCCGTTGCAACGCCAACTTGAACGGGCAGGACGCCTGCTGTTGATGGCCTGTTTCGGTATAGTGACATTGATTTTCGGCCTGGGATTATTACGCGGAATTACGCCGTTTGAGCTGTTCTTGAGCTCGGTGAGTCTTGCGGTAGCGGCTATCCCGGAAGGTCTGCCTGCGGTGGTGACTATTGCGCTCGCGCTGGGTGTGCAACGCATGGTGCAGCGTCATGCCTTGGTGCGGCGTTTGGCCTCGGTTGAAACGCTAGGCCGTGCTCAGGTTATCTGCACGGACAAGACCGGCACACTGACGATGGGTGAAATGACCGCCCGCAAGTTGATCACTTCAAACAGCTTGTATCGCGTCACCGGCGAAGGTTACGCCACGGAAGGCGCATTCTTTTCCGGCAATGTGGAAAGCCTGCCATCAGAAAGTCCTGAACTCCTGGCCTTGTTACGTGCGTCGGTCGCCTGTAACGATGCCGAACTGGCCCTAATCGATAACCGGCCAGTAGTCATCGGCGATCCTACTGAAGGAGCGCTGCTCGTGGTTGCCGCAAAAGGCGGTATAACCCGTGGGGTCTTCGAAACTGAAATGCCGCGCTTGGCTACGGTGCCTTTCGATTCCGACCGCAAACGTATGACGGTCATCCGTCGACGGGAAAACTATACTTGGGCATTCGTCAAAGGTGCGCCCGAAGTTATTCTCAGCCGTTGCGCCCTGATCCGAACCGATCAGGGTGTAAGAGAATTGACCGAGAATGACCGTAGTCGAATGCTACAAGCCAATGCCTTACTGGCGCACGATGCCCTGCGTGTGCTTGCCGTGGCCGAGCGCCCCTTGGACAATTTCAGTATTGAAGAAGGCAGGGCTGTGAACGATATCGAGATCGAGAAGGAGCTTACTTTTTTGGGGCTTGTAGGCTTACAGGACCCGCCCCGAGGCGAGGCGAGGGAGGCTGTGGGCAAGTGCAAACGGGCCGGAATCAAAACCGTGATGATCACCGGCGACCACCCTGATACTGCACGGGCAATAGGTCTTGAATTGGGTATTCTGGGCAAGGGCGACGAAGTTCTCGTAGGAGCCGAGCTTGACCGCCTGGACGACGAAGCGCTGAAGCAACGTGTATCGCAAGTTTCCGTTTATGCGCGCGTTACCGCCGAGCACAAGCTCCGCATTGTCCGCGCATGGAAAGCGCAGGGCGCAGTAGTGGCAATGACCGGGGACGGGGTGAACGATGCGCCTGCGATCAAAGAGGCGTCCATCGGTATCGCCATGGGCATTACCGGCACCGAGGTGACCAAGGAAGCTGCGGATATGATTGTTACGGATGACAACTTTGCTTCCATTGTCGCGGCGGTAGAGGAAGGGCGGGGCATCTATGACAATATCGCCAAAACCTTGGCCTATCTGTTGGGTAGCAGTACCGGCGAATTGATCGTGATGCTGGCCGCGGTTCTGCTCGGCTGGCCGCTGCCGCTTTTGCCGCTGCATCTTCTGTGGATCAACCTGGTGACAGACGGCTTTGCCGCGCTGGCCCTCTCGACCGATCCGATTGATCCCGACGTATTGAACCGTCCGCCGCGACATTCCCAGTCAGCGCTGCTCAACCGGAATTTGCTCAAACTAACCCTGTTCACCGGTTTGCTGGCGGCCAGTGTCACTCTCGGGGTGTTTGCTTACGAACTCTATATCATCGGCAGCGGTCTTGAACATGCCCGTGATGCCGCCTTTACCGCCCTGGTGATCACCGGATTGCTGCGCTCTTTCGGCGCACGGAGTGAGCAACGCACTCTTTGGCAGATAGGCCTGTTTTCCAACCTGCGCTTGTTCCTAGTTGTGGCGGTGAGCTTCACCTTGCAGTTGGCGATACACCATGTCCCCATGCTGCAAACGCTGTTCCGGATTGAGCCGGTTTCTCTACATCAGTGCGTGGCGTGGATTGGCGTTGGATTCATACCGTTGATTGTCCTAGAACTAAGAAAAATAATTCTTTACTCCAAAGCCCAGGGGAATTGAAATAATCCTTGTATAATTCATCATTTACATATTTACTCAAATAAATTAAACTTTAAAAAAATAAACGAGTAATTGATATTTTAAGTAAATGAGTAAAATTATTGCTGTGCTAAATCAGAAGGGTGGGGCCGGTAAAACCACGCTTTCAACTAATCTGGCTCGTGCTTTGCAATTGGGCGGCGACAGGGTGTTATTGGTAGACTCCGATCCGCAGGGCAGCGCCAGGGATTGGAACGCGGCCGGGGATGGTAATCTGTTACCGGTTATTGGCCTGGATAGACCGACTTTGGCTAAAGACATTCTATCTATCGTTGATAATCAGGATTGGCTGGTTATTGATGGTGCGCCGCAAATTGCCGAGCTGGCCGTTGCCGCGATCAAATGTGCCGATGTTATTTTGATACCGGTACAACCTTCACCTTATGACGTTTGGGCTTGCGAGGATTTGGTTGACATCATCAAGACCCGCCAGGAAGTCACCAACGGCAAACCTAAAGCGGCATTTATCATCAGCCGGGTGATTAAAAACACCCAGTTAAGTAAAGAGATTGGCGAAGCATTGGAAGGCTACGGCCTGCCGGTGTTTAAGCATTTCACCTCACAACGCGTTATCTATCCTAAAACTGCATCCACCGGATCAACGGTATTGGATGCGGATGAATCCGGAGAAGCGGCGGCGGAAATTCGCGCGATTGCCCAAGAATTAAAGGAGTTTTTGTAAATGGCACTGAAAGCAGGCAAACCCACTACCGCTAAAAGCCAAAAAGATTTAGCGATGGAAGCGGTAAAAAATACCGATGATGAGCAGGAGATAAGCAAAGCCAAGACGCAGCGTTTTAATGTGGATATTCCGGAAACGTTGCATCGAGCGATAAAAATGCAAGCGGCCAAAGAAGGGATTAAGCTGAATGTCTTAACGGCTAAGCTATTTGAGGAGTATTTAAGTAAAGTATCAAAAGAGTAAATAAGTAAAAATTTAATTACTCGTTGAAATTTAAAATTGTTTTTAATTTGCATGAACCGTGTAGCACACGAACACAACACCCAATGTAAGTTGTTTTTAATCAAGTATGTATAAAAGAGTAAATACTTAAACAAGTATTTACTCTTTTGAAATTTTATATATTTACTCAACCTTACGATTTACCGCGTTCAGGGCCACTTTTGCGCACCGTGTAGCAATCGCAAAATCTGAACAAACTCACCTTTAATTCGGTAAACCGCAATAAAAGACGTGCGATTTATTACCAGTTCGCGCGTACCTTTTACACGTCCTGGACGACCAAGTTTTGGATATTCGGCCAACCGGTCAATCTGTTCTTCGATCTCGTCGAGTTGGTTTAGTGCTGCGGTCAAGTTGTCCTGGGCTATGTATTCAATTGCGTTTTCTCGATCATTTTCAGCTCTATCTGTCCATTGCACCTGCATTATTCGGTTTTCCCGATACGGGCCAAGAGGTTTTCACGCTGCCGCTGCATATTGGTTTTAGCAATGTCGTGGGGTATCCATACCGTATTGGGGTCGTCAGCCTCTTTTAATGCCAATTCGACTTGTTCCCGGAACCATTTGTCATGGGAGGCCGCTTCGTGGGCGAACTTCATCGCTTCAGCCCGATCTGGCCGACTATAAGTTTGAACGTTGGCTTGGTCGTATTGTGCCGTATCTACGTCGAACCGGCTGATGCCGATTTCTTTGAGGTAGGCGGCCAGGGTTTCAAGTTTTTTAAAGGTGCGAATTTTTTTGCTGCGGCTGGCTGCTAAAGGGCGTTCAAGTATTTCGTCTTTGATGAGAATGCTCCAGCCGCCAATTTGGCCGATAACGTGAGCGGTGTTAACGGCACCGGCTTCAACTAGCCTGGATAAGGTGTTGTGGTCGATGGTTTCGGTGCTCATACAGCTCTACCTGCGTGGTTTTTGATTAAAGAATGTTACTTATCATACGCAATCTATTATTGATTGCAAGAATGTAGATTAAAGACTTTCCTCAACTTCGATAACCTGTTAACCGCTTTTAACGAGTAGCGTAGCAAAGCTAGCGGCTCAGTTTGCAGAAGTTGCAGATGAAGAGTTTTTATCAAAATAGCGGCGCAGCCTCCTTATTGGGCGATAGCCCTTTTAAAAAAAGGCGGCGTAGCCTCCTTTTTCTGTTCTGAAAAATAAACTGTTTTTAGTTCCGCCACTTAACAGACTTATTCCCGACACTTAACTTTAAATCCGGAAGGCGGTCTGAAGTATTACCGACACTTATTTTTTTGCCAGCGCCGGAAATTCCTGTTTTCTTGGTCGGCGCTTAAATCGCGGGGGATTTTTACGGGAAATTGTCGGCACGAGACCGGTTTATTGCGGGGGATGTGGTGTTTTTCTGGGTGTTATCGGGTGATCGGCAATAGGTTACCCTACCGGTGCTTTGCCGGTGTGCTGAAATGCCCTTCGACAGGCTCAGGGCGAACGGGGAGGGGGATTAACAGAGTGTTTAACTGGTATCGGGGTTTAAAATCTTTCTCGCACCTGTGAAAAATGCCGATACCGGCGACATTTCCCCTTTACGCTGCACTGTGTCCGCTGCCGGGTCTGCTGATGCTGGGTTGCCGTTGTTGATGGCATTTAGGCCCATTTGTATGTTGGCCAGCTTTTTTCTGTCTTGTTTAAGGTTTTTCTTTTTCCGTCTTTCTATGGCTCTTTGCTGTTCATGTCTCAACCAATCATGGAAGCCCAGGGCGGTGAAAAGATGTTTGCTGACGGTGCGTATTGCGGCAATGCCTTCGTAGATTATGTCGCTAATTTTTGTGCAAATGGGATGCACTGTTATGATTCCGGCTGCTTTAAGGTCATGTATTGCCCGTTCTGCCCGCCTTTCGCCTAGTCCTGATTTCTCGGCGAGAAACGGCATGGTAAGACCGGCCATGCTGCCATCTGCCTGGGGGATACCGACGCGTAGCGTCACGAGATCGGTGTAATGCAGGATGCAGCCAAGAATAGCAATGCAGCCTTCGCGGCGTTCGCTGCGTTGTTGTCGATCGGATTCGTTGGCCGCGTTCAATAACGGCAAGGTGCCGGGATCTTGGTAAAATTTCTGGATAGCGATGATAATCTTCCGCAAAATTTGCGGCCGGTTAGCATGGTTTTCGGGGGGGGTAAAATGACGCGGCGTTTCTGGACAGTGTCCACAATTATTTCCGCTGTTATTTTTCTTGTTTTCTGAATTTGTGGTATTATTATGCATTGTCTCCCTGCTCTAACAGGGTTGATAAAAGGAACAAGTCCCGGTGTTATCCTTGAGTGGTATCAGGGTTGATAACCGGAACGAAGCCCGACTCTTGCAGGAGTTGGGCTTTTTTTTGTTCAACTTTCTATAAAAAGCGCAATGATAACTTAATTTTAGGTATTAGAACGTATTTTTTGTCACAATCCGGTAACTTCTCAGGATTCAACAGAAGGACCACCCATCATTTACCAGCCGGTAATTTCCGTTTTTTGTCCGCTTCAGGCAATAAATCCACCACAGAACATCCTAACGCGGCGGCAATGCCGCGCAGTGTGTCTATTTTGGCATTATCTTCGCCCTTTTCGATCCGGCTGATCATGGCCTGGGTCACGATGCCCGATTTTTCGGCCAATTCTGCTTGAGTCCAGCGCTTAGCCTCGCGGCGCTGCTTGATGTTTGCGGCAATGCTCATTTTTGCCCTTGCTCTCTTTTCCTCAGCATGGCTTCAATCTTGGTGCGCTTGGTCTTGGCCAGCCCTTCATCCTTTAGTGCGGCCCGCAAGGTGGCGGCGTTGGCTGTTTCCAGATGGTGTTTAAAATTAACATCCTCGCGGCTGGTATGACTGAGCCATTCCAGCGACTCTTTGTCTACCACTTCCGGTTCTGCCAAAGCCGGTGCCAAGCCTATTTTATCGACTACTATTTTTAACATCTCGCGCATTTCCTGGCGGTCTGCCCTGATTGCGGTTATTTCGTTTGCCGTTGCCTGGGCGTGAGCGGCGGCGCTGGCTTCTATGTCTGCGATGCGGCGTTCGCTGGCTTCCAGTTCCGCCGTTTGTTTCGATACAACCGCCCGTAATGCGTTAGCGTCTGTTTCCGCCTGATGGCGGGCTGCTTGTTCGCCGGTCAGTAGGCTGGTGAGCTGCTCAACCCTGGCTTGCAGTTCAGCTTTCGCCGCTTCGGCGGTTTCGGCCCGGTGCGTGGCATTGGCGGTCGCAAGGGTTTGTTCGTTTAGCTCGGCTTGAAGTCGGGCGATTTCGGTTGCGCCGGCTGCCAGTTGTTGGGCTTTGTCGTCGACGTCGGCCAACGCACTATCACGCTCTGCCTTGACTTGCTCCAGTTCTTCAGCGGTGGTTTGCAGTTCCGTCAGGGTGTCGTCCCGTTCACCCTGGGCCTCGGCCACGCGGGCATTAGTAGCCAGCGCTAACTGGTCGAGTTCCGATTTTGTCTCGGCAAGGGCCGCATCCCACAACTGAGCCGCCGCCCCGTGCAGCACGTCAATGATGGCGGCCGGTAACGGCGCCCGCTCAACAGGTTGGGCCACTTGCAAAACCTGGCTCTCTTTCCAACGGCGCAGCGCTTGACTGATGGTCGTCATCGATCCGCCGCCAATGGCCGACCAGATCGCCCGGTTGGTGACTTTCTCACCGTTCGCCGCCAGCCGGTCGGCAACCTCAAAAATCATATCGTCTGTAACAACTCGTTCAATGCCCATAAACCCGCCTTTTTTGTTATGATAACGTTATTAATGTTATGATAACGTTATCATAACAATTTTACAAGTTAAAGACGCGGGCGACTTCGCCCGCGTCTGCGTTACTTTAGATCACCCAGCCAACCGGGCCATTTCCACGCCAAGCGACCAAAGCGCGCGGTTCAGCCGTATATTTTCACTAACCCCGGTGACTTGACGCGTGGACATTCTGCCGCCGTTCCGGTTGATGCCGCGTACCCCGCCTTGAATCATATTTTCCTGAACCCGGTTTAAGGTATGCCAAAGATCGTCGCCCCGATCACTGGAACGGCGGGCGGCATTCAGCTTGTACGCTTCTATGGGTACGTTTTCATCGGGATCGTAGCGAAGTTGCAGCGCGGCATTGGCAAAGGCGTTTTGTTGCCCTGGGCTTAATACGACGCTTTGCATTAGCTCCTTTGCTGAATCGACCTGTTCGAATTCATCAACGATGTGATAAGCCCCCTCGATGACATTAGTCAGAACATCGCCGGAATGCCGGATACGAAAATCTTCGATCTCTGAACCACAGATCAAGCCATTATGACAAACGAAACGGAAGCAACCGGCCAGCATTTGATAGCTGCTGGTGCCGTCATGGGAATTAACCAGGATGATTTCGTTGGCCGTATCACCGATTATTTGATTCTGATGACGAAAACGGATCATGTGCTTGGTAAATTCCGATTTACCCTCAATGCGTGAACGTGCCTGACAAGCCATAAACGGTTGGAACCCTTCACCGCGCAAGCCATTAACAACCTCGCAAGTCGGGATATAAGCGTAGCGGGCGGAACGCGAATTGTGCGGCGCATCGGCGAAGACCGAAGGTGCAGCTTTAAAGATTTGCTCGTCTGACAGCGGACTATCAGAACGCACCAACCCGGAAATATTTTTGAAAGATGTGGCTAACTTTGCCATGATAGTGACTCCTACTAAGTAAGCCCTGCAAGGTGGACTAGACCAAAACAGGGCAAAGGTTAATTAAAGAACCGACCGAAAAGGTGGGACAGACGGCCAGCGGATTTAACCCCGCTGGCTTTTTTGCCGTATTAATTATAACTTAACTCATAAATAAATACAATAACGTATTGATATAAATAAACTAAGTTTAAATATTAAATCACGCAATTAACAGTGTGGACTTGGCAATTTCGTAAATAACAAAAACCAACCTTGAACTTGAGCCTCAGGGGGTTTGGGGGGCAGCGCCCACCATTTTAAAAAAACCGCGAAGCACCTTATCTTTTCCACCGAGTTGAGGGCGTAGCCATAAGCCCGTTAAGAAAAACCAACCCGTCACCATCGCCTACCTATTCGGTTAGTCAGTCGATAAGTCCTGTCAAGACGCAGATTGCTTAGTGTTTGTTGCGCATGAAGTGCGCTTACAAACACTTGGCAATTCTGTCTTTACGGGGCTTATCGACTGGCTTAGGGTGCGGGGTAGGCTATGGTGGTGGGCTGGTTTTTTAGGGTTTATGGCTATGCCCGGTTAAGTCGTTTGCCCTTTCGTGTACGCCAACGACATCCGACCGCCTTAAGCCCTGTTACGGCAAAAGAGGATGCTGGACGTGATGATGTGGTTTTGAACAGCACCCACTTACCCAGCGGCGATTTAAGGGCTTAAGGTGGGCGGGGGAGGTGGCGGACACAAAAGGATCGTGCGTACCGCACACCGCTTGAGGGCAGGAGCCCGAACCTTTAAACAGGGACGGTAACGACAAGGCTGAAGAGATAACATCGGGGTTTGGGGCGGGAGCCCCATTTTAAAACTGCGTGAGGCCACGCACCTTCAACAATACTTTAGTGTTGTTTTCTGGGGTTTGGGGTACACCCCATTTAAAAAAACGCGCAGCGCCTTTGTCTGAGTTGTAGGCATAGCCGGAAACGAGTTCCGATAAATTCGGGGTCATGCAAAATAAGTGACATTTTGCATAATGTGAATTATGCGTAGTGGGGGCTGCACGCTTTTCGCGGCCCCCACTACGCATAATCCCCTACGTTATGTATATTGGCACGTTTTTGCTTGGCCCCGCTCCTTTGCCTGAGCTGTAGGCACAGCCGGAAGCGAGTGATCACTTCAGCGCGTAGCACAACCGCCAAGCGGAAAAACATCAGTGACGTTGTTCCGCTGTTGTTTTTCCGCTTGGCGTCGAAAAATTGCGTAGCCCCCTTAGCGTAACAAAATCAGGTTGCGCCGCTTTATCAGCATCCTGATTTTGTTACGCTCCAAACAACGCTTTTAAAGCTTTTCGGGCGGAAGGTAAGCCCTGATATTCACCGGTCTAAAGTTGCGTGGTTGGATTTGTTCCGATAATGACAAGGCTATTTCATGCAGGGGCATTGGGACTGGTAAGGATTAATGTCCATTTTTTTGATTGATGACATCAGCAGAAGATCGAACAGAGTCGGCAGGAATACTATTGATGCACATGGCCGGCAATGCCGAACACAACAACGGAACGCCGGCATTCAAAACAACCGGATGAATTCCCGGACAGTGCTGAAGCAGGTCAAGTCCCGAGCTTCGGAGTAGAACAAGTCTGATCTGTGCAAAGGAAGTCGGGGCGGCACTCACACGGACGTGTGTGCCGCGCAGCCAGGGATGGCTTGTTTGTCCTCTGGCCGCCAGCGGATTGAGCAAGTCGGGAGGGAGAGCTTAAATGCTTACACGGGTGTAAGCATTTAAGCCGACCGGACGATTTGCGGATTATGCGCACTGCTGCTTGAGTGCTGAGCTTCGGCGTAGTGCGACACTGAACTGTGCAACAGAAGCCGGAGCAACACTCACACGGACGTGTGTGTTGCGCAGCCAGGGATGGCTTGTTTGCTCTCTGGCCAGCAGCGGATTGAGCAAGTCGGGAGGGAGTGTTTAAAAGCAGACAGGGACGTTTGCTTTTAAGCCGACCGGACGATTTGCGGGTTATGCGCTGAGGATTGCTGAGTCGGAAAACAGCTTTTCGTTGTCCGACATTTTGGCATCTGAGAATAGACAAATTCAAAATAAGCCGCCCTATTACCGTGTTAGAATATCTAGTATTAATTCTGCTACACAAAGTACGGTCGATGAATATATTAATAGCCGACGATAACCCAATCATTCAAATGCTTCATGGTGAGCTAATGAGCTACTGGGGTTATGATTTTGATATGGCTTCAGATG
>DAINRH010000127.1:0-11852 GCA_036741905.1 Methylobacter sp. | reverse complement strand
AGGATTTTGGTGAAAATCATCCATATTCGCGCCGACCGGATTATCAGCCGAGAACTTTGCTAATTGCCGACCGGCTTCCATGTCGGCCTTGCCGAGCATAGCGATCACTTCCCGATTAACATAAATAATGTTGCGGTCGTTATCGGCAATCATGACCCCGGTGCTGACGTTATCCAGCGCAATTTTGACCCGGAGGGTTTCGTCCGCCGCTTTGCGTTCTGCCGTTATCCGCGCCAGCAATTGTTGTTGCATGTGCTTCATGCCATACAGCAAACTGCTGGTGTCTTTCTCATTAACCTGAATATCCCGCGTTAAATTGCCTTCTGCAATTTCCATTGCAATGCCTTTCGCAAAATAAGGATCAATGCCCAATCGCTTGTCCAGATAACGTGTTAAGTAGAGAGCGATGCCTAATCCCAGACCGATACCGATAGCGGATATGACCAACATGATCATTGACGCGTGCCGGGTCGATTCGGTGATGGCGTGGGCGTTATTTTTTGCGTCGTTCACCCCCTGATTTTTAATTCGATTCAACTGTGTCCGTAAATTCTTCGCCAATTTATTAAAATCTTTCATGACCGAATTACCGGCCTCGACGCCCTCGGTCGCGTAAACCGCGGTCATACGTTTACCTTCGCTGTAATACCAGTCGAATGCGGTTTCAAGCGCTGCTAATTCAGTCATTTTTACAACCGGCGAAGCGACGTTGTTCAGCGTCGCGACATGGCCGTTCTTAACAGCGGCCAATTCTGTTGTTATTTGTGCCGCGTTTTCACCGGTCAAGCGCTCGCGGAACTGCGCAATGCCTTGTTTAAAATCTTCGGCAGCCCGCTGCGCATCCTGGAAACTGTCTGGATCCTGGCTGATTGACGCTTGAGTCAGAAGTTGTTGCACTTGCACGGTATAAACCGCCATTCGCTCTGCCAGCAGCGCATTGGGCAGAAAAGTGCCGTCCACTTTTGCCACGTCGCGCTGAGTCTGCGAAAAATTAAACAAGCCGACTGCAACAATGCCTGTCATTAAACCGATGACGGCAAGAAAACCAAGCAGTATGCGAACTTTGAAGCTGATGTAACCAAACATTTTAAGAGCCTTTGTAGTTGTTATTCCCCGATTCCCAGCTTTCGACACGGGTTTTCTTTATAGACAGGCATCTAAGCAACGCGCCATATCTGTCGGAATGACGCGCTTTAAAATACCTGTTTATAACGATAAGGGTTTCGGCATGGAAAGCGGCCGGGTATCTGTTTTTAGGAGTTAATTAACGGCATGCAGCTTTGCAACTGATTTATGCGTAAAGGATTGTTGAAGGCTTTCCCGTTTTTTTGTTGCTGCGCGATGGTTAATAAAGAAACTGTTCCCGTCGATTTTTTTAGCCTGTTTTTTGGCTTCGGCTGCCAAATCGGCTATATCGACATGAGAGTGGCACTGGCAAGTCGAATCCGAATCCACCAGCCCGACTGACAGGCTTATCAAAGGAAAAAAACATTTTTCTCCCGCTCTGTTGTCAGTATAAATGCCGCCGGTTTTTATGTCTTCATCTTTGTAATAGTGCGGAACGGCTTTTTTAAAGTCGTTTAAAATATTTTCACAGCACTGTAGCCAGTCATTACCGGTAAAAATAACGATAAAGTCATCCCCGCCGATATGACCGACCAGACCGCTATCGGCGGAAATGTGCTGGGTCAGCGTATTGGCAACGGCTTTAATAATATCGTCGCCCGCACTGTAGCCGTAAACGTCGTTAAAGGGTTTGAAGTGATCCAGATCGAAATAACCGAAACTAAAGGGTACGTTGCTTGCCAACAATTGATCGATCTGGTCATTGATCGGGACGCTACCCGGCAATAAGGTCAATGGATTAGCGTGTTTGGCATTGTGGATTTGCTGGCGGGTGATTTCTTCAAGTAATTTCAGTATCGTGCCTATGCCTGCATATTCCCCGTCATTGGTAATGATAAAAGCCTGATCGTCGCGCATGGTTGATGTCAGTTGTTTACTGACTGATTCTATGGCGGTGTTTTGATCGAAACTTAACGGCGCTTTCTCTATGAAGGTTTTTATCGGTTTCCTTCCATACAGCTCAATGCCGTAGCGGCTTGAAAACAGCTTGAATAGAAAATGGTCGCGAAAAATAATGCCTGCCGCGACATTGTTATCAACCAACGGCAGAATGGTTAAATCGCTGTCATGATGGAATAAATTCATGACTTCGCCGATAGCGGTTTCCGATGAAACAGGCGTTATAAATTTAGCGATATGCACCGCTTTGGTCGCGTTAAATTGATTGGCTTGGGGACTGATGATAAATAATGACTGGTCGACTTTTTCCAAAGGAACGGCTGTCGGCCGGGCAAAGTAATAGCCTTGCGCATGAGTAATGCCAAGTTGCTCCACGACTTTAAATTCATCTTCTGTTTCGATGCCTTCAGCAATAACATTGCAGTTAAGAGAGCTGGCAATATTTTGAATGGAGCGAACAAAATTAAGTTTGATCGGATCGCTATGGATGCCTTGTATAAAGTGCATGTCTATTTTTACGTATTCAGGCTGCAATTCCGACCAGAGCCTTAAACCTGAATAGCCCGCGCCTAGGTCATCAATGGCTATTTCAAAACCCATCTTTCTATAATGGATGATTGCTTCACGCATTAATTGAAAATCGTCAGTGGGTTGATGTTCCGTCAACTCGATCACCACAGAACGGGGATCGACGCCGAATTGATCCAGAAGCTTCAGCGTTTCTCCTTTTTTAAAATCCGGTTGCAACAGTACGGCCGGACTTACGTTAATAAACAGCTTCTCCTTAACATTCAAGTCCGCATAGCGTTTTATAGTGACTTCCCGGCAGATGTATTCGAGTTTTGTACTTAAATCGAAACGTTCGGCCGTGTCGAACAAATTAAACGGACTGTGCAGCGGACTATCGGAAGGGCCACGGATTAAAGCCTCGTAACCCATGATTTTCTTTTTAGATAAAGAAACAATAGGTTGAAAATGAGGCGTCAATTGCTTGCCCTGAAGAATTTTTGTTAGTTCATCGTATAAGATTGACATGGAATAGTCCGGCTAATCGCAAAGGTATTTGATCAGAATATGACAAGTTCATTACAGCAATGCGACAAGATTATTACAGTAATATGACAAAATGAAAAATATCGGCATTATTTGTCATATAGTCTGCCCCCTGCATCAGGATAATTGACGGAACTTGCCGCTCATGCCGGTGTCGGTTATAAATCGACTGTCATTTGGATTTACCGGCATACTCCTTCTTGATCCTGGTAAATTGCAACAGCTGGGCTTCAACCTGGCCGTTAAACGATTCCGGCTGATAAGCGCCCTGCTCATTGATCATGCCGGCCTCCATTCCGGTCAGCAATTCAATTGCGTCATCTACGGTTGAGACGGCATAAATAGTGAATTGGCCTGATTGAGCGGCATGCACCACATCCCAGCGCAACATCAAATGTTTAATATTGGTGGCGGGAATGATGACGCCTTGAGTGCCGGTTAATCCTTTTTTGACGCACACATCGAAAAAACCTTCAATTTTTTCATTAACCCCGCCTATCGGCTGGACGTTGCCTAGTTGATTGACCGAACCGGTAATTGCCAAATCCTGCCGCAACGGAATCTGAGCGAGCGACGATAAAATAGCGCACAGTTCAGCCAGAGAGGCGCTGTCGCCTTCAATGCGACCGTAGGATTGTTCAAATACCAGACTGGCGGCGATCGAGAACGGCGCTTTCCGGGAATACCGGGCGGCGATAAAACTCGACAATATCAGCACGCCTTTTGAATGAATAGCGCCGCCTAATTCGGTTTCGCGTTCAATATCCACCACTTTTCCGGCGCCTAAACGGGTGGTTGCGGTGATCCGGACAGGTTGTCCAAAACTAAATTCACCTAGCTGCAATACCGAAAGGCCGTTGATCTGACCGGTAACCCTGCCTTCAATGTCAATTAATACCGTGCCTCTATGTATATTTTCATAGAGTTTTTCCCTGATCTTATCCAGCCGGTGGGTTTTATGATCAATGGCCTGTTGCACATCGCTGTTGGTAATGTGGGCGTGACCGTTACTATCCGCCCAATAGTCGGATTCCGTTAACAAGTCCTTGATACTGCGCAGATGGGTGAGCAGTTTTTCGGCATCGCCGGTCATTCTGGAACTCTGTTCGATAACCCTGGCAACTGCGTTTTGACTCAGGGGACGTAACTTCTCGCGACGGGCGATAGTCGCCAGCAAGCGGGCATAGTCATGGTCGTTATCTTCCCTGGACACCGATTGGTCAAAATCGGCTGCTATTTTAAAAAGATCGTGAAACTCCGGGTCGTATTCGCACAGTAAATAATAAATCAGCGGCTCGCCCATCAGGATGAGTTTTATATTAAGCGGTATAGGTTCCGGTTCCAGCGATGTAGCGCTGCTCAGACTGAGCGCCCGTTCCAGCGATTCGATACGAATTTCGCCGGATTGCAATGTTCTTTTCAGCGTATCCCAGGCATAGGGTTGAAACAGCAGTTTTCGGGCATCGATAATCAGGTAGCCGCCATTGGCTTTATGCAACGCGCCGGGTTTGATCATGGTGAAATCGGTGACTAGCGAGCCCATGTAAGCCTGATGATCGATACGTCCGACCAGATTGCTGTAATTCGGATGATCTTCGTAAATAACCGGGGCCGCTTTCTTGCCGCTAAAATCCACCATCAGATTCACGCAATACCGTTTAAGCGGATTAGATTCCTGCGCTAACTCCATAAACGGCAACATTTTTTCGCTACGCGGAAGAAAATCCAGTACATGTTCGATAATATCTTTTTGAACATCGTTCAGGTAACTGAGCACTGCTTCCTGTTTGGCGTATTTTTCAATCAGGTCATCTATGGAATGATTGACCGCTTGCTCGGCAACTTCGCGGTTAAGCGCTTGCAGTTTACGCTTGGTTTCCTTGCGCCAAATGGGAAAGTTTTTCAGCAGTTTTGCCAAGCGTTCCTGCAAGTCGAAAATGGTTTTTTGTATTTCATGCTGCTTGTCTTTATCAAACTTATTAAACTGCTCGGGACTGATAATTTCGTTGTTTTCATTGGCGGGCGAAAAGGCGTAACCGGTCGCGGTTTCGGTGAGAATAATATGGGCATTGGCCGCTTCTTCGCGTAACTGGCTGAGTTCGCTTATTTCCCGTTGCCGCGATTCGCTTTCAAGTTCCCCCGTTCTGGATCGGTATTCATCACCGTCAAACGCCGCCGGTATGGCGATGCTCAACTCGTCAATCAATTGTTCCATATCCTGCTTGAACACCTTGCCATGTCCCGGCATGAATTTAATAGCCGTCGGTTTGGCAGGCTGACTGAAATTGTTGACGTAACACCAGTCCGAAGGAATGCATTGCCGACTGGCTTCGTGTTCGACCAACTGCCGTACGGTAGTCAACTTACCGGTGCCGGAAGGCGCCATTGCGAAAATGTTATAACCGTTTTTATGCATGTGGATGCCCAATTTGACGGCTTCCACAGCGCGTTGCTGTCCCACGGCAATATCAATATCTTCAAGCTCCTCGGTGGAACTGAACTTTAACTGTTCGACATTGCATGGTTTATAGAGTTGCGAAGGATCTAACGGTGTATTTTTCATGGCTTATATACTCTGCGTGGAAAACTCAGTTTATTAATTGAGTAGCGTTAAATAAACGCTACCTGCGCTTGGTGCAAAAAAATATACCGTGTAGCAATGGTTATACTGTATTTTTAATTAATAATTTTATTGATAATAAATAACTATAAACATTTTATATTTTAATATAACCGCTATTTAATCCTATTTCCATAATATTATTAACCTAAGTATTAGCACCTACCTGCTTGTGAAAATGCCGCTGTATTGTTGATTCTATATGTCCGGCTTCCGGCTCATTTAAATTAGAGAACTCGCCTGATTTACCTGCCAATGCCTGAAAATACCAAGTTATATCGGTAAAAAGCTCATTCATTGCTGTGCGCTTTTAAAATTTCCTCAAAACTAGGTATTTACACTAATATTTTTATTATCAATTTTTTGTTTCAATGTTTTCAGCCGATTTTTCTATGCCGTCAAAAAACGTTATGCGAATCCGGCAACTTAGCTATGAGTGAGGTGACAAGTGAACACGCCCATCCAAGACGCTGAATTAAACATAGAAGGATCTTTTACGCCTGTAAATCTACCTGACTGTTACACAAAAATTGCTGAACTTGCCTTTTACAAGGCGGAAAGCAGAGGTTTTGAACCGGGCCATGAATTTGATGACTGGATCGAGGCAGAGCGGGAATTTAAAGAAATGGTTACTGAAAATATCCCTCACTAACCTCTATATAAATTAGATATATTAATTTTATATTACTGGAGATTTTATGCTAATTACCTAACAAGATAAAAACATATACGCGGTTAACTGTCGGGTTGATAGCTACCATTTACAAAAAATAAAAATTAAGTAACGTATGTATTACTTAATAAAAATTAAATTTATTTAGGATTATTAATTATGTCTACACAAACAAATACCGGTACAGTTAAATGGTTTAACGCCAGCAAAGGCTTCGGCTTTATCGAACAGGAAAAAGGCCCTGATGTTTTTGTGCATTACAGCAATATAAGCAGCACAGGGTTTAAATCGTTAAGCGACGGACAAAGAGTACAATTCAATGTAACGCAGGGAAAAAAAGGCCCTCAAGCCGAAGATTTAATTGTCATCTGATACTGCAACAGGCCGTTCATTCCCGTATTTAACCTCAATAAGGTGACTGACATGCAAATCCCGTTACAAATCACTTTTCATGGGATAGCTCATTCCGATGCTGTAGAGGCTAAAATCCGTGAAAAAGCCGGCAAGCTGGATAGATTTCATTCGCATATTATGGGCTGCCGGGTTGCGGTGGAAGCAGAACACCACCGCCATCATCAAGGCAATCAATACCATATTCGCATTGATATCACCACGCCGCGCAAAGAATTGGTCATCAGCCGGGAGCATCACGACAAAAAAGCTTATGAAGATATTTATGTCGCCATACGTGACGCCTTTAACGCGGCAGCGAGGCAGTTGGAGGATTACGCACGGATTCAGCAAGGTAAAGTTAAAACGCATGACTTGCAAAGCGCCGGCACCGTAATCCGCATGTTGCCGGAAAAAGATCACGGCTTTATCGAGGCTGAAGACGGGCATGAAATATATTTCCACCGCAACAGCGTGACAGGAAGCGGCTTTGATACCTTGCAAGTTGGCGATGAAATCCGTTATGTTGAAGAGACCGACGACCTCGGCCCGCAAGCCAGTATTGTTTATCCCTAAACTATACTGGCTTTAACCATCGATATAACGATTATTCTAATTGAATAATAATCCCGGCAGGACTTGATTTTATTCTAAATCTTTAAAGTCATGCCGGGTTATTTCAACTTTGGCTCGATATGTTTCGGCATCGCCGTAATCAATGAATTTCTGATAACGGCTGTGTAAGCTTTTAATGCGCTTAGCATGTTTGATTGGGCACCAAAATTGTTCCGTGCGCCCGGCTATTTCCTGCATATAACCGAATAACCCATTGACGTAACTGCAATAGCCGCAATTAATTTTTTCTATAATATTAAGGTAATTAAGATACTGCCTATCGAAAACAATATAATCCTGTCGCTTTACTTTAGGAATACCGTAAATAGGAAAACATACTTCCTGATATATACTGATGGTTATATCCGTTAATGCGACGGGTACAATACATATCCATATAAAGGGTACACTAAGTATATGTTTTATTTTTGCGTCGGTTATATAGATAAACAATTGCTTGGCATATTCTTTATGCCGGATACTAACTTTTTCTTCAAAATGGATACGTCGTTTAATAATCTCATAGGAAAATGCTTCTTGTTTTTGCAATTCATCGACCAACTCATCTTCCAGGTCTTTTATTTTATCCAGCAATACGTTAAGGCGTGTGGGCATAATTAATTCCTATTAAAATAAGCGGCGAGCAATACGAAATAATTTATAAAAAATAATTAACGCTTACATTTAAACATATTACAGCCAATATAAATCATTTATTTAACAATTTATTACAGCGTTTTAAATTCGGTTAATTATTAAAATAGCTACCTGAAAGTAACAGTAGCGCAAGCTTTTTTATGCCGACGAAAATAACAATATAGCCCCTTTTAACGGTGAGTAACGAACTTATTTAAAATGAAAATGCCGCCGAATCTCGGATAATCGATTTTTAAGGCATTGTGCCGATCTGCCCGAAGAAGACAGGGATTAATGAAAAATAATGCTGATGCCCTCAGCCGATTTACAAGATAATTTCCCGCAACACCGAGGTAGCATAGCTCCCCGCCGGCAAGGTAAAACCAAGCTCCAGCGTTGCGTCATCAATAAACTGCCAGCATAAATCCTGCACGTTAACCCTTAATGCGCGTCTGTCCCGGTCTACAGCACTCGCTATCAAGCCCTGAGCCAATAGCGAATGTGCGTCGATAACGGCTTGCTCAATACCCAGCGCATCGGCAGACACATCGGCATGTCCCCTGCCCCATAATACGCCGGTGGGATGAATGTCTTTGACCGCCAAACGCCGGATGATTTCAGCGTCGGGCTGCTCCGATTGAAAGCAGCTGTGCGACAAATCGAATTGGTAGGTGTCGCCTGCCAGCGGTTGATTCCAGTTATTTTGCCTTACCCGCTCAGCCAAAATCAGGTTGAACAGGTACGACCTGGCCGCCGACAAATAAATACTGCGCTGCTCTCGACCCACTTTTTCGCCCTCAAACATTGCCAGGGCTTTACTGACATTTTGGCCCTCGTTACCGAAACGCTGCGAGCCGAAATAATTGGCGATGCCGTTGGCTTTAATCAATTCCAACTGCTGAATGGTTTTGGCTGGATCGCCCTGCCAATCGCGAACCACCAGCTTAAAGCTGTTGCCTGACAACACGCCGCGCTTGAGTTTTCTGGCATGGCGCACGAAGTGCAACACCTTCATGCTATCCGATTCAAACTGCGCCCAATCGGGATCGACCTTGCCCGGCAACCAGACGCTGAACCATTGCGTCGTGACCGCGTAGCGGTCTTTTAATCCGGCGTAACTGACATCGCGTTGCCTGACGTTGGCAAACCTGGACAACTGCCTGGCGACATATTCGGTGTTTTCGCCTTTCTTTTCTATTTGTAAAAAAGCGTGTTCGCCCTCGCCCGACGGTTCAAACGACAGGTTTTCTTTAACGATAAAATCTTCGGGTAAACTGCGGATTTTTCCGGAACCGGAAGGTTGGCCGTAAACGTAAGGCCAGACGGGAATTTCAATATTTTGCATAAAGGTAGGTTAAGATTGTTTCAAGTTTTTATCGTTCCCTCGCGTTGCGCCACTGCCGTAGGAGCGAGGAGATAGAATTCCATCAATTTGCCGTAACTGTCCACCACATCGTATTTGACTTGCCCGGAAGTGATTTTGCTAAGGCAGGTTTTGGCGGCGTTGCACGGCGTGAATATTTTCCAGCAAATTAATCGATTTGCTTATTTCCCCATTCCTGAAACCGGATTCATCGAGCAGGCTTTGCTGTCCGCCCTTATTGACCCGACCGGGATCGACACGGTATTGTATGCCGCCGGTCAGCGACTGTCCGGCGAAGCAATCCGCCACCGCATCGACGGCGTTGGCTTGGTAGGCTTGATGTTTAAATTTGAGTTTCATATCGCAAGCCTTGTTATTCCTTAAGTAAATTGACCAACTGTAAGCGTGCAAACTTCTTATCAAAAGTAAACAACTGATGCTTATCTTCCAAACAGGCCGACAAGATAAGGTAATCTGAAAAATCAGCCGCTTGATTTTCAAAATGAATGAGCGCGGCATCGAACTGGTTTGCCTGTTGAAGAACAAAGACGACTGATTGTTGCAGATGTTTTAATACGGTAATGACGGCTGCCTTATCAAAGCCGTAAGCGCTTTCCAATACCCAAACCAACTCAATCTGAACAATTTGCGGAACAAAAACCTGCCTTGCTTTTTTGAGCAAGGCTTTCGCAAGATCCATTTGTTTAACTGCGCTGGGGTCGTCAATCAATATTCGAACCAAAATATTAGTGTCAACCGCAATCATAAGTCGCCACCCCGTTTTTTTATAGCGTCCTCCATCTGCTCCAGGCTTATGCCATGCGGCGCTTTTAAAATGCCGCAAGCTTGCTCAAGCTCGGCATCGGTTAAAACAGGGCCGGTTTGCCCGCTACGCTTGAGCGTGTATCGTGATTCCAGAAAGAAAATAAAATCCAACACCTCTTTTTGTAAATCTTCCGGCAATCTTTGGCACTGTGTATTTATTTCGTGGATGTGATTCATAAAAAATGCCTCGTATGTTGCAAATGCCGTCTTTTTTCTTCAATACTTAGATATTCTTCATCCGACATTTCCGGATTCAGGATTGCCGGTATCGAATTGCTTAATGATGGTTTTTAGTTCATTAGCGGTTATATCTGACTGTTCTGATTTTGAATAAATAGGGACCAGCACAATATTGGCAGCCGTTTTTACATAATAAATGATCCGATAGCCCGCACTTTTACCTTTCCGGTTATCACTGTTTTTGACTCTGAGCTTATAAATAACGTACCCGCTGTGCTGAATTCTATCGCCCAATAATTCGCCTTACTGCAAACTTTGAATAATAGGCTCTATGTCTTGGCGGATAGAGGGATATTTTTGATGAGTTGCCGAATATTGCGCTTAAACTCAAGCGTATAATCAACATCAATGTTCATTCATATCCCACAGCGTTTCAATAGGCCGGGTCTCCCCCGTTAACGCTTCCTTAAAACCTTGCTTAAAACTTTCTTCAGCCGTGTTTAAGCTGATACTCTCCCTAAAGGTATGAATAATATTAAACAGAGCCGGCAAATATTCAGGCGGCATTTGTTTGATTTCTTGTTCTATTTTTTCAACATAAGAAACATTCATTGTTTTCACCTTTAATCATTGGAGCTGTCGATTTTCAGCGCCCGGAAACTGATGTCGTCAATGGCTGTGGGAGAGGCTTTAGCCTCGATTTTAACACATCAATATTTTGTGCATGGGTTGTCGTCGTGGCTAAAGCCACTCCCACATTCCCACTCTCTTCACAGCACTCATCGCACTCTATAACCAGACCGCATCCCACAGCGGATAGTCGCCTATCTTATCGACTAATCCCCCTCTTAATGGATTTGCCACTATATAGCGGGCAATCTGTTGCAAATCCTCTTCTTTTCTTAATGCGCGGTCATGATAGCCCTCTTGCCACAAGGGTTGGTGTAAATGTATCGCACCGCATTCTCGACGATTTTTTTGTATCAGGTAGGACGAGGAGCCTTTAACATGCATCATGACAGCTGCCAAGGTGTTATCGTTTTGCAAGGTGAATAACCAATGCAAGTGACCCGGCATCAGCACAAACGCCAGACTGTGGATATTGCCCTGTTGGTGCTGATGGCGCATGGCTTGTACAACGATTCTACCCAGCCAAAAATCAGTAAACACCGTTTGCCTTTGCTCGGTAACGGTGGTGACCAAATAGGTTTGATTGTGTTGGAAATATCTGCCCTTTCTTAAATCTTTACTATGCGGCAGTTGTTTATCAATCATAAAGTTACGAAAGCTTTTTTGTTTGTGGGAGCGGCTTTAGCCGCGATAATCGCGGCTAAAGCCGCTCCCACAAACACTGAGAATGCTTAAAAAAAGCATGAATTGAAGAGAGCTATTTTTCAATCAAAACAATCGCCTGCACAGCAATCCCTTCTTTACGTCCCTCAAAACCCAGCTTTTCGGTGGTGGTCGCTTTA
>DAINRH010000126.1:0-11869 GCA_036741905.1 Methylobacter sp. | reverse complement strand
CGGCCGACAGTGACGCCCAATACCCAGCTGCAAATTTTCAGCCTACAGTCATTTACATCGACAAAGAGGCAGTCACATCTTCACCGAAATGTCCGGATCAAAAGCCTGTTGAAAAAGCAACCGAGTTTGACCCTAAATACCCGGCCGCCAATTTTGCACCTAAAGTCATTTATCCATAACCCGGCATTTTAGAAGGTGGGCCTTAAACCCGGCTCACCTTTTAACCGATCTACCTCCGCTTTAAAATCTCAGTCCCGGCTGGACGTTAAACACCCCTCTATTAGAGATACTTAAACAGTGATAAATCTTTTATCTTAATAAAAGTCTGTTGCGCGGCCTGCAACGCAGTGGACTGGGACTGATACTTGCTAAGTGCCTCGGCATAATCAAGATCTTGAGTGTCAGAAAGCGTTGACTTGGTATCTATTACGTATTTTTCATTTTGGGACTCTTGGCTGTCCAAAGCGTTCATCCTTGCTCCGACACTGGCTCTTGCGTTCAAAATACTTCCCAATGCGGCATCAAGATCAGCTAAAACATCGCCAAGTTGATTCTGAAATGTCTGTGCGCCGACGCCTGCCTTGACCTGACCGTTACTAAACCCGGCATCCGTTAAAAATGTGCCTGACGTGTTATTAATTTGTATGCTGGAAGTAGCGCCTGTAGCGACTGAAGCAAATTCGATTCTATTGCCATTGCTCCGCGCCTGAATGTCCGTATTAAAACCGCCAGCTGTCAGTTGAGCGTTTATCTCGGTAACAACATCTTCCACTCCAGCAAACGCCGGTTTACCACTCAAATCTATGGGTGCAGTGACCGGCCCCGGATTGGCAACCAAGTCGAATTGAACTGTAGCAGCAGAATAATCCAAGCCATATTGTAAAAACCTGTCGCCGGTAATTTCACCGGGATTGGCATTAAGCGTTGAGTTCAAACCGTCAGACAACGCCTTTAGGGTATTAAAAACACTGCGCTTGCCATTCTCGTCAGCCGCCGGACTACTCGAATCTATATTTTCGAATACATTGAAGCCTAAATCGCCATCTGCAACCTGCCGCGTAGGACTGATTTGCAAGGCCCGTTGTTGCGGACCGCCTTGATAGACATATTCGCCTGTTGCGGCGTTCTTCGCGAAAGCGGGTACCGTAGCAAGGTCGCCTGAAAAAATATATTCGCCATTGGCATTTTTGGTATTGGCTATACCGGCCATTTCTTCAAGCAACTGATCTACTTGCAACTTGATCGCCTGCCTGTCACCGCTGCTTAAAGTGCCGTTCTTAGCTTGAATGGTCAAATCTTTGGCGTTATACATTATGTTATTTGCCGCTTCCAGTGCAGATTCCTCAAGACTCAATCGTCCGCGAGTAGCGGCAATATTATTTTGATACTGCTCTGTTTTTGTAATAGATTTGTCTAAATCCAATATTCTTGCCGCTGCCGCCGGATCATCAGCGGGCGCTGATATTTTAAGCCCGGAACTTAATTGCTGTTGAACCTTAGCCAATTTGGCTTGCTGACTGTTCATCGCATTAAAGCTAAGCTGTTGCGACCACGCTGTTGAAATTCTCATTGCCATAACTCCTATCTAACTGCGCCGATCAAAGTATCAAATAAAGATCTGGCCACTGAAATGGATTGGGCGGATGCCTGATAAGCCTGCTGAAACTTTATTAAGCTAGCGGCCTCTTCATCCAAGTTCACGCCCGCCAGACTCGACATGGATTCCTTGGCCTGATTTAATAATGCTTCCTGAGCCGAAGCGCTAAACTCGGCAGCATGCGTCAATGCTCCGGCACCGGACACAATTTGACTATAGGCGCCATTAAATGAGGTAGTCCCCCCCAACAAGCTCGTTTTATTTCTAAGATCCGCCAGTTGTAGCGCGTTTCTATTATCATTGGGCATTGCCCCATTAATAATAACGGGATTACCCAATCCGTCCAGCACCGGCTGATTGGTCACCGGATCGACTTCTATATTGGTTGCTGCCGCTATTTTTCTCGGATCATCTATATTGATCCCGATTTTTTCAGCCGCACTGTAAGTCGGTCTGATTACAGATTTATCCCCGACTGATATAGTTTTACCGCCAGTCAAATCAACGGTTATATCAATGCCCGGCAAAGCAGTTACATCGATATTGCTAGGCTGATTTGCTGCAAACGACAAGGTAGAAATACCCGCCACAGTGGTGGCGGTAAGATTAATCACCTGATTATCACGAACCCTGGTCAACGTGTAGTCGACACCGCCGCCGGCATTAACATATGTCAATTTAAAGTCACTAAAATCCAGCTTCCCCGCTGCCGATGGGGTGGCATTTACATCCTGAAAACTAGCGGTAACAACTGCATTGCCGGTATTAAGCGAACTTTGAATAACCGGAATTTGTTCAGCACCGGAAAATTTAAATAAGTCCGCCCCGGCCTCACCCTTAAGATCAAAACCGTTGTTATGAAGCGCATTAACTTCCATTGCCAAACCGGCAGCAACCTGACCCAGTTTTTGCTGGGCGGGATCCAATACCTCATCCCGAAATCTTAATGAACCCGCCAACGAACCGCCACTGATCTGACTGGTTATATTGGTAGTGCCATTAGCGGTCTTAAGCCCGATTTCCAGTCGACCGGGATCAAATTCAGACTGAATGGTGGTAAAGGTTCCTACCCCGGCCTTAAGAACCAGCGCCTGTCCATTACCGATAAAAACGTTGGAACTACCGTCATTTTGCGGAACGACCGAGACATTGACTATTTCGGACAACTTTGACAGCAAAGCATCCTGTTGATCCAGTAAGTCATTGGGCTGCTTCAAGCCTTGTGTTTTGCCTAAGCCCGTTGCGATTTGTACATTAAGATCAGCGATTGATTTAGCCAAAGCGTTAATATCGTTAACCATGGCTCCCATGTCATGATTATTCTGCGCACGTATCTCTTCAAACCGACTGTTCATCGTATTGAAATTTTGTGTCAGGGTTCCTGTCTCGGACAACAGCACCTGCCTGGAAGGGATCGATGAAGGATCATTCGCCACATCATTTAAAGCATTAAAAAAACGGTTCATGGTGGGAGCCATTCCCGTACTAGGGTCAGCCATTACGTTATCAACCTGAGTAGCAAGCTGATAGTAACGATCCGAGTCTCCGAATGCGGCAAGACTGGAGTTTAATTGCTTGCTGATAAACTGATCATAACTGCGCGTAATATTGTTAACATTTACGCCCTGACCAATATATCCTTCGCCGGAAAATTGTGCTGCCTTAGTGCCCTGCTCTACCCGCTGACGACTATAACCCTCTGTATTTACATTGGAAATATTATGTTGAACAGTTTCCAATGAGCGCTGAGCAGCCAGCAGACCGGACAATGATGTTGCTAATAATCCACTCATGATAGCGTCCTGTTACAATAATTAGATGCCGGACTTATTTTGATCATTGATTCATCGCCATAATGACATCAGGCTCAAATTCAGCCATCGTATTGCCTTGATAAATACTCATTACCTTGTCGGCATATTTCGGATCGGTTGCATAACCTGCCCGTTGTAACTCATGCATATATTGTTCCGCATTGCCCGCTTTCTTTAATGCTTCGCCATAACGTGGGTTACTTTTAATAAAGTCGACATAATCCCTGAAACTTTCCTTGAATGAATCGTAGGATCTAAAGCCTGCATTAACTTTTTTAGGAATACCTTGGTCAAATTCCAGTGTAGCGACTTGCGCCTGCTTACCCTGCCAGGCTTTATCCGCTTTAATGTTAAATAAATTAAAACTATTGCTGCCATTGCCGTTCTTTATTACCGAGCGTCCCCAACCGCTTTCCAGGGCGGCTTGCGCCAAAATCACTTTGGGTTCCACGCCTAATTCCTTCGCGGCCTGTTCAGCATACGGATGCAGCCGGCGGACAAACTCTTCTGACGATTGTATCGGCAATCTCTGTTCCGCTGTTAATGCGCTGATAGGCTGCATTGCCTCACTATTGAAGGGAAATTCAGTCATTTCATCAAGCGGACTCCTATCCTGAATATAAGGAGAAACCTTAACTTGTCCCTCTGAAGAACCGACAGCAAAACGGTCAATTTTGCCATTGACCTGCCGGTTAACGGCATGAACCTGTTCAGAACCGCGCGATAAGCCGCCCGACTTGTTTAAGTAATCTTCAATATCCTGCTTCTCGTTTTTAGGCTTCGCAGGACTCAATTGCTTAACGATTAAGTCAGCCAAGCCAACGCCGGGAGAACCCGACAAATGCACAGCTAATTGCTGATCATACATCTCGTTATAAAATTCACTTTGATCGCTATCCATAGCGCCATCAGCCAGCTTGGCTGCGCGCATGCTTTTAAGTACGTTATTTAGAAAAATCGACTCAAATTGCTTGGCAACTTCTTTCAAGGCTTCCGGCGAATCTTTTCTGGCTTGGGCTTTTAATTTAGCCAGACCGTTAAAGTCAGTGTAAACATCAGCATTTTGTGTACTTAACATAACAACCTCCGCATAAGGCAGATTCGCGATAGCAATCCGCCACGGTCAACAACTTTAAATAACAATTAACTCGGCATGTAAGGAACCGGCTGATTTGAGCGCTTCAAGAATAGCCACCAAATCGCTGGGCCCCGCACCTACATTGTTGACTGCCTGGACAATTTCATTCAGGGAAACGCCGGGATTAAACACAAACATGTGATTTTTTTCTTCTGAAATCTTCACATCAGATTTCGGAGTAACCACCGTCTGACCGTTGGATCGTGCATTTGGCTGACTGACTTGAGGATCTTCGGTAATAGTAACCGTCAAACTGCCGTGAGACACCGCAGCAGGCTGCACCCTGACTTTGCCGTTAATAACGACGGTCCCGGTGCGAGAGTTGACAATAACTCGAGCAGGCGCGTCATCAGGAATAACCATCATATTTTCGACCACTGAGGCAAAGGTCACTTTTTGATTGGGATCCACAGGGGCATTAACCCTGACAGACGTCGCATCAATCGCTTTGGCGGTATTAGTACCCAATACCCTGTTAATGGACTCCGCCATGCGATTGGCGGTAGTAAAATCCGAAGTATGCAGGTTAAAAATCAACGCATCGCCTTCAGCAAAAGAGGTGTTAACGCCGCGTTCAACAGTTGCTCCGTTGGGAATACGGCCCACATTGGGATTGTTGACGGTAACGCTTGAACCGTCCTGGCCTGAAGCGCTCAAGCCGCTCACCACCAGACTTCCCTGCGCGATAGCATAAACTTGTCCGTCAGCTCCTTTTAAAGGGCTCATCAATAAGGTGCCGCCCCGTAAACTTTTGGCATCGCCAAGAGAAGAGACAGTAACATCAATCGATTGACCCGGCTTGGCAAATGCAGGTAGTTCCGCCTGAATGGAGACTGCCGCGATGTTTTTTGATTTAGGATCAAGGCCGGGAGGCAAAGTCAAGCCAAGACGCGCCAACATGCTACGTAAGCTTTGCCCGGTAAATGTCGTTTTATCGCCGGATTTATCCAAGCCGACGACCAAGCCGTAACCTACCAGTTGGTTACTGCGCACGCCCTCGATGGAGGCAATATCCTTAATGCGTTCGGCATAAACCGGCCCGCTGATGGCGATGCCCAGCAGAAGCAGCAAACTAACGTTCTTATGTATGGCGTTCATATCCTTATCCTTGTTTTACAATGGGAACCATGGGCTTTGAAGAATTCTTGCCAACCAACCCATTTTGCTGGCATCCGCCATGGCACCGTCGCCTACGTACATAATGGTTACATCGGCCACTTTGTCTGAAGTAATAATATTGGATGAATTGATATCGACCGGCCTGACAATACCGGATAGCCTGATGAATTCATCACCCTGATTTAAGGTGACTCTTTTCTCGCCTCGTACGCTTAAATTGCCGTTTGGCAACAGCTCGACAACCGTAACAGAAATATTGCCGCTTAAACTATTGCTTTGATCGGCAGCGCCCGCGCCTTTAAATTCTTTTGTTGACGCCAGTTCGGTTTTAAGACTCTGCCCGGTAAAGGCGGATGCTGCAATACCAAGCATAGAGGGAGCCGAAGCCGACATCGAGGTCTCTTTTTTAGTGTTAAGATCGTCAGCCTTTGTCGCCTGAGTAGCTTCCATAAGTGTAATGGTCAGCACATCCCCGACTCTTTTTGCCGTATGATCTTCAAACAGACGCATATCGTAACCGGCCTGATAGATCGATCCGCTGCTTTGCACGGGGGGCCTTAAGTCAGCCGGCGCAACCGGGGAAAATGCAGGATCCCGTTGCGGTATGGGTGTACAAGCCTCTAGCCCGGACAGCGTGATTGCCAGAATACAGAACACCGTGCGCTTGCCGGGAGAACGGAGACGACCAATTGATTTTTGAGTGCTCATGCCATTACTCCTACACTTATAATTGCTGCGTCACAAAGGACAGCATCTGATCGGCCGTTGAAATCGCCTTGGAGTTCATCTCATAAGCCCGTTGCGCTTCAATCATATTGACCAGCTCCTCAACGACATTGACATTGGAGGTTTCCAATGAGCCTTGATTTAACGTGCCATATTCTCCTGATCCCGGCGTTCCCACAATCGGCGCGCCACTGGCGGCAGATTCCCGATAAAGGTTGTCGCCAACCGCCTGCAATCCCGTAGGGTTGATGAAATTAGCGGTCTGAATTTGCCCCAACTGCTGGGTCAATCCGGCTATTGTGGCGGATACCGTACCGTCAGTGCCGATCGTAATACTCTCTGCGGTGGCAGGCACAGTAATCCCCGCATTCAGCGGCAAGCCGCCTGAAGTAACCAGCTGACCCGTTGAATCTAATTTTAAGGATCCGTCACGGGTATAATTGGTATCACCGTTAGGCATTAAAACTTGCAGGAAGCCCCGGCCATTAATTGCCACATCCAGCGAATTACCGGTTTGCTGAACATTGCCCTGACTATGGACTTTTTCAGTTGAAACCGTCTTAACGCCGGTTCCCAGCGACGTCCCCGTTGGAGCTTGAATATTTTGCGTGGTATCTCCACCGACTTGGCGAATATTCTGATACATAAGGTCGTCAAACATTGCCCGATCTTTTTTAAAGCCGGTCGTGTTTACGTTCGCCAGGTTATTGGATATAACAGCCATTCTTGTCTGCTGGGCATCCAGACCGGTTTTAGCGACCCATAATGAGCGTTCTGTCATGATAATCTCCTTTGTGCCAATTTATTGCCTCACTTAAATCAAAAGCATGATATGTGCCATATTTTCAAAACGCCAAAACCCACTCAACCCTAAAAAAAAACCGGGCTCAGCCCGGCTTTTAAAAAAACCAATCCTTCATCATGCGTTCTATCCCATTTGCAACAGCTTGGCACTCATTGTGGCGTTTTCATCTACGCTCTTCATCACTTTGGATTGCAGCTCGAAATTTTTTGCCAACTCCATCATTTCCGTCATAGCCACATACGCATTAACATTACTGCCTTCCAAAGTCCCTGTATTCAAACTGACATCAGCACTGACCGGCAATGGCTGACCATCTTTCGTATGGAACAAGCCGTCGCCCTGCTTTTCCATATCCTTCATATCCGGATTAACCAGCTTGATCCGGTCAATCTGCACCAACGTTGTCGCGTTGCCGGAGCCCATTGGAATAATACTAATAATTCCGTCAGTGCCTATGGTCACCTTTTCTGCCGGCGGAATGGTAATCGTCCCATTTTGCCCCAACACCAGCAAACCCGCTCCGGTTTTCAATAAGCCTTCCGGCGTAATGCGCAGATCGCCGGCACGGGTATAAGCTTCTTTGCTGTCATAATCCCCCCCCTGAGCGGCAATCCATCCTTGACCGTCGATCGCTACATCCAAATCGCGCCCTGTGGTCTGCATGGCGCCGGGAGTAAAGTCGCTTCCCGGTTTTTCTATCATTGCATAAACCCGAGTGGGGTAGCCGGCCCCCGTCATGGGCCTGCTACGGAACCACTCTAAATCGGATTTGAAACCGGTCGTCTGCATATTCGCCAAATTATTGGCATTTGAATTTTGCGCTTGTAACGACTGTTTGGCGCCACTCATTGCAATATATAAACTACGGTCCATAACGACTCCCCTTTTACCTTAAAACCAAAACCTTAAAACCAAATAAAAGCAAACATCGTTCCAATCACCTCAAAATATTAAACTATGCTCGCAGGATAGTTTCCACCAAGGATTTTTCAGTGGTGATGGTTTGGGAATTAGCCTGATAAGCCTGCTGCGCAATAATCAATTTAACCAACTGCGCCGATAAATCCACGGTAGAGCTTTCCAGAGCTGATGATTGAATAGTCCCAAAATTATTATCGCCGGCCGCACCGTAAATAGGTGTTCCGGAATCTGAAGTCTTGGCCCAAGATGTATCCCCTAATTTAGCCAAGGATTGATTACTTTGAAACCTCGCCAATGCCACTTGCCCTAAAGTCTTGGAACCGCCATTACTGTATCTTGCAAACACCACCCCGGTTCCGTCAACATCAATGCCGGTTAAATTACCGGCGGGCAAACCGTCTTGACTTGAATTATTAACACTAAAAGAGGCGTTGGTCTGGGCAGTCTTTGCAAAATCTATATCAAACGCCATCTTGTCAACGCTTATACCAGGATCGATACTGGCTAAATCAATCGCCCCAAAATCCACCTTAGTCTGTTGATCGGTACCGGCAGCGGCAGCGGCAACAGCCGTGTTATAAGCAGCAACCGCAGCCTGCGCAGCCGCGGCATCTGTTTTAGCCGTAGCGGCAAGACCCGCCGCCGTACCCGCCGTAACGGCGTCAACAACAAGGGCGGCAGAAGTTGCATACGCGGCCGCCGATGCTGCGGCAGTAGCGGCGGTCGTTTTAGCGGTATCGGCAAGAGTTGCGGCAGCTGCGCCGAGAGTACTGTTAACAGTCGCCGCATCCCTAGCCAAAGTAGCTGAGGAAGCCGCTGCCGTATTGGCCGCGGTAAGCGCCGTTGCGGCAAGAGCGGGGGTATAGGCTGCGGCCGCCGCCGCAGCCGCAGCATCGGCAGCTGTAGTATCGGTCACCGCTGTATTCGCCGCCGTTACAGTCGCTGCCGTAATAATGGCCGCTGCACGGACACCCACTTCAGAGAGTATTCCTGACGAGGTGAAGGACATCGGTATGGGCAATCCGGGCCCATTGACTGTTGCAGACACTGACGATGCGCCGGCAGCATTAGGCGGCACAGCCTGCCCCCCCGTTGTAATGCCATAATCATCGAGAAATAAATAAGCATCCCAGACATTAGCCACCGGCGTTTTTACATAATAGGTTGATGCGATATGCCCATTACCTTGACTGTCATAGGTAGTGACTGATGTTGTATGGTTATAGGTTGAAGCGTCTGTAGGATCAAACGCTGTCGTTAACGGCACATTGGCAGCCCCGTTAACAGTCAATGCCAAGTTGATATTTTCGGTCGCATTGGGCAAGCCCTGAGCGGTATCGATGGTCAGCGGCCGAAACACACCGACACTAAACCCCTCATCTACAGTCGTGCCGTTAGGCGCAAAAGCCAATAAAAACTTTCCCTGACTGTTAACAACATTACCCGAATTGTCTAGCTTGAACGCACCATTGCGGGTATATGCGCTAGGCACCGAAGGGTCTACCGGCGCTGTCGGATTAGTCGGATCAGGAAGATTCACATTATCAGCCAAAACAAAAAAACCATTGCCGCTGAGCGCAAGATCAAGGCCATTTTGGGTAGGATCGATATTCCCGTCTTTAAATTGCTGCGCCACATCCGTGACTTTCACACCCGCTCCGGGCTGAGTCTTGCTAACTCCGCCGATACTGCTGGCATAGACATCCGCAAATTCCGCTCGCGATTCTTTAAATCCGACGGTTTGCGAATTGGCAATATTATTACCGGTCACCTGTAAATTTGTTGACGCGGCTTGTAAGCCGCTTAATGCTGTTGCAAAACTCATAGTACACCCCCAAGAATTTGTTTAATCTTATTAAAATCGACGCTATCTAATCCGGTCAGATTAACTTTTACCCCATTAGCGCCACTGCCCATGCTGACGCTATCAACTTTCGAATTAATGTCCGTTTCCAATACGGTATTTTTTCCATCAACATAGGCAGTTGCTTCAATCTTATACACGCCGGGGTTGGCCATAGCGCCATTCGAATTCATACCGTCCCAGGAAAAGGCTACTTTCCCCTCGCTATGCCCGCCAAGATCTAAAGTTTGCACAACTTCACCCGTAGTCGCATCGGTTACTGCAACCTTAACGCTGGTTGCGCTGCCGGTTAAATTAATATTCCCCGCTATATCGCCCCCCGCCTCCAACACCCCTTTCGCTCCCGGTGCGGATACGTACCGTCCGACCAGATTCGTTGCCTGTAATGCCTGACTGGAGTTGATTGATCCGGCAAAATCACCAAAGGATTTTTGTAAGTCCTGAATCCCGGATACCGTACCGAATTGCGCTATTTGGGTTATAAACTGACCATTTTCCATAGGCTTTGTCGGATCTTGATGGGTCATTTGCGTGGTCATCAACTTTAAAAAATCATCCTGTCCCAATGAAGTTTTTTTAGCTGCTGTCGCCGAGTCGCTTTTGGCTGTAGCGGTTAAATAACTGTAATCGCTTGTTACGCCTTGAATAGCCATTTTTATCTCCTTACTGTCCCATTTTCAAAGTCTGAAGCATCATCTGCTTTGCCGTGTTCAATACCTCTACATTATTTTGATAAGAGCGTGACGCCGACATCATATTAGCCATTTCTTCAACCGAATTAACATTCGATTTAAAGATGAAACCGTCTTTATTGGCCATAGGATGATTCGGGGAAAATTCCATAACAGGAGGTGCCGGACTCTCGACCACACCGAGCACATTCACTTTACTGGTCGCATTCTGCTTATTCATAACATTTTGTAATTCTGCCGCAAACACCGGCTGCCTGGATTTGTAAACATCAGTTTCATTACTGCCGACACTGTTCGCATTCGATATATTACTTGCGACCAGATTAAGTCTTAACGACTGAGCATTCATGCCGCTGCCGGCAATATCGAATATACTTGAAGAAGCCATGACTATTGCCCTCTCAATGCGGCCATCAGACCGGAAAATTTGTTATTAATGAACTGCAAACTGGCCTGATACTGCACCGCATTTTCAGCGTACTTAGCTTGTTCAACATGAGTCTCCACGGTATTGCCGTCTAATGACGCCTGCGAGGGATTCCGATACATGACGTTAGCGCCCAATACTTGTTGTTGCGGTGCAACATGCCCCGCATGAGTACGTTCAATAGCCACGCCTGAAGCTATGCTTTGTTTTAGAACCGACTTAAAATCCATATCGCGGGCTTTAAAGTTGGGCGTATCTGCGTTTGCTAAATTAGCCGCCAAGATCTCACCTCGTTTTTCTCGAAAAGCCAGGGCCTTAGGCTCAATGCCGAGTGCTGCGTCAAAATTAATAGCCATGATAGTTACCTCACTGATTACTTGTACAAAAATAAAAGCACAGCATATGCCAAAAACTTATAATTCATTAAAAATCAGTTAGATATTTATTTTCATCTAATCCACATTTAATTACACCTAAAACGCCCTGCATAATTCGGCAAAATATAGCCGCAAATAAATAGCAAACAAATGGGGCCAAAGGTAAGCAAAGCTATATGTCAATAAATTGACTAGCTTCTAGAAATAATCTGGCATCAATCATGCTTGATAACACACACAAGTCATAAAGCAGGCACTAACAATGATAAAAAACACCTCACTCATTTTGGCATTGGCCTTTATTCTTTTCACTACGGCTCATGCGGAACAGAGCTCGCAATCACTCGAGTCTATCGCTGAGGCCGTCAAATATTATGTAGAGCAAAATA
>DAINRH010000125.1:0-11912 GCA_036741905.1 Methylobacter sp. | reverse complement strand
TGGTATCCAGCGCTAAAAGTTGGTTATGCCATGCGGGCGTGGATTGCAAAGCGCCTATTTTACCCGCCGAAGCCCCTGATGAGGTTAAGCGCGTCTCGCCATTTCTGGCAACTGCCGCCTATCTGCAACATCTGTGCGATGCTTGGCAAAGCCTGCATCCGAATGCACCGCTGGATCAACAGGATGTCGTTATTACCGTGCCGGCGTCATTCGATCCCGCTGCGCGTGAATTGACGGTTGAAGCGGCGCGTGCCGTGGGTCTCGGTCAGGCAATTCTTCTGGAAGAACCGCAGGCCGCATTATACAGCTGGATTGAGAAAAGCCACGGCGACTGGCGCAAACATGCCGAAGTGGGCGATATTATTCTGGTGATAGATATAGGCGGCGGAACCACCGACTTATCATTGATAGCGGTTACTGAAAAAGACGGTAATCTCGAATTGACTCGTGTGGCGGTTGGCGATCATATTCTGCTGGGCGGCGATAATATGGATTTGGCCTTGGCTTATACCGTTAAAGCCAAGCTTGAAAAAGACGGCAAACGCTTGGAGCCTTGGCAGATTCAAGCTTTGACCCACAGTTGCCGCGATGCCAAGGAGAAAATCTTTAATAATTCAGAAGTTGATAATATTCCGCTGGTGGTTGCAAGTCGGGGGTCTTCTCTAATCGGCGGCACACTGCGCACCGAATTAACCCGTGATGAAGTCAGTCGCGTACTCGTCGAAGGTTTTCTGCCGCAAGTGGCTGTCAGTGACAGACCGGTCAGTCGCCCACGCACCGGATTAAGAACCGCCGGTTTGCCTTACGCCCAGGACGCAGCCATTACCCGCCATCTGGCGGCGTTCCTGAGCAAACAACAAGGTGCTACGGATGAACTTAAAGATATAAACTTGCCGGAGCATGCGAGTTTTTTACATCCCACCGCGGTGTTGTTTAACGGCGGCGTGTTAAAAGCCGAAGCTTTGGCCGAGCGTTTAATGGATGTGTTAAATTCATGGTTGAGTGCGGAGCAGGCTCCTGAAGCCAGATTATTAGCCGGTGCCGATCTTGACTTGGCGGTCGCCCGCGGCGCTGCTTACTATGGCTATGTTCGCAAAGGCAAGGGGGTACGCATTAAAGGCGGCACCGCAGCCTCCTATTATGTCGGCATAGAAAGCGCTATGCCCGCAGTACCGGGTATGGCGCCGGAAATTCAGGCCTTGTGCATTGCCCCGTTCGGTATGGAAGAAGGCACCCAACAGGAATTGCCGGATGATGAATTCGGTCTGGTGATTGGGGAGCCGGTACGGTTTCGCTTTTTCGCTTCCCATACCCGGCGCGAGGATAAAGTCGGAACCCGGCTGGATTATTGGACTGACGAAGAGCTTGACGAACTGGATGAAATTGAGATTACCTTGCCGGAGGAAGATCGCAGACCCGGCGAAGTCGTGCCGGTCTATCTGTGCGCAGCCGTAACCGAAGTGGGGACGCTGGAACTGCAAGCCGTTTCCCAAAGAGATCAGGGGCGCTGGAAGATTGAATTTGATGTCAGGGCAGGGCAGTAGTCGCTCCCATTCGGATCATCTTAAAATATATCACCACGAAGACATGAAGGACACGAAGAAAAATAAGGTAAAAACTTCGTGTCCTCGGCAACTGCTCCTGCGTTGCTCTACCTCCTGCATCCATGCAGTCGTTCGTGTCTTCGTGGTGCATTTATCAATGTACACACATTGATTATAAAATTCGGAATACTAATCCAAGCATAAAAAATGAAGCAAAAAAAACGTTTAATCATCGCCATGACCGGTGCGACCGGCGCGGTTTATGGGGTCAGGATGCTGCAAGTGTTGCAGGCGCAGGAGCAATGGGAAACGCATCTGGTCATCTCATCAGCCGGCGTGGTGAATTTAAAACATGAAATGGGCATGAAACGTGCCCAATTGGCCGAGCTGGCCGATGTGACTCACGGCATCGATGATATTGCCGCCAGTATTTCCAGCGGCGGTTTTAAAACGGAAGGAATGATTATCGCGCCGTGCTCGATGAAAACCCTGTCAGCGGTTGCGCACGGTTTTGGCGATAACCTGATTTCGCGCTCGGCTGACGTGGTGTTAAAAGAGCGTCGGCGCTTGGTGGTCATGCCTCGTGAAACACCGTTAAACCTTGTGCATATCCGCAACATGGCGAGCGTGACGGAAATGGGCGGCATCATCTTTCCGCCGATGCCTGCTTTCTACAGCAAGTCGGATTCGCTAGCGGCGATGGTTGATGAAACTGTTGGCAGGGTTTTGGATATGTTCGGCGTTAATGTCGACGGCTTGTACACGCCTTGGGAAGGTTTGACGGGATAAATAGTTACGATATTTTGCTTATCAGCTAAATCCGTCTGAAGTTATAGTTTTGTAGCTACTCCGTTATGCCCAATACCATTAATTAATCGCTGTAGGAGCGGGCCATGCCCGCGATTAGAAGACTTTAGTACTTTAGTACATCCATCGCGCCCCTACTTAGTACCATTACGTCATAACACTGAATAGTTATATAGCTTTTTCAATTACACTCAGCCCGATAAACGGTTCTTATGAAGAAGAAAAAAACACCCATCAAGGCTAAACCCAATACCTCAGGGGGTATCTGTGATGCCGCTATGGCGAAGGCCAAACTGGATGCCGGGCAATATAAGGAAGCCATTGAACTGTACAAACAGTTATTAAAACAGGCCGATAATAAAGAATGGCGCTCGGCATTGGCGCTGTGTTACTTCAAAAGAGCCATGTCGCTTGCCGAAAAGGGCATGATTAAAGAAGCCATGGTGTTGTGGGAAAATTATCAACAGAATGCCGAGCCGCCGTATCAAGGTTACGACAGTTACATCGCTTGGTTATTGCAAACCAATAATGCGGCTAAAGTAACAGCCTGTTTTGGCCGCTTATCCGCGCAGCAACTGGATGAACACTACCCAAATCTTGCCGCTTTGTTGGGCTTGCTTATCGTTACCGAAAAGCCGGAACTTGAGGCGATGCTGCCGAAAGATTCCCAATTCATCGCGCATTTAGTTTCAGTAAGGGCGGCGCTCGCCGCATATCGAAACAATGAACCGGAAGCGGTTGAACAGGCACTGAAACAACTGCCGTTCCGCTCCGCTTTTCGTGATTTCCGCACTTTATTGAAAGCCGCTTTGTTGCTGCCCGGCTCGGTAGAGCAAGCGCAAGCCCTGCTCACTAAAATCCCCGCTACGTCCCCATATTATCAGGCAGGCAAGTTATTGCTCGCCACCACCCTTGACGGTTTGGAACTGGTCGACGAGTTGTTGCAATGCGAGCAAAAGCCCCGTCAACTGATCGGCACGATAAAAAAATTCAGCAAAAAACAGCTTGAATTGCTGGATATGCTGGTCAAGCAAAAAGATCGCTTATCGGACAAGATAAAGTTTAACTGTGCGCTTCAATATCGGGAATTGTTCGGCGAAGACTTGGCCAAGGCTTATTGCCTTGCGGCATTGGCAACGTATCCGGCAGGACAGCGCGATTTTAACAAGCATTTCGGCACCATGGACGAGTTCGAACACTGCCGATTAATGGCGCTAAATTATGAGCGTGAGAAAGATTTTCACAGCAGCGATTATTATTGGCAGCAAGGCATTGCGCAGTTGAAAAAACAAGGCGAGTCCGGCGCATTTAAGATTGCATTGATTATGCGCCGTATTGCGTTGCATCAACCGTCATCCGAAGAGGGTGTGGAATGGTTGATAGACAGCCTGGATTATGACCCCGGCAGCCGCGAGACCTATTTAAAAATCCTCCAGTATTATGAACATGAGCCGGAAGAAGCTGAACTCTATAAGCAATGGCTGGACAGGGGCATGAAAGCGTTTCCGCAAGATGTCGATTTATTGGCTCAGGCGATCAAGGCGGCGACGGCGAATAAGGCCTTTAAAAAAGCGGCGCAATACGCCAAAACCCTATTGAAAATAGACCCGGTCAATACCTTTGCCAAACAGGTTTTATTCACCAGTCATTTGGCTCATGCGCGTAAGCTGATTAAAACCAAGAAATTCCATCTGGTCGAAAAAGAAATTCAGCAGGCGGAAAAACTGACGTTAGGCAAGCGCTATCAAAATCAGGCGCAGTTGCTGCGCGGTTTTTTTGTGCTGCTCGCGGAAGATAAAAAACAAGGCTTGCAGCAAATTGCAGAAGCCGCGGAGAAGATGAACGACGGGAGTGCTTGCGGGTATTTTTGCGTGATCGTCGAGGCCTTATTGGTGGGTTTGAGTTTGCCGTCTACCCTGAAAGGATTGCCGCAGCCACCAAAAAATTATCAGTTATCGGAACAGGAAATAGGGCGGCTGGTTCAGATCATCCAGCAGTATTACGGCGACGACAAGAGCAATACGGCGGTGCTGCATCAGGCGCTGGAAAAAATAAAAGCCATTATCAAGCAATCGATTAAGCAAAAAACAGTGTCCGAGCAGACGCTGTTGACGCTAGCCGAATGCCTGGACAACATTGGGCACTATGAATTGCTAGCCCATTGCGCCAAGATTGCCTTGATGCAGTGGACGAAACCGATTTGGCTGTTTTATAAGTTCTATGCCGAAGTCGACGGCCGCGCCGATCAGTGTTCAAGCTTTAATATTGAGCGATTGAAATTTAACTATGCAAAGGCTCGCGAGGATTCGGATCACCGTACCGCGATGCGGATCAGCCGCTTCATTGATGAATATTATGAAGACCAAAATCCATTTGTAGGCGGATTTTTTGACGATTTCGATGACGAATTCGACGAAGATGATGAAGATGATGAAGATGATGAAGATTTCGACCCGTTCACAGGCGGCTCGCCGCTGGATCTATTCGAGCATCTGCCGACGGCTGTGTTCGAGAAACTTCAGAAAAAACTACAGGACATCATGAGAAAGAGTTCGCCGGAACGGATGATCAATACAATCAATAAAAGCTTGTCCAAACCTATCGATCCAAGCTTTATTCTGTTAAATCCCGATGCCTTTGTCGCGCTTTTAATGCTGCAAGCGGCAGTTGAATTGGGCATCGATACCGGCGTGACCGGCGATCAGGTTATCGAGTTTGGCGAGATTTGAGAAGACTCAAAGCCGCCGTCTTTCCCGTTTTTTTAATAGGAGAAATCAACGTAGATGAAAACACCTTACCAGATTCTTGAAGTGGCGGAACAGGCGAGTGACGCCGAAATCAAGCAGGCTTATTTGCAGAAGGTCAAACAATTTCCGCCGGATCACCATCATGAGCAATTCCAGTTGGTGCAGCAAGCTTATGAGGCGATTAAAGACCTGGAGAGCCGTACCCAATATGCCTTGTTTACCGTCCCGGAAGCCGACTTTAACGGACTGCTCAAACAGGCCTTCGGTTCCGGGCCGGCACCGTCGATCAGGGCCGAGCAGTTTGAAAAACTGTTGTACGCCGGTGTCGATGCTAAAACATTTAACATTGCCGCATCTGAAACGGTGACAGCACGATGAGCGACGGACAAAAACAACGCTTGCTGGAAGAGTTCCAACACTATTTGGAACAGACCGACCTGGAACAGGTACACGAAGGCGCACAGCCGGATTTGCATACCTTGCTCGGCGAAATGGCCGGATTGAAAGCCGAGGTGAAAGCCGAATCGCGCCATTTTAAAACAACCTTGGATACGCTCGGCGACGCATTGGCTACGCTTGGGGCCGACAATAAGGCGCTCGCGGACCAACTCGCCTTGCATAAGACACAGTTGCAGCAACAGCGCAATGAAGTGCTGCGTACAGTGTTGTTAGAACTGGTCGATGTTTACGACCGGCTGACGGTAGGGTTCGGCGTATTGCAAAACTACCGGCCGGTTGCAGCGTTGTTTAGCCATTCAAAGAAACAGGATGTCGATTTTATCGGCTCGTTTAAGGAAGGCCAGTCCATGACGCTCAGGCGCTTTGAACAGCTGTTGCAGCGCCATCGCGTTGTCCCGATAGATTGCGTCGGTAAAATGCTCGATCCGCGCACCATGAGCGCGGTTGAAGTCGTCCATGACGCCAAACGCGATAACGGCGTGGTGATCGAGGAACTGCGCCGGGGTTTTCTTTTTGAAGATCAAGTGCTGCGTCTGGCGGAAGTCAAAGTCAATAAACTATAGCTATATAAAGGCAAGCTAATGAATGAAATAATTGTCGGAATCGACTTAGGCACCACCAACTCGGAAGTCGCCATCGTAGAAAACGGTCAAGTCCGGGTCATTACCGACAACGGCAGAAAAATCCTGCCGTCTTTTGTCGGCATTGACGATCAGGGCGATATTCTGGTCGGCGAAACCGCCAGGAATCAATACCTGGTTTACCCGGAACGCACGGTCAAATCGATCAAGCGCCTGATGGGCCAGGATATTAAAGTGGCGTTGGCCGGGCATGACTATGCGCCGCAGGAAATCTCCGCGATTATCTTAAAACGCCTTAAAGCCATCGCCGAACAATACCTCAAGCAACCTGTCGGCAAAGCCGTGATTACCGTGCCGGCGTATTTTTCCGATGCGCAACGCCAGGCAACCCGTGAAGCGGGGGAAATTGCAGGCCTGGAAGTGGTGCGCATGATTAACGAGCCGACGGCGGCCGCATTGGCATACGGCGGCAATCGGGACGAGCAAAAACGCATGTTGGTTTACGACTTGGGCGGCGGCACCTTCGATGTGTCGGTGGTCAACATCGAAGCCGGCGTGGTCGAAGTGCTGTCCAGCCACGGCGACAACCATCTGGGCGGCGACGACTTCGACGAGCAGATTATCGAATACATTCTCGATCACCTGAGCGAAACCAAAGGCGTCGATGCGCGTCAGCACAGCAAAGCCTTGGCGCGCATTACCCGCGCGGCGGAACACGCAAAATTCGCGCTTTCCGACCAACCGTTTGCAAAAATCGAAGAGGAATACCTGCTGGAACAAGAAGGCGCGGCGATCCATTTATCTTTAGAGTTATCGCGCACCGATTACGAAGAGATGATCGAGGACTATATCAACGCCACTATCGATGCCGTGCATATCGCCCTGAAAGGCGCGAAATTAACCGCCTCCGATATTGATGAAATCGTCCTGGTCGGCGGCTCCACGCGCACCCCGTGCATCCGCCAACGGTTATTCGATGAGTTCGGCTTCGAGCCGCACAGCGAAGTCGATCCCGATTTATGCGTCGCGATGGGCGCGGCTACTCAGGCGGCAATGATCGGCGGCCAGAAAGTCGACGCGGTGCTGGTCGATATCACGCCTTATACCTACGGCACCAGTGCCTTAGGCTATTTGGGCGATGTCTATTATCCATTCGTATTTTCGCCGATTATTCACAAGAACAGCGCCCTGCCGCTACGTAAAACCGAAGCCTTTATGACCGCTCAGGACGGACAGAAAGTTGTTGAAGTCACCGTTTATCAAGGCGAAGACCCGGATGCGTTGAACAATATAAAAATCGGCGAGTTTTTGGTGGAAGGCTTGCAGGATGTCGAGGCGGGCAACATTATAACGATCACCCTAGCCTTGGATCTTAACGGTATCTTGCAGGTCTCTGCGCAGGAAAAAGCCACCGGGCTGGAAAAGTCCATTACCATTCAAAACGCCTTGTCGAAATTTGAAGATGAGGCCTTGGATTCGGCCAAACAACGCATTAATAAACTGTTCGGCCAAGTAGACGACGGCAGCGTAGTTCATACCGAGCCGGCTAAATCCGATAAACCTGAAGTTGCCGAGGCGCATAACCTGATTGCCAAAGCCGAAGCCCTGTTCGACCAATCCTCCAATGAAGACAAAGAAGATATGGTCGATTTAATCGAGGATATTCATACCTGTATCGAACAGGGTTATAACGACAGGCTGAAAGAGGCCTGCGGAAAATTGGCCGATATTATTTATTACCTGGAGTCTTGATGGAACGCTGCCCTTGCTGCAAGGCGCGATTGGCCGGGGCGGACGTTTGCCCCCGGTGCCAAGCGGATTTAGGCGCAGTAATCGGTTGCGAACAACACGCACAGCATTGGTTGGCACAAGCCATGCGTTTTTGGAGCGAGCATGAGTCGAGGTTGGCTATGCTGGCTTTGCTAAAATCGTTGCGTCTTAAACAGACGGTTTCTGCGCAGGCTTTTTGTGATTTTGTTATCCGGGAGCAAGGGCAGGAAGTGTTGGCATTATTGGCGGAAAATAAACTGGCCGAGGCTGAACGCCTGCTTTGCCTGTTGCGCGAGTTGCAGCCGGGTAATGAGTTATTCAAGCAGTTGCAAGGTTTTGCCGGTTATTTGGCGGCTAAGTCCTCAGTGTTAACCTAGCTGGGTTTAGCGTTATGAGGTAAGGCATTGTAGGAGCGGGCCGCGCCCGCGATGGAAGTGCCAAAGACCTCTTATCGCGGGCATGGCCCGGTTAATGCGGCGCATGAAGGGTTTTGTTAAGACAACAGCCGCGAGTTTTTACTGTTACGGAAAATCAGCGGTTTTTCATTGTCGGCTAGAGCAGTGGCCTTGGCTGAGTCTATCGCTTCCTGAATGACAGGGTGATTAGGCGATTTGCTGCACACCGGGTCGGCAGCGTACATATCGCCGCTTAATAAATAAGCCTGGCAACGGCAGCCGCCGAAATCTTTTTCTTTCTCATCGCAGCTGCTGCACGGTTCTTTCATCCAGTCAAAACCGCGGAAAAAGTTGAAGGCTTTCGACTCGTTCCAGATTTGCTCGATGCTGTAGTCCTTGACATTGGGGCAATCCAACCCCGGCAGTTCGCGGGCTGAATGGCACGGCAAGGCTACGCCGTCCGGTGCGATGGTCAAGAAGGTTGTTCCCCAACCGTTCATGCAGGCTTTGGGCCGGTCTTCATAAAAATCCGGCACCACATAATAGATCTTCATTTTACCGGCGACTTTTTCTTTAAAAGCCTGGGCGATTTGCTCCGCCTGTTCGAATTGTTCTTTGGTAGGCAGCAATAAATCGCGGTTGGCATGTGCCCAACCGTAATATTGGGTGTTCGCCAGTTCCAGGTAATCAGCGCCGAGCTCTTCAGCCATTGCCAGTATTTCCGGCATTTGGTGAATGTTTTCACGGTGTATGACCACGCACAGCACCATCGGGTAGCCGTGTTTTTTGACCAGATGCGCGACTTCTTTCTTGTGCTGGAATGATGCAGTGCCGGCGATATGGTCGTTCAGTTCCTGGCTGCTGGCTTGAATACTGACTTGAATATGATCCAGTCCGGCTTCCTTGAGTTGGACGATTTTTTCTTCAGTCAGTCCATAACCGGAGGTGATCAGGTTGGAGTAGTACCCCAGATCCCTGGCATGTTTAACCAGTTCAGGCAGATCCTTGCGGGTTAACGGTTCACCGCCGGAAAAGCCCAATTGCACTGCGCCCATTTTGCGGGCTTGCGTGAGTACGCGCCTCCAGTCCTCGGTGTCCAGCTCGGATTGATATTTCGCATAGTCAATCGGGTTGGAGCAGTAAGGGCACTGTAGCGGGCAGGCGTAAGTCAGTTCCGCCAGTAACCAACGCGGCGGGGTGATGCCTGTCCTGAGCGCGGTCGTAGGATTAGTTTTGTTGGATCCAGCCATTTTTTAAAGCGACCTCCAAGAAAGCGGTAATGTCGTTGGTAAGCCCTGTCGTTGCAAACTTTTGCTCCAGATCGTTGACGATTTGGGCAAGGTTGCGGGTGCCGTCGCAACATTTCAGGATTTCTGCAGAACTTTGGTTAAGTTCCACCATGCCTTCAGGATAGAGGATAACATCTTTTTGCTGGGCTTCTTCCCATTGCAGACGGTGCATTGGGGAAAATTTGATGGTTTGATTTGGGTTTATGGTCATTTTCTTTAGCTATTTTGGATTCCATCGGCAGTCGATGATGGCAGCCAGTTTTCGGAAAGGATGTCTTCAATTGTCCATGGGCATAACTCCGGGAAACAGTCCATTCCGGTTTCATTGATGGTTATCGAAATTGCATCCCCCCAGGCATCGGCTAACCACTCCAAATCATGGATGGACGCCTTAAGACTGGGTGTGTTTGTTAAGCGACGCGCAATAGCCTTGCGTTGTTCTTTAATGGTTCGTTGCCAGCTACTGCTTTGACGCGCCGACTGGTATTGCCATTTGAGCAAATGGGCTAAAAGTACCGCCATACGGCTTGCCAGTTCACGCTGTTCGCTTTTGCCCACGTCCTCAATTTCCTCGGCGATGTGTTCTATATCGATGGCTGACAGCTGGCCTGACCGTAACAGATAGGCTTGCTCTTTGGCCCACGCCACAATGTCATGCTCATAAGTTGTTGCCATTGACTACTCCACACTATTTTTCAATATTAAAATAAGGCGGCATTTCGTGAATATAAGCCATATACATCGCATCCGCCATTGTCCAAAGCACATCCAGTTTGAATTTCAGGATTTCAAGCATGCGGTCTTGTTGTTCGCGGGTAAGATACCAATCCAGCGTGATCGCCAGGCCGTGTTCGACATCGCGGCGCGCTTCGGTCAGGCGTTTGCGGAAGTAGATGTAGCCTTCCTGGTCCACCCAAGGATAGTGTTCCGGCCAGTTATCCAAGCGCTGCTGGTGAATCTTCGGAGCGAACAATTCGGTTAACGAGGAGCTGGCCGCTTCGTGCCATTCCGCCCGGCGGGCAAAATTAACATAGGCGTCGACAGCAAAGCGTACGCCTGGCAATACATATTTTAATGAGGTAATGTCTTCGCGGGTCAAGCCGACCGCCATGCCTAACTGTATCCATGCTTCAATACCTCCCGGATCGCCTGGGTGGCCGTCATGGTCCATAATCCGCTGTATCCATTTCGCGCGGGTTTCGCGATCCGGGCAATTAGCCAGGATATTGGCGTCTTTAATGGGGATGCAGACCTGATAATAAAAACGGTTGGCAACCCAGCCCTGCAATTGCGCTTTGGTGAGTTTACCTTCGTTCATCAGGGTATGGTAGGGATGATGAATGTGGTAGTGGCTTTCCATGCCGCGTAGTTGGGCTTCAAATTGTTCTTTGGTCCAGGCTTTATTATCATTGCTCATGTTTGCATCCTTTATAAGTCGATTTCCAAACCGTCGTAGGCGACTTCAATGCCTGCGGCGTCGAGTATTTTACGTTGTTCGGAATCTTCGTCTAAGATCGGGTTGGTGTTATTGATATGGATCAATATTTTGCGGGCTTTGGCAACGCCGTTTAGCACTTCTATCATGCCGCCTTCGCCGGATTGCGGCAAATGGCCGATTTCGCGGGCTTTTTTATGGCTGATATTTTGCGTACACATTTCGTCATCGGTCCAGAAAGTGCCGTCTACCAGCAAACAGTCAACGGTTTGCATGGCATCCATCACATGCGCTTCTATTTCGCCCAGACCGGGGGAATAGAACGCCTTTTTACCGGTAGAAATTTGTTCGATGATGACGCCGATATTGTCGCCGTCATGCGGATCATGCCGATGCGGAGAATAAGGCGGCGCCTTGCTTTTTAAAGCTTGGGTATAAAAACGCAAATCTTCGATGCCGGGAATGGTAAAGCTGCTGCCGTCATGAGGAATCGGGTGATGGTTGACGGTGCAGTAATCGGCCAGCATGTTGAATAAAGGGAAACCGGTGGTCAAGTCTTGTTTGACCATTTCCGTGCAGTAAACGTCCAGCGGTTTGCCTTCTCTGAGCATCAGCAGGCCGGTGGTATGGTCAATCTGGCTGTCGATCAGCATGATCGCTTTAATGCCGGTGTCGCGAACGCCTTTTTTAGGCTGGATAGCGGGAAAAGCTTCCAGTTGCGCGCGAATGTCGGGGGAGGTATTGAACAGCAGCCAGTTTTTATTGTCGGTACTGACAGCAATGGATGACTGGGTACGGGCTTTGCCGTTCATTTTCTTGTGCCGCAAACGATGGCAATTATGGCAGTTGCAGTTCCATTGAGGAAAACCGCCGCCTGCACCTGAA
>DAINRH010000124.1:9812-11977 GCA_036741905.1 Methylobacter sp. | reverse complement strand
TTTTTAACGCTTCAATTTCAGCGATAGCCGCGTTCATTTCTTTTTCCAGCGTGATTTGCGTCAGTATGATAATCGGCACCGACGTTTCGTTAGTCAGCGGCACTTTCTGACTGATGGCTTCAATGCTGATTTGATGCTCGGCTAGAATGCGAGTCACTTCAGCCAAAACGCCCGGCTTATCTTCGGCATTCAGCCGCAAATAATAAGCGGTTCTGAACATGTCAGCAGGCAATACCGGTATGTCGGCCAAGGCATTGGCCTGAAAAGCCAAATGAGGCACGCGGTTTTCAGGGTCGCTGGTTAAAGCTCTGACCACATCGATCACATCGGCAACAACAGAAGACGCAGTCGGTTCGGCTCCGGCTCCGGCGCCGTAATAAAGCGTCGGTCCGACCGCATCGCCTTTAACCAGAACGGCATTCATCACGCCGTTAACGTTGGCAATCAGACGACGCTCGGGAATCAGCGTCGGATGCACTCTTAATTCGATGCCTTCCGGCGTTTTGCGGGCGATGCCCAAATGCTTGATGCGATAACCCAACTGTTCCGCGTACTCGACATCGGTACGGGTAATTTTGGTAATGCCTTCGGTAAAAACCTTGTCGAACTGCAACGGAATGCCAAAAGCGATCGAGGCCAGGATGGTCAATTTATGACCGGCGTCGATGCCTTCCACATCGAAAGTAGGATCGGCTTCCGCATAGCCCAGAGCTTGCGCTTCGGCTAAGACGTCGGCAAAATCACGGCCCTTATCGCGCATTTCGGTCAGGATGAAGTTGCCTGTGCCGTTGATGATGCCCGCCAACCACTCGATTTGGTTGCCGCTTAAGCCTTCGCGTATCGCTTTGATAATGGGGATGCCGCCGGCGACAGCGGCTTCGAAGGCGACGATGACGCCTTTTTCGCTGGCTTTGGCGAAAATCTCGTTGCCGTGCAACGCAATCAGCGACTTATTAGCGGTAACGACATGCTTGCCGTTTTCTATGGCTTTCAACACCATGTCTTTGACCGGCCCTGCCCCGCCGATCAATTCCAGAATAATTTCAATTTCCGGATCATTGATGATTTCAAAAGGATCGGTTGTTAAGGCGATGCCTTGCGTATCGCAAATACGCTGCTTGTTTAAATCCTTGGCCGAAGCACGGGTGATAATGATTTCACGACCTGCCCTGCGGGCGATTTCCGCCGCATTGCGTTTCAACACATTGACGGTGCCGCCACCGACAGTTCCTAATCCTAATACGCCTACTTTTACCGGTTTCAAATCCAACTCCAGTTAAAAAATTATTATTGTTCCATGCCTTAATTTAAGGGCGATAATGGAAATGCACACTTAACAAATAAGCTCCAGCCTTTTTTCTATCCGCTGGATACGTTCAATAATTTTATCGATAGTCACTTGCTGCCTCGCATCGGTTTCATCGCCATGGGCCACTTCATGTTTAACAGAAACCGTTGCTAATTCAAGACTGGACATACGATGTTTAAGATCGGACATATCATCGGCTATTTGGTCGACCCTACTGCGAATATGGCGCAAATGTTCCAAAACTATATTTTCTACGTTGTCTGACATATTAACCCCCAAATTATTGAGTTAGAACTCGCCCGATTATATAACCTTGTCTTTCTTCATCATATTGCGTATGCCGCGAACCGCTTGGCGGGTACGGTGTTCATTCTCAATCAGGCCGAACCTGACATGATCGTCGCCATGCTGTCCGAAGCCGACGCCCGGCGAAACCGCCACTTTGGCTTCCGCCAGCAGTTTTTTGGAAAATTCCAGAGAACCCATATGTTGATACGCTTCGGGAATGCGCGCCCAGACAAACATGGTGGCTTTGGGTTTTTCGACCGGCCAGCCTGCTGCCGCTAAGCCGTCGCACAGCACGTCGCGTCTTTTGCGGTACATCTCGGCAATCTCGGCAACGCAGTCCTGCGGGCCTTCCAAAGCGGCAATCGCGGCAATTTGAATCGGCGTAAAGGTGCCGTAATCCAGATAAGATTTAATGCGGGCCAACGCGGAAACCAGTTCTTTGTTGCCGCACATGAAACCCACACGCCAGCCCGGCATGTTGTAACTTTTCGACAATGAAAAAAACTCGACCGCGATGTCTTTTGCGCCTTCGACTTGAAGAATCGACGGCGCTTTATAGCCGTCGAAA
>DAINRH010000124.1:0-9759 GCA_036741905.1 Methylobacter sp. | reverse complement strand
GGGAAAATTAAGAATCAGCATTTTCGGCTTGGGCCATGAATCGATAATGGCTTTATGCAGTTCTTCGAAGAAATCGCCTCCTGGAATCATCGGCACATGCCTGAGATCGGCGCCGGCAATCACCACGCCATAAGGATGGATCGGATAAGCGGGATTAGGCACCAACACCACATCGCCCGGTCCTAAAGTCGCCAAGGCCAAATGCGCCAAGCCTTCTTTTGAGCCGATGGTGACAATGGCTTCGGTTTCCGGGTCCAAATCGACATCAAAACGGTTTTTGTACCAGGTGCAGATGGCTTTTCTTAACCGGGGTATGCCCTTGGAAACCGAATAACGATGGGTATCGGGACGCTGGGCAGACTCGATCAATTTAGTCACGATATGGTCGGGCGTGGCCTGATCGGGATTACCCATGCCGAAATCGATAATATCTTCCCCTGCCGCGCGAGCTTTGGCTTTCAGATCGGTAACAATATTAAAAACGTAGGGAGGTAAACGACTTATTCTTTGAAATTGTTCCATTGACTGCTCTTGAAAAACCGGTGTTTAAGTTAAAGTAAAAAAATGCTGCCCAAAGTACTGTTATTAATAAGCCATGTCAAACCGAAACAGCCTTGTCTGCCGGAATAAGGCCGTCCGGCGAAACGCCATGCCAAATGAAAAAAGTACCCGGACAGGCTAGCAATTCAAGCGTAATACTTGCTCCACGCGTAACAAATCTTCTTGGGTATCGACACCGGCCGCCGGTGTCCGGTCTACGATTTCCACCCGAATAGCTTCGCCGTGCCACAGTATTCTCAACTGCTCCAGGGATTCGACCGACTCAAGCGTCGATGCATCCCATAGGCAATAGCGATTTAAAAAATCGACCGTGTAAGCGTACATGCCGATATGCCTGAGATGAGGCAGTTTCCCCGAGGACGAGCCGCCTGACCGGGTAAACGCATCCCTTTCCCAGGGAATGGGGGCACGACTAAAATAAAGCGCGTAACCGGCATGATTCAAAACCACTTTGACGGCGTTGGGATTAAAAATCTCTTCGGGATCGGTGATTTTAGCCGCGAGCGTAGCGATGCCCGCCTGCTTTTGACCGGCTAAAGCCGTAGCGACATCACGGATATAGGCTGGCGGAATCAGCGGTTCATCGCCTTGCAGATTGACGATGATTTCATCACCGGCCCAGCCGCAAAGCCTTGCGACCTCGGCAATTCTTTCCGTGCCGCTTTGATGGTCGGCGCGGGTTATGACCGCTTTAATGCCCAAATCAGCAACAGCCTGAAAAATCCGTTCATCATCGGTGGCGACAATGATTTCATCGGCATCGGCTTCCTGCGCGCGTTCGCAGACATGCGCAATCATCGGCTTGCCCGCAATATTCAGCAACGGCTTACCCGGCAATCTTGTCGACCCGTATCTTGCCGGGATGACGACTTTAAAACGCACACTCATTTTTTTAATGCGTCGATTTCGTCGCTGGTTAATTCGCGGGCTTCATCTTCCAACATGACCGGAATATCGTCACGGATAGGGAAAGCGATACGGTCGGCTTTGCAGATAAGTTCCTGCTTGGACTTGTCATAAATCAACGGGCTTTTGCATAAAGGACAGGCCAGAATATCAAGCAGTTTTTTATCTATCATGGTTTTCTCGTAGTTGAAGTAAGTGGCAAAACTCGCCTTTCAGGCATTTTACAGCATTTTACAGCATTTTTAAGTCGCCTGTTTTATGCACCAAGCATCTCGCAGCTCGCCTAAGCTAAATCGACAGGGATTGTTAATCTATGATCAAATAAGATCAGCTAAAGACAGGATTTTTCCAGGCATTCGAGGAGTCAGCATGACTGCGCTATCGCTGTGTTTATATTGCATGATTCAGGCTATCGCCTTGCTCGTTGCGGCGAACGGTGCGCCGGTGCTTATCAACAAAGTACTGGGCAAGCGCTGGGCATGGCCGGTGGATAATAAGTTAAAACTGCGCGACGGACGTCGCTTGTTCGGCAACGCTAAAACCTGGCGCGGCCTGTGCTCGGCTATTTGCTTTACAACCCTGTTAGCCTTTTTTAGCGGGATAGCACCTTTGACGGGGGCATTATTCGGCGCTTTGGCAATGGCCGGAGATTTGCTGGCAAGCTTTATCAAACGCCGAATGGGACGCGCTGAAAGCAGTCGAGCGCGCGGTCTTGACACGGTGCCCGAGTCCTTGTTACCGACATTGCTGTTAAAAGAGCCGCTAGCATTGAGCCTGATCGACATCATCCTGATTGTGGCGCTTTTTTTCCTGATTGAGGAATCGATCTCACCGGTTCTTTACCGGTTACATATCCGCAAGCGGCCTTATTAGCGGCTATTCCGCGCAACTAATAAAAAGCATGGTCCACGAAAAGCACGAAAGGCACGAAAAAATGGCAGCAACATAAAGCATAATGCACTTTCTGTCACAATGGACACAAATAAGGACACCGATACTGAACTGCTTAAAAATAACAGTGGAACGGCTTATACTGTTAAGCATTTTCGTGCTTTTCGTGTCTTTCGTGGAAAATATTTATCAGACTAAAAGCGTATGCTACGAATATTAACTTACAACATCCATAAAGGTTTTAATGTCGGCAATCGGCGCTTTGTGCTGCACCAGATTCGGGATGCCTTGATAGCCGCGGATGCCGATTTGATGTTCTTGCAGGAAATGCAGGGGGCGCACCTGCGCCATGAGCAAAAAATCGCCGATTGGCCGGTTTTATCCCAGCTTGAGTTTCTCGCTGAAAATACCTGGCCTTTTCACGCCTACGGCAAGAATGCGATTTACAATGCGGGTCATCACGGCAATGCCATCCTCAGCAAGCACCCGTTCGAGCGCTGGGAAAACATCAACGTATCGCCTTTTCCCTGGGCCAGTCGCAGCCTGTTACATGGCATTATCCGATTGCCGGGAAGCAATCAGGATGTGCATATCGTGTGCATTCATTTCGGCTTGACCGGCAAAGAGCGCCGCCTTCAGATTAGCAAGCTGTGCTCGCGTATCGACAGTCATGTGCCGCATGATGCGCCACTAATCATCGCCGGTGACTTTAACGACTGGCTGGGACAGGCCGATCGGCTGTTCCATGACCATCTGGGCTTGCAGGAGGTTTTTCGCGAAACCCACGGCCGCTATGCGCGAAGCTTTCCGGCCTGGATGCCTTTTTTACCGATGGACCGCATTTATTATCGCGGTTTAACGCCGGTATCCTGCGAACGCTTAAGCCACGCGCCTTGGCATTCGCTTTCAGACCATGCGCCATTAACCGCCTCGTTTACCTTATGAACAACGCAACCTCCAAACTGACTTTACCCAATCTGCTGACCGGATTCCGCTTTGTCGCTGCACCGGTATTGCTGTGGTTAGCATGGCATGGATACGGCATTGTCTTTATGGAACTGTTAGCGATTACCTTTCTTACCGACTTGCTCGACGGCATGGCGGCCCGGCTGACCGGACAAGTTACCCCGTTTGGCGCGGCTCTTGACAGCTGGGCGGATGTCATCACTTATCTGACCATCGCCTTGTGTTGCTGGTGGCTGTGGCCTGACGTGGTGAGCAAAGAACTGCTTTATGTCGGCCTGATTGTCGCCAGTTGCCTGCTGCCTGCCCTTGCCGGCATGCTCAAATTCGGCTGCTTTACCAGCTATCACACTTGGGCAGTCAAAATCGCCGCCGTCGCTATGGGCCTGACCTTGTATATGCTGTTTCTGGGCGGTCCGGCATGGCCGTTTCGAGTAGCGGCCGTGGTCTGCATCGTTGCCGCCGTTGAAGAAATCGCAATCACCCTGCTGTTGCCTAAGCCCGAATCCAATCTGCGTTCGGTGTGGGATGTGTTAAAGCGTTCTTCGCGGGCTGATCGCCAGCCATAACCGCACCCAATTCCTATAGACGAGCACCATTCCCGTTAATCATCATTTATCATTTAATGTCTACGCAATTGTTAAAACAACACCCGCCAAAAGAACAGCAAGAGGCTAAATTAACGCTTGAACAGGTATTGCGTTGGTTGCAAGACGACGAGGTGATTGCGGACGCGGACCTTGAAAAATGCCGACTATACGGGAGATCTTCCAGCAGCCAAGCCAAACATCCGCTCAATATCGTTGTCGAATGCGGAGTAACCGACCAAACTCAGCTTGGAAAACCTTTAACCCTTGAAAACTTAACCCAGTGGTTGGCAAAAAAAGTCAATCTGCCCTATTACTACATCGATCCGTTAAAAATCGACATCCCTTCAGTGACCTTAATTTACAGTCACGCTTATGCGGCAAATTACAACATCCTGCCGATTAAAGTGAGCAAAGATGAAGCCGTCATTGCTACCGCTGAACCTTACATTCGGACGTGGGAAGCGGACTTGAAAAAAATCCAGCCGGGCCAAATAACCCGTGTGTTGGCTAATCCGGATGAAATAAAACGTTATTTGAGCGAGTTTTACGCGTTTGCAAAATCCTTAAAAGGAGCGACCGATAATTCCGCTAATCATTCAACCAGCACCCTCTATAATTTTGAACAATTGGTTGAGTTGGGCCAGATCAATAACCTCGATGCGGAAAATCAGCACATTGTTAATTTGGTCAACTGGTTGATGCAATACGCGTTCGATCAGCGTGCCAGCGATATTCATATCGAACCTCGCCGCAATCAAGGCAATGTGCGCTTTAGAATCGACGGCATATTGCATGACGTCTATCAGCTACCGGCCGCCATCATGAATCCGGTGATGAGCCGGTTAAAAATTCTCGGCAGGATGAACATTGCCGAAAAAAGATTGCCCCAGGATGGCCGCATTAAAACGCATCTATCCGGAAAAAAAGAAATTGAATTACGACTTTCCACCATGCCCAGCGCGTTCGGCGAAAAAATGGTCATGCGCGTGTTCGATCCGGAAGTACTGACGCGCGATTATAAACAGCTGGGTTTTAACAATCATGAAAAGACAACCTGGAACAGATTGATCCAGCACTCGCACGGCATCATCCTGGTCACCGGGCCTACCGGCTCAGGAAAAACCACAACGCTGTATTCAACCCTTAAACATCTGGCTACACCGGAAGTCAACCTATGCACCGTTGAAGACCCGATCGAACAGATCGAACCCAGCTTTAACCAGCTGCAAGTTAAAGCAGGCATCGGGCTGACTTTTGCCAGCGGCATACGCGCGTTAATGCGCCAGGACCCCGACATTATTATGGTCGGCGAAATCCGCGATCTGGAAACGGCGGAAATGGCGATTCAGGCCTCCCTTACCGGGCATTTGGTGTTTTCCACCTTGCATACCAACAATGCGCCCTCGGCGGTGGTTCGTTTGCTGGATATTGGCGTGCCCGCTTACTTGATTCAACTGACTTTATTAGGCGTGATGGCGCAACGCCTGGTGCGGGTTTTATGCAGGAACTGTAAAAAACAGGTCGGCATAGACGATGAACAGTGGTCTCGATTAATCACGCCCTATAAGGCGGCAACGCCTGCCTATATATACGAAGCGGTAGGCTGTAAAGAGTGCAGATACACCGGCTATTCGGGCAGAATCGGCATTTATGAAATATTCAGTAACTCGGCGGCGCTGAAAAAGCTAATGGTCAGCGGTTGCGACAGTGCCGTGCTGCAAAAACAAGCCATGCTTGAAGGCATGAGACCCTTGCGCCTCAGCGCGGCCGAAAAAGTAGCTTCGGGGATAACCAGTATTGACGAAATGTTAAGAGTCACGCCTGAAAACATTGAAGATTGATGGGTCCCCCCAAATCAGGCTTCTTTTGCATTGGCTAACTGCGGCACACCCTCGTATCTTACCATTTACTTTTGATGACAAAAAACGGGATAACGCAGCCAGCCAATACGCAAATAAGCAATACCGCCCACGCCGTTTGATTCCAGTCTACCGGATAAATATCGGCTTTGACCGGCTGGCTGATGCCGGGAATGCTGGGCAAATCGCCATCGCCGCCATCGACTTTTAATTGCGCCTTCATGCCTTTTTCCATATGCTGCGCCAGTTCGCAATGCACGAGGTAAGTTTTTTTCTGGCTGGGTACAATCAATGAAGCCTTCAATTCGCCTTGTCCGTAGAGTTCCAGATGAAACATGCCCTGAGGGTATATATAGCCCGGCAAGCCGTGAATCATTAACTGATGGCGGATTTGATCATCGTTGATGAAGGTGATATTGATCCGGGAACAGGGCTTGACATCCCATTCCTGATTGTCGAATGCGAACATTTTGCCGGGGAATTTCAGCGCGTGTTTCTGACCGGCATGGACGGTGATGTCGACGTCGCCGGAAATCTTCGGGCAGTCCTTGGGCAGATTGTCGCTGTTGGCGTTCATGATCATGCCTTTTTCATCCATCATCATGCTGCCGTGATGCATCATGGCCATGGTCTCATCCGCAAGCGCCGCATGGGCATGCAAGCCCAGCATCAACAAGAGTGTTGGTAAAAATCTCATAGCTTTTGTTTCCGTTTATAAACCAGCGCCATAACAATAATCAGTCCTATGGCTAAACCTGCCGCCAAGCTGAAAATGATGATCCGGACATAATCAGGGGCAATTAGCCCGGCTTCACCGAGTAGCGGCGCAAAATCGCCTTCAGCCCAGACCGCTTGTTTTTTGGCGTAATAATCTTTGTTAAAGACTTGATCGAGCAGGGCGTCATGCATAAGCGGCATGCCTTGCTCATCAAGCAACGGTTTATAGGCCAGGATAGCCATGTTTCCTCCGGGTTCCATGCCGTCGGTGGTGGTGCCGGTCGGCACATGGTCGTGAAACATCCACAGGCCGGGGCCGTAACTGTCCAAACCGTTGTTCTGGGTGCGCAGGCGCAAATCCAGCCGTTGCGCCGGAGCGATGTCGAATACGTCCCGCGTGATCTGCGCTGCGGCCGGTTGTTCAACACCGTCATAAGCGGTGATGGTGGCTTTATGACCGTGGATATGCAGCGCAACCAACGAGCGTTGGGCGTTGGCGACATGCAGTTTTATGTCTTCATTGCCATTGGCGACAACCACCGCGTCCCTCAGCGTGTAGGGGAAGGAATGGCCGTTCAGCATAAAGTAGTTTTCAAACGATTCGGTCATGTTGTATTCGCGGCTCATGCGGTGCGCGATCAGTCTTGGGTCATTCGCGCCCTGGATGATTTGCGCCAGTTTTTTATCGACGGACTGATAATACAGATCGTATTCCTTGCTGTAGGATTTTTGCACGGCGACGGCAGGATGACGCACTTGGCCTGCGCCGATATTAAAAGTTTGCACCCAGTTATTCGGCTGGTTTTCTTCAACGATAAACATGCCGTTCAAGCCCATCATGTAATGCTGGGCGGTTTGTACGTGGCAATGATAAAACATGGTTCCGGCATGCCGGGGCTGGATTTCATACGTGTGGCTTTTGCCGGGGAATACCGGGTGCTCCTCCATGCCGTCGTTGTCGTCGCCGGCCGCGGTTACCCAGGAATGATCGACACCGTGAAGATGGATGGTGTGCGGTAAATAATGGGTGTTTTCCAGCGTGATATAAACTTTGTCGCCCTGTTCAACCCGAATCACCGGCGACGGCGCGCGCAGTAAGGGATTGGCGACCAGCGAGTTGAAGTTTTTAAGCGCCATGCCGCTGGATTTGGGCGCGAATACCCAAAGTCCCGGCTGGATGCCGGGGGCGATATCGTAAGTGTTAATCAGAAAATCGCCGTCGGGACTTGCGCCGTTTAGTTCTACGACTTCGAGTTTGATGCGGATGATGTCGGGGTCGCCGTCGCCATCCACATCGTCGGTCATGGTCAAGGCGTCCTGAGCCAGGTGCGTCTGCATCAAGGTCTGCATCGACACATTGTTGGTGCCTTTGACGGCAGCGGCAATGTCGTAAGGATTGTCCGGTTCGCATGACGGCGCTTCATTAATCTCCACGCCATCGATAACTTGCGCCTGCCGCCACTCGGGATGCTCATTGGAGCAAGGCTTTTCCACTGCAACGGTTTCCGCGGAACGGTTAAAAACGGTTGCAGGCGGAGTAATATCGGCTTTCTGCGAAGAGGTTGGTGCAAAATAAACGGCAACGGCGGCTAAGACAGGGATGGCAAGGAGTATTAATAAAAGAAGGTATCTTTTGGACATATAACGACAGAGAATTTCTACAAAGTGCCGCTATTGTAAATGGCTGCCAAGTTAAAACCTAGGCGCATTTTTAAATGCTGCGAAGGCCTTTTTCATGGGAAGGCCGATGTAATCATAACGAAGCGTCCCTATGCTCGGACCTTTGGGGGTATTTTAAATAGCACCGCAGGGTATTAAACTTGCTATAATTCGGCCAGATTTTTATGTCTATAAGAGGGTCTTTTCTTAAGTGATGCATAAGATTAAAAATGGCCAATCTTTTTCAGCCTTTACTTGTATAAATCTTTACTTGGTATAAAGCATGTCTAATTCGAACTCGTTCAACCCCGATCTTGATTGGACCCAAGTAAGGGAAACGTCAAAAATGCTCATTTTATCGGCTATTCAAGTAGAAGATATGCTGAATGAAGCGGATTTATCGGTCAATACGCTGACAGAATCGTTTACCTCCATCGTTGAACATATGCAGGCTATTAATGACCATCTGCTCGCTCTCGATTCTTGCGAAATAAGAGATGAAGCGCTAACCTGCTGTTCGGAAACTACCGACAAAATTCAGTCATCCATTATCGCATTCCAGTTTTATGATCGGATGCAGCAATGTTTGCAACATGTCACATCGAATCTAAAGGGTTTATCCGAATTGGTGGAAGACCCGGATCGGCTTTATAACCCGACTGAATGGCGGCAATTCCAGCATCAAATCCGTTCCCGATACACAATGGAGTCTGAAAAGCTGATGTTCGACGCCATTGTAGAAGGCAAGTCCGTAGGCGAAGCGCTGGCGATAAAAAACACCCACCAAGAAGAAGACCAGTCCGACAATATAGAGCTTTTTTAATAAACGATGTCACTTAAACGATTAATTATAATTTGCACGCTGCCCTCTTTTCTTGTGGGTTGCGCCGAGTTCTCCGGTTCGCAGCCTCCCGCTCCGCTGTACGGCGGAGCCCAACCGAAGAGTCAAAAACCGGCAGTCGGTCCGCAAAAAAAAGCCAGGTCGCCTAGGACTGCCGCTAAAGAAATTGTTAAGACGCAGCCGCTTAAAGACTTTTCGGCAATCAAGTCCGAACCTTTGGCACCTGCTGCGTTACCGCCCCAGGAAACGCCTTTAGAGCCGACGCCTACCGAGCCTGCTACGATAGAAGCATTGGAGCCGTCATCGCCACCGCCCCCGCCGCCGCCTCCGGAATTAACGCCGTTTGAGCCAATAGAGCCGACGGTTCAGTTATCGCCTGTCGTAGGCGCTTTAGTTTCGGCGGCCAATCAAAACACTAAAGCCGGCGATCTTGATTCGGCAGCAGGAGCCATTGAGCGGGCTATCAGAATTGAACCAAGAAATGCGACATTGTTTTATAAGTTGGCGTTATTAAGGTTGCAACAGTCCAAGCCCCGTTTGGCAGAAGATCTGGCTAAAAAATCCGCTCTACTGGCATCGACGGATAATACCTTGAAAAAACACTGCTGGTTATTGATAACCCATGCCCGAGAAATACAACAGGATTTTGAAGGAGCAAAAGAAGCGAAGGCAAAGGCTGATAGTTTTTAACTGATGTTAGTTACGCATGCTCATAATAAAAGCGTAGTCCACGAAAAACACGAAAATAGTTAAAACACATCAGAACGTTGCT
>DAINRH010000123.1:0-12007 GCA_036741905.1 Methylobacter sp. | reverse complement strand
GAGCGTTGCCGGTAAAGACGGTTCTGAAATGATTATTCAGGTTAAGCCGTTTGCCGCGGATGAAATTCCGCAGGAATGGTTTGTATGAGCAGGGAAACCCTAAATGCCCGCCGCCTGCTGTGTCCGTTGCCGGTCATTCGCACCCAGGATAAAGTCAAACAGCTTAAAGCGGGCGATCAGTTGGAGGTTATCTGCACCGATCCCGGCGTGATGCAGGACATCCCGACCTGGTGCCGGATCAATGGGCATAAGGTATTGGAAACCGTTTCAGGCGATCATGAATACATTATTATCCTGGAAGTCGGCGGTAATGACTGAGCTTTTCTCGTTCCCACGTAGCACGTGGGAACGAGATGTTATATTGAGAGTTGTCGCGTATGGCTGAAGTTTTAGATGCCGCAAAAATGGACAAGCTAAAAGCCAGGGCCAGCTATGTCGGCGCGGCGATTAATGTTCTCCAGACGCTGATCAAAATCGGCTTCGGCATTCTCTGCCAGTCAGCGGCCCTGATCGCCGACGGCATTCATTCGCTATCGGATCTGCTCAGCGATCTGCTGGTTATTATTGCGGTCAGGTTGGGCAGTCGCGAGGCCGATCATGATCATCCTTACGGACACCGGCGTTTTGAAACTATTGCTACGGTCATTTTGGGCGGGAGCTTAATCGCGGTCGGCGGCGCTATCGTTTGGTCGGTCATGGAGCGCATGGCGGATCCCGAGCATTTGCCAGCGCCCGATGTGCTGTCATTGGGGGTTGCGACGCTGTCAATCCTGATTAACGAATGGCTGTACCAATACACCAAGCGCATCGCCAAAACGACCCGCTCCAAATTACTGCTGGCCAATGCCTGGCACCAGCGCAGTGACGCTATTTCATCGCTGGTGGTTTTATTAGGCATAGGCGCGGTGATGATGGGTTATCCGATGGCCGATGGCGTTGCCGCGGTCGTAGTCGCGTTGATGGTGGCTAAAATCGGTTTGAATCTGGTGTTTGAGAGTATCAAGGAACTGGTCGATACCTCATTGCCGCCCGCATTGGTTGCCGAGATCAGGGCCGCCATTCACGCCATTGACGGCGTCGAAGGCATTCATTTATTACGCACCCGGCAAATGGGCGAGGACGCGCTGATCGATGCGCATATCGTCGTCGATCCGCGCATCACCGTTTCCGAAGGGCATATGATCGGCGACATCGTCAGGGATGATTTGATCCGGCGTTTTGACGACGTGATGGATGTGCTGGTGCATGTCGATCCCGAGGATGACGAAAGCTTGCAGGAGCAATCCAGGCCGCTGTCCCGCGGTGAAGTGCAACGCCTGTTGGATCGTTATCTGGCGGAGTTTAAGACGGCTATAGAAGATTTCAGAATTCATTATTTGGACGGCCAGATTGAGGTGGAAGTGATTTTGCCTTTTGCGATCAGCGAGCAGCCGGAGCGGCTGGAAAAAATAAGAAAGCAATGCAAACGGATGCGCGTGGAAGTTAAAAAAGTCGATAATGTGTTTGTGTTTTTTAAAGACTGAACCGCATTTATTAAATACTAGTTTTGTAAGATAGATTATAAATAATGCGCCTAACCCTATTTGAGATAACCACTATAAAACACAGTGCCCAAAACATATTCGGCGATACAGTAAAGGTTTATCTTTTTGGCAGTAGGGTTGATGACAATAAAAAAGGCGGGGATATAGATTTATATCTTGTACCTGAGAATAAAGATAATTTGTATGAGAAAAAAATCAAGTTGTTAAGCGCATTGGATAGGGCTTTAGGCGAACAAAAAATAGATGTTGTTATCGCCAAAGACAAAACGAGACCCATAGAAAAAGAAGCGATTGAAAAAGGAATAGAATTGAATTTAGAGCGCTTAAAAATCGAGAAGATTTTCCAAGAATGCGCCAAGCATCTGCAAAGGATAAACGAGGCCTATGGCGACATGACGGCATTTATGCCGTTGACGGCAACTAAGTTTCAAAGTTTATCCAAAGACGAAGTGCAAGCGATAGATCAGTATTTATTCAGGTTTGCAAAGCTGCAAGACAGCATGGGCGAGAAACTTTTTAAAGTATTGCTGGGCAGGTTTGAACAGAATGCCGATAAGTTACCCTTTTTGGATGTTATTAAAAAAATGGAAAAATATATCGATATGGATATTGTCAATGAATGGCAGGATTTGATGAATATAAGAAATCAGTTGTCTCATGAATATGAGGATGACGCCATTGAAATGGCTAATAGTATTAATTTAATTTACGCAAAAAAAGAAGTGATTGAAGGCATTTATTTAGCGATAAAAGCCAAGTGTTATATAACCACTCAGCTTAACGAGGCTTGACTTATGGCAGTAGGGCAGTGCAGTTTTCCAATCATGCATCCGGTCGCAGGCATAACGCTGGGTACCGCGAACGCAGGCATCAAGCAAGCGGTCAGGGATGATATTCTGATCATCCAAATGGCCGAGCATTCGACCTGCGCGGCGGTGTTTACCCAAAACGCTTTTTGCGCTGCGCCCGTGCATGTGGCTAAAGCGAATCTGGCGCATAGCCCGCGCTGGTTGCTCATTAACTCCGGCAATGCCAACGCCGGTACCGGCGAGCAGGGCATGAAGGATGCGTTGGCGACCTGCGCCGACCTTGCCGCAGTGGTCGACGGTGCGGCAGTCCAGGTGCTGCCTTTTTCAACCGGTGTGATCGGCCAACCGCTGCCGGTGGGCAAAATCAAAGCCGCCTTGCGGGAAGCCGTAAGCAACCTGAATACCGTCAACTGGGACAAGGCGGCCCAGGCGATCATGACCACCGATACGTTCCCGAAAGGCGTATCCAAAGTCATCGAGATCGACGGTCAAGCCATTACCATTAACGGCATTTCCAAAGGCGCGGGCATGATCCAGCCGAATATGGCGACCATGCTGGGCTTTATGGCCACCGATGCGAAAATCGACCAAGCGCTGTTGCAGAACTGTTTGGCGCTGGCCGTCGAGCAATCGTTTAACCGCATCACCGTCGATGGCGACACCTCGACCAATGACGCCTGCGTGTTGATGGCAAGCGGTTGTTCGTCAGTTCCTGAAATCAAGCAGGACAGCGAGCATTACCCGATTTTTGCCGATGCGGTGATGACCGTCTGCAAACAACTGGCGGAAGCTATCGTCAGGGACGGCGAGGGCGCAACCAAGTTGATGCGCATCGTCGTCGAGCAAGCCTTGACCGATGAAGAAGCGGTGCGCGTCGGCAAAACCATCGCCCATTCGCCGCTGGTAAAAACCGCCTTTTTCGCCAGCGACCCGAACTGGGGGCGGATATTGGCGGCGGTCGGCCGCGCCGGCGTCGAGAACATGGTGCTGGAAGACGTGCAACTGTATCTGGATGACGTCTGCATCGTCAGAAACGGCGGCAGGGCCGACGATTACACCGAGGAAGCCGGACAGCGGGCGATGAATCAGCAAGAGATCACCGTGACCGTCAAACTGGGCCGCGGCGATGCGGTACAGGAAGTGTTAACCTGCGACTTGTCATATGAGTACGTGAAAATCAATGCGGAGTATAGGACTTAAAAGCAGGTGAAAGGTACAAGGTACAAGGCGAAAGATTTTATCGTTCCCACGCTCCGGCGTGGGAATGCAGTCTTGGACGCTCCAGCGTCCACTAGCAAATGACCCCACTCCAAGTCGCCGTAGGCGTAGTCAAAAACCCGGAAGGAAACATCCTGATTTCCTTGCGCCATGCCGACTTGCATCAAGGTGGCCTATGGGAATTCCCCGGCGGCAAGATTGAAGAATTTGAGACAGCCGAACAAGCGCTAACCCGCGAACTCAAGGAAGAACTCAACATCACTGTGACAGCGGCAACCCCGCTGATTACCGTCAGCCACCATTATCCCGACCGGTTCGTACAGCTAAAGGTATTTTTGGTCGAGCAGTTTTCAGGCGAGGCCAAAAGCTTGGAAGGCCAGCCGTTCAAATGGGTAGCCCCGGCAGAACTGGAACACTATGCATTCCCCGCCGCCAACCAGCCCATTATCACTGCCGCCCGATTGCCGCATCATTACGCGATTCTGGATGACGCGGATGAAGCCTTGTTGCTGCCTAACCTGCAAAAGCTATTGAACCGGGGCGTCAAGCTGATCCAGGCCAGATTGAAAAACCTGCCGCCCGCAGCCGTCGCAAAGTTTATCGAACAGGCCTACCCGTTATGCAAACAGCAACAAGCCGTGCTGTTAATGAATTCCACCGTTGAATGCTCAGTCGAAGTGGATGGCATCCACCTGACCAGCAGTCACTTGATGGCTTTGATCAAGCGTCCCGAAAACAGCAAGTGGTTAGCCGCATCGTGTCACAACCTTGAGCAACTGCAACATGCGCAAAACATAGGCGTGGATTTTGTCGTGTTGGCTCCGGTGCTGGCAACCCAAACCCATCCGGGCGCTGCTTCGCTGGGCTGGAAGCAATTTGCCGATCTGGTCGCCAAAGTCAACCTGCCTGTTTATGCCCTGGGCGGCATGACCGAATCCAGCCTGAGCACAGCTCAGCAAAGCGGAGGCCAGGGGATAGCCGCAATCAGGGCTTTTTTGGATTGAGTGAAATCAATGAGCTGTAGGGCGTGTCGTGTGCGCCTTATTATCCAAGGCATGCACGGCACACCCTACGTGCGAGACAAAACGTATCTCGATAGTTATACTTCGGTGAAAGTTAAGAAATAAAAGACCGGCAATGATAGGCAAACACTACGCATGAGGCAAAACAATGCACATACAACTTCAATCCGAATTCGATGACATATTGCAGCCGTTGGGTAGCCATGCGGCGGAATTCTTTTTGGCCGCAAGCCTATATCATGCCAGGAAAATAAGCTTCGCCAGTGCCGCTCATATGGCCGGTTTGGATTTCGACGGCTTTAAAGCGCGCCTAACGGAGCACTTCAATCAAGGCTATATCATCGCCGATGAATGCGTTTTAGAAGATATAAGTACTGTAGACAAGCTGTAAAAATCCATGAAAATCGTCCTTAATACCAGCCCGATTATCTTTTTAAACAAGGTAAACAGTCTTAAACTGTTGGCTGACGTTACCGATGACATTTATACACCCACGGCAGTTGTTAACGAATTGCACGAATATACGCCGCCCTCGTTTATAAAGGTTGCCGCCCTGTCAGCCATCGGGGCGGCTTATGTGCAGGGTGCTTTGGGGCGGCTGCATCTTTTTATTTTGGCGCATGCAAATTTTTAAGTATCTCGAAAATATTAAATCTGGAAAAGCAGTCAACTTTGACTACTTTTGTAAGCAGTTACATAAGCAAGGCTATGATATCAAAACTATTTTCAAGATTTTTTCGACACAGAAGATTGCCAAGTTAAGTTATCAGGTCAGCATTATTGATGAGGAACGATTTGCCTTGCTTCAGGCTGAGTTTCCAGATTATGCGATAACCAGTAGAGTCTCGGCTGCACTGGCAGGTGATAGCCACAAACATTCGGTTAGCCAAGCAATGGTTATTCTCTGGCCAAATCAACAAAGTCATCCGGTAGTTATTCTGAATGATACGAGCGGGATAAAAACGCCGGTTACGTTGGGGCAGCGTTTACTGATTATCGAAAATCAAGAGAACTTTGTACAAAAAAATGAAACTGTGGTTTTTTTAAAACGTCAGTTTCCTGATTTTAATGATGAAGCATTAGATATTGCGTGGGGCTCCGGCAATGCGATTAGCAATCGTCTGAACAAAGCATTTTTCAATTACTATCAACACATCGATTGTTTGCTCGACCTGGATATTGGTGGGCTTACAACTTTTGCAAACATATGCGAATTAACTGCCCACCCCAGAATCAGTTTTTTACTGCCGCCCTGTGCCGATGAGCAGCTAAAAAACTCAAAGATTGATTTACAAAACGAACATTTACCAGCCTTGCGAAAATTTCGTGAAAATTACTCACTTTTAAGCCCCGCTATTGAATTGATGATCCATCACAAAAAAATGTTGGAACAGGAAATATATTTACCGGATTAATTATGGAAAATTTGGAATTACTGAATAAAAAAATCGCCTACTCGGTGAAAAAACTGATTGCGATTAACTCAATCAGTTATTGCTATACTGAGTTGCCGATTGATCGGCATTGCGCTTTATTTGGCCGCAATAACCTGGGTAAAACTTCGCTTTTGAATGCGCTGAAACTGCATCTATTTCCGGAAATTAGTTTTAATGACTGCAAAGCCAAGTTTGCTTTTAAATCCTCCAAGGGTGAGTTGTACTCCACAGAAGACAGCTACAACTATTATTTTCCAACCGACAGCAGTTTTCTAATTCTGGAGGCGGAAAATATCCACGGTTCTTTTTGCCTGATTCTATTCAAATCCAATAGCAGCTTCGGTTATCAGCGGTTGGTATTGCCATGTGCTTATGATGAGATTCGTGCACAGTTTTGGGATATTCATAATACAGAAGTGAATAACGGCTTGGGTAGTCCTGTGTCGGATTTGGGCGTTCCGAAAATACATGCTTTGCATCACCAGTATAAGGACGACGGTGCAGTGCTGCTAACAACTACGAAAGACATAAAGGAGAAACTGTTTAGTCATAATCCGATGCAGCGAGCCAAGGGCCGTTATTGTTTAGTGCCATTAAAAGAAGGCGGGAAAGAACGTGAGCTAAGTGCTTTTCGCCAGCTAATGAATTTTACTTTTGAAATCGCTAAAACCGATACCAAAGGTTTGACCGAAACCTTCGCCACTATCATTGAAAGCGGCAAAATTAATGCTCAGGATAGGTTGCATCAGGACTTGCAAGTGATTCTGGATGAATACAACGAGCTACGCCAGAGTCAGGATAAGTTGAAAGCCATAGCGAATTATCGTGATGATTTTAAACAATTGAGTGTCCTGTATCAGAGCCGAAACGAGCTACAACAACGTTCTTTCGGTACTTTTCAAGCCTATACAAAATGTTTAACCAAAACCGAACAGCAGATGCGGCAGCAAGTCGGACAAGTCGAACCTGAAGTGATCTGCTTATTTGAAGCTCAGCAACAGCTCGATAAAAAAGGTATAGAACAGCAAAACAAAGCCAGTGAATATACGGGGCAACTGAAGTCTTTGCACAAAGATCTGGATAAGTTCAAGCAACAGATCGAGCATTTTCAAAAGATTCAGCATGAGTATCCTGATACTACGATTACCGAGCTCAGAAATATCTTACAAATCAAACAGGATGAACTGGATGAAAGAATCGGTCATCTTGAAGATAGCCAAAAAGCGATTGATGCATTGACCGCCAAAGTTGCTTTGCAAAAAAGCCACGTCGCTGATCAGAATAAGAAAAAGCAGGCGCTGGAGCACTACGAGAAATTGCTGACCAATCGGGTTGACAAGCATAGCGCCACGGTACTGACAACGCTGAATAAGCATTTTGGCGAGATTATCGTCGATGTCGATGGCAACCAATCAGCAATTATTGAGCGTTTCGCTCATCTGTTCACCATCGAACCAACCGGTTTAAGCTTTCTTGGTCAGCCCTTTAGCAAGGAGCCGATAAAATCATCACAACAACTTAAGGAGCAGTTACAACAGGAACTAAACAATTTAGATAAAGTTATTCAACAGTTGGGGCATGAGATTGTTGATCTGCAAAAAATCGCTACAGCCTCCGGCGAATACCAAAAGCAACAATGCCAAGAAGCTAAGAAAGAAAGAGAAACGGTTCAAAACGAGTTGAAGATTGTTAATGCAATCGAAACCACTGAACAGCAAAGACAGGTTAAAGCGGCCGAGATCGAGGAAATCGAGAACGCACAACGGCAACTTCTTAAACAGCTGGAAGAAACTCAAGGTTTTCTGGAACAAAACCGTAATGATCATGCCGCGGCTAAAGAAAAATTGGAGCTATTGAGACAACGGCTAAAGGATGCAACTTTTCTTTTACAACGCCTACAAAACCTGAAAACCGACGACCTGAAAATGCCGGACGACGTGCAACAAGTCCAAAGTGTTTCATTTAGCGATCTGAAAGAGCTGGAAGGAGACCAAGCCAAACTGAATAATTTAAAACAAAGCCTGGATGAAAAAATCAATGAATTTGTCCAATGCGGTCATTTTTCTGTACCCGTTGAAATAGCCTACAACAGCTACCGCAACGAACAGCAACACGCTATTCTGGATGCTTTGAACAACACTTTCGTCGCATTGCCCGATCAACAGGAAACCCTGCAAAGCCGTATCATTGAACATAACAAAATGACCGGCGCAAAGATTGGTGAGCTGACCGGTAATCGCAGTCATATCCGTACTTTCATCAACAATGTCAATAAACAATTTGAACACTACAGCATTTCCAATCTGAAGGACATCAGGGTGGAAATTGAGTTGGATCATCGGTTTGAAGAACTGGTTAATGAGTTGGATCGCACCAATCTGAACACGACCGATATTCATAACGATGGTTTATATCAGCGTCTAAACCAGTTCTGTGCTGATTTTTTCATCGGCGGGCGCGGCAACCGCATTCTGGAAATGAACAAAATCATTACCAACGTCAAATACAGTTATAAAAAAGAGCATCAGGACAAGCGTGAACAAAAAGACCAGAGTAACGGAACCAACGCGCTGATTAATTGCACATTGCTGACTATTTTGCTGAGCGATTTATTGGCACAGGACAGTGATCTGACCTTGCCGGTGATTTTTGACGAGTTTAGCAATCTCGATGAATATAATCAGCGTACTGCAATACAAGCAGCAACGAAACACGGTTTTGCTTTGTTCTGTGCTTCGCCCACACAAACGGCTGAAGTGGTTGCCGTTGTGGATCACTATATTACTCTTGATGATTTTCATGCAAATACCATTTACGACGCCAGCGGCGAACGTGATGTGGTGTTTCATTATTTCTCGGAGCGACTTTATGATGTGACGGAGCAGCAGGCATTATGAATGTCGCTTTAGACCGCACCCTGATTTTACTGATCGAACATAAGGATATGATGTTTCAACTGATTGATTATATGGATCAGAATCGGCGCAAAGATATACCGACACAAGTGTTCATTAACAGTATGCTTGCCAAATTGGACGGTTTAACCAGTAAAAAAGAGGTTGATCGGCTACGAGAAGCCTTTGATCTGGATAATTTGATTAAGACTGGAATTATCTTCGAAGCCAATAAATCTCGCGGAACAATCGCCTTACAACCAGCCGTGCTGGATATTTTTCGTTTGTTCGATAAGGAACGGGTACGCGGATTGAGTAGTGCGGATTTAGAAAATATCCGCGTACAGCTGGAAGGCGCACATCAACGACTTGAATCGTTAAGTTTTGCCGAGGATAACCTCGACTTCCTTGAACAGCATGACCAGCTTTTTGATTTATTGCGTAAAATTAACAGTCAGATTCAAAGTAATACCGATCATTTACAGTTTGAAGCTGACCGCTTATCCCAGCGCTTGGATCATGATCAGGCACTATTGTCATTGAATGAATCCCGCCAGCACCGGGAGATTCTGGCGCAGGTTAAAAAGATTTATGACCGGGAAATTATTCCCACTTTGGAGTTTCTTAACGCTAGGGAATACAGCAAAACTAAAGCGCCGTTGACCGTGATTGACGATATTAGCCGACTTTACGATATTCGCGGTTATGAAGCCGATAGCTATTATATTGACCAATATAAACTGTCGATACTCAGCCATTACAAAGCGGTGGAAAAGGTCAAGCAGGCTCTGCAACGCTATTTGCACCAGGAGCGGAGGCACAGACTGACCTATGATGCGATTGAAAAGGTATATTTGAATTTACAAGCTTTGGCGCAAAGCACTTTTACCGAAAGTCTGAAAGAGAAATACATCTTCAAGTCGCTGGATTCGGAAACGCTCTATTTTTATGGCCTTAAAACGCATGCCGCCGGGCAGGAAGCCCGCATTGAATGGCATGATCGTAATCACATGGTTTACTTTAATGAATATCTGATACAGCAGAATGCGCGAAAACGTAGCGATAGCTCAGCTCAGATCAAGACCTTTAATGATAAGCAGCAGAATGATCGGCATAATGCCATCAAGCGGCGAATCGAACAGTTGGTCAAACAGTCTGATATTAAACCGCCGGTCGATGATCTATATGTGGTTGTACACAACCTGCTGGTGGACGAGTTAAAACAGGATTACCAGCTGAACTATTTACTGTACGGCGTAAGCAGTTTTAAACAACGGTATGGCAAAAAGTTCAAGGTGCAAGTGTGCTTTAACAGGCCTCAGCAGAGTATCCGCTATCAAAATCTAGTGCTGGAATACAACAAACGCGAGTTTATCTTATGATTAGTAACGAGCTCAGCCAAGCAATTTACAACGATCTGGTTAAAGGCAGAACCATTAACAAACACAGCTATGTCGTTAAAACAAACGAGTTGGAAGAGAACCCGCTCTATAACGAAGTTTTCATTAACTTCGATGAATATCGGCAACTGTATCAGCGTATTAATTTTGACTTGATACACAAAAACAGCAGCTTTTTTTTCATCCGTGAAATTAATGTCGGTGATGCGAATGAGGCAACTATTAAGATTCAAGCGTTGCTGATTATTATCGGACGTATCGTTACAGAGAAAGGCTATCTTTTCGACGTGCTCACCGATCATCGCGCCGGAATCGGGTTGGAAGACCTTTCTGTGGCTATGTCGGAAGAGCGTTACAGCGATATTCTGCATACCTGTAAATTATGTATGTCGCGGGGCATTGAGGAAGAAATCAATAGCCATTTAATTACCCGGGGCATTATGTTTAAAAACAGCCGTGGGCATTTTGTGTTGAGCGATGCAGGGACTGCTTTTTTTAGTGAGTTGACGGCTGTGTCCTAAGTTGTTTTTGCAATTCTAACTAGCAGGTTTATGAGGGTATCTCAAGGATGCTGTAAAGACCAAGATATTTATAGATTTTAATAACGGCAAATTTAATGCAAAAATAGCATCAATATTATTCGGAGCAACCCAATGCAAAGCATCGAAACAGTGGTAAATGTGAAGCAGGATCGTATTATTACGATTGCCCTGCCGCACGATATTTCCCTTGGTAAGCATCGTGTTGTTTTGGTGATTGATGATGCGCCTAGCGATAAATCGGCATCTATAGACGATGCCCCGCAATTAATGCGGATGGCGGGACAAGTTGCAGCGTTTAATGTAATTGATGATCCTGTCGCATGGCAACAGCAACAGCGCGATGAATGGGAGCGCGACGGTAGCAATAATGACCGTTGATTACCTGTTCGATACCAATATCCTGATTTATTTGCTGAATAACCGTTTGGCGGAAAAACTGCCCAGCGGTCGCTACGGATTCACAGATATAACAGAAATCGAGCTGCTATCTTTTCCCGCATTGACCTCTGACGACATCGAAATTATCAACAGCTATTTAAGCAACATTACCTTGGTAAATTTAACTAAATCCATCAAGCAAAAAACGATCAGCTTACGTCGAACTTATCGCATAAAACTACCCGATGCCATCATTGTTGCAAGCGCTATTGAAGTTGGAGCGACTTTATTAACCAATGATATTGCTCTGCACAAAATTGAAACATTATCTTGGCGATCCTTGCAGATAAATGATTTACCCTGAAACCTTCTGGGGAGGGTGAAAAATTTCGTGACTGACTGGTAGACTTATTAGAGATACTCGCAAGCAACAGTCGATACATGCTGTAAATCAGGCTTGTAGATGCTCTCTTAAAAGCCCAATACTATGTTAATATTGGCGTCTTGGATTTTTTATCGCCGCGCTAATGACTCATCCGTTCCCCCCCGCTCAATTAATCGACCGCTTCGGCAGAACCGTTGATTATTTGAGAATCTCGATTACCGACCGCTGTGATTTCCGCTGCCTGTATTGCATGGCTGAAGACATGACCTTCTTGCCGCGCGCGCAGGTTTTGACGCTGGAAGAGATTTATACGCTGGCGAAAGCCTTCGCCGAATTGGGCGTGAAGAAAATCAGGATCACCGGCGGCGAGCCTTTGGTC
>DAINRH010000122.1:0-12075 GCA_036741905.1 Methylobacter sp. | reverse complement strand
ATTAAGTTATAATAGCTTAACAGAATTTGATTTTCATAGCTATCGCCATGAAAAGTAACCCAAACTTACACGCAGCACTACATAATGGCATCGCATCCACAATTCTCGACTAACGCTCCTGCTCCCATTGATTTTGATTCCATCAAAAAATTAACCACCATCGAGGCAAAAGCTGTCGATCAGCTCATTATTAACGAGTTGAGTTCCGATGTCGTCCTCATCAACCAGATGGGCCACTATATAGTCGGCAGCGGCGGCAAAAGATTACGGCCAATGCTGCTGTTGCTGGCGGCCAAGGCGCTGGGAGGAACCAACGATAACCACCTGCTGATGGCGGCGGTTATTGAATTTATCCATACCGCCACGCTTTTGCATGACGACGTTGTCGACGATTCCGACCTCAGACGCGGCAAAGAATCGGCCAATGCCGTCTGGGGCAACGCGGCCAGCATCTTGGTAGGCGATTATCTTTATTCCAGCGCATTTGAAATGATGGTGCGCACCGGTAATATGCGCGTAATGGAAATCCTGTCAAAAACCACCACCGCCATTGCCGAAGGCGAAGTACTGCAACTTTTAAACTGTAATAATCCCGAGACCACCGAACAAAAATATCTCGAAGTTATTGCCAGAAAAACCGCTATCTTATTCAGCGCAGCGACCAAATTGGCCGCCGTTATCGCCGGCGCGTCAACCGAAACCGAACAAGGCCTGGCGCTATACGGCCAACATCTAGGCATCGCTTTTCAGCTGATTGACGACGCGCTCGATTACAAAGCCAGCAAAGACGAACTGGGCAAAAATCTCGGCGACGACCTTGCCGAAGGCAAACCAACCTTACCGCTGATTTACGCCATTCAAAACAGCAGCGAAACCGAGGCCAAAGTCATTATCGATGCCATTAAAAATGGCGACCGCGATGCCTTCAACGAAGTTTACGCCATCGTACAAAGCACTAAAGCCATTGATTACACAGAACAACGCGCCGACGAGGAAGCCCAAAAAGCGATAAGCGCCTTAAGCATCCTGCCTGATTCCGAATACAAACAAGCGCTGACTTTATTGGCGCTGTTTTCCGTACAACGTAACTATTAGCCTTTAATCAGCGCATTATAAGCATGCGCTTTTTCAAGCAGCAGGTTATATTTACGCTCAACCTTGTCCATTATCTCGGTTAAAAACTGCGTTACCTCGGCATCTTCAATACCCTCTGCCGCCGACAGCATATACGCCTCCAGCTCGCCAACCGCATCGGCATCGACAATCTCATCGAGCAGCGCCGCAGCCTCCGAATCGCTAATAGCCTTAACCAGCTTATTGGCAACCAAACCCTGCTGTAGCAACTGTTGCAACACATCAACCGCCTGCGCCATCTCTCGCGCTTTTTCATTAACCGCTTGAAGCAGCGTTAAATGCTCGGTCAATTCAAGAAAATCGTTCACCGCTTTTTTAAGCTCATACAAGCGAAGCTCGTGCTTTGCCTTTATTGTTTGCCGCATAGTTCTATCCCGTTCGCCAAAAAATTGCGTCAATTATAATTCAGATTTGGATTTATCCACCGATTCGCTAACGCTTGCATTTTTTTGCCCGGCCGCCTCGGCCCGCCGCTGGAATTGAATCGGCCCGGAAGATGCGAATAGTTAGACAAACCGATTAACTCAACGACACTGCCCTGCGACATACGCCAAAAACGCCTCGACCGGCATCGGTTTGGCATACAGATAGCCTTGCACGTACTCGCAGCCGACCGCCATCAGCAACGCCCTCTGGCCTTCGGTTTCCACGCCTTCCGCGATCACCTTCAGACCCAAGCGGTGCGCCATTACCACAATGGCTTCGGCTATAGCCCGGTCGCCGGGATCGGTTTCCAAATCGCGGACGAAAGAACGGTCGATTTTCAGATAGTCGATGTGAAACTTTTTCAGATAAGCCATCGCCGAATAACCGGTGCCGAAGTCGTCCAGGGAAAGCTGCATCCCTGCCGCGCGAAACAGCTCCAATTTCCCGGTAATAGCCGAACTGTCATCCAATAACAGACCCTCGGTAATCTCGACGACGATATAAGAAGGATCGAGATCGACAGCCTGCAAATAATCAATGACAGATTGAACGCCGCTCTCTTTGGTAAACTGACGCGGCGACATGTTGACGCTAATTTGCCCTACGCCATCCTGTTCATGCAGGTCGAGCCAGCGTTTAGCCGTGTCCGCAGCCTCGCGAAACACCCAGGCGCCTATCTCCTGAATCAGATCGGTTTCTTCAGCGATGGGAATAAACCGGTCGGGCGGCACCAGGCCCAGCTCGGGATGATGCCAACGCAACAGCGCCTCGGCCTTGACCACCCGACCGCCGGCAATCTCGATAATCGGCTGGTAATACACCTCGAACTGGCCTGCGCCGAGCGCGCATCGCAAATCGTTAACCAGCTCCAGACGCTGCCGGGCCAGCTCCAACATACCGCGGGTAAAGAAACTGAAGCAATTGCGACCCATATCTTTGGCGGCATACATGGCCTGGTCGGCGCAACCGATCAAGACTTCGGCGCTATCTGCGTCCTTCGGATAACAGGCAATGCCTATGCTGGCGGAGACATAGGCCTGATGCTGGTCAAGCCGGAATGGCCGGACCAGCGTATCGACAATACATTGCGCCACTCGGTCCTGCGGAACGCTTTCGTCGACTTTAGGCAAAATCACCACAAATTCGTCGCCGCCCAAGCGCGCCACGGTATCCGACTCCCTGACACATGAACAAATACGTCGCGCCGCTTCCACCAACAACTCGTCGCCGGCATCGTGACCCAAGGTATCGTTGACTTCCTTGAAACGATCCAGGTCGATAAACAGCACCGCCAAGCTATAAGCGCCGCGCCCGGCCTTGGCGATTTCCTCGCGCAGCCGGTTGCCGAACAAACGCCGGTTAGGCAGCCCGGTCAGCTGGTCATAACTGGCTTGGCGGTACATTTGCTGTTCGAGGCGTTTGCGTTCGATAGCGATGGAACTCAAATGCCCGGCTTGCAACAGCAGCGCCAAATCAGCCTCATCGGGCTCCCCGCTATGATTGAGGTACAGCGTCACAACCCCCAGTAATTGGTTGGATGAGGAAAAAATCGGCTCAGACCAACAGGCGGCCGCACCGATTTCGCCGATAAATGACCGGCACAGCGGCGAGCACAGATGCGCCTGCAAATCCTTCACAACGACCCTTTCGCCGCGCAACGCCGACGCCGCCCAACCGTAGCAAGGCCCGTCCTCCTCGCTGAGTCGCTTCGCCCTATATGACGCCGGAAACGAAGGCGCGGCCACGGATTGCAAATGTTTTTTATCCTCTTCCAGCAACAAAATAGCGCAATGCCGCCCGGACTTCGAGGATTCGACATACAAAGCCACCTGCTCCAAAATGCCGTTAAGATTATCGCCGTGCGCCATTTTCTCGAACACCCGCTGGCGGTTGGCCTCGACAATTTGTTGCTGACGGCGATCGCTTAAATCGAAACCCAGCGCCAACACGCTATCGACTTTGCCGTCGACATCGTATTCCGGCACAATTTTCATCGCATGACTGACCAGACGGCCGTCGCCGTCAGTCCATTCCAACGATACCTCGGTTTTGCTGCCGCTATGCATGACCTCGGCCAGAATAGCCGTATACGCATCAGCGGAAATATTAGTGGCCCGCCACGTCTCTCTGAGCGCATTGCCGAATATTTCCGCGTCAGCGCGCCCGGTGAGTTTCGAGTAAGCAGGATTGACATAAATGCGCCGGAACTTCCGATCATAGCGCACCACCATGGTCGGCAGGTTTTCCACCAGAGTCCGCAACTCCCGCTCGCGCTGATACAGCAGATTCTCCGCCAGCTTCCGCTTGGTAATATCGCGGCAAATTGCAATCACCCCGTCCACCTCGCCCAGCAGCCCGAATTCCGGCGCATAACGGTTATGGAAATAATAGCGCCGGCCATCGGAAGTGATAAACTCCACCTCGCTCTCCGCAGTCCGGCCCGTGTCCAGCACCTGCCGGATGATCCGCTCCTGTTTTTCCCCTTCGCTCGCGCTGAGCACCGATGCATCCGACGGCGTCCTGTTTATCAGTTCAGAGTCCGGTCGTCCGACCAGCCTTGCCACAGCCGGATTGACATAAATACGCCGACAATCCCGGTCGTAACGGAAGATAGGATCGGGCGAGTTTTCCACCAGCACCCGAAACTCCTGTTCCCGTTGCCGCACCCTCGCTTCCATGTGCTTACGCTCGGAGATGTCGCGCACCAGGGCAAAATTGTAATTTCGGCCCTGATAGATAATGGGATTAGCGTTGACTTCTATCGGGACAATGCCGTCCTGTTTCGTTTTATGCCGGGTCTCCAAGGTTATCGCGCTCATCCCGGAAATCAACTCGCCCCAGTGCTGCCGCCATTGTTCCGGGCCGAAGTCGGGATCGATGTCGATGACCCGCATCGTCAACAATTCGGCCCGCGTATAACCCAGCATCCGGCTCGCTTCTTCGTTGACCTGGAGGATACGGGCGTCTTCATCGATCAGGTAGACGGCTTCGCCGACATGATCGAGCGCGTAATCCAGCAAGGCAAGTTGCTCGCCGCTGGTTTTACGTTCGGTGATGTCTATCATCAGCCCATGCCACTCGGTGCTGCCATCCCGCTGCCGTTGCGGCGTGGAACGGATTTCGATCCAGCGCAAGCCCTTGTCGGGGTGAACAATCCGGATTTCGATACGGTAAGGCGACAGCTGCTGTCTTGACTTTTCCAATTGCGCGACCGCCCCCGGCAAATCGTCGGGGTGGTAGCGCGCCCACAGCACCGCCGCGTCGTCGCGAATATCTTCGGGACTCAGCCCGAACAGCGCTTCGATGCCGGCGCTGGCAAACGGAAAACTGGCGTACCCGTCCCGGCTCTGGCGAATCGTGTAGATAAAGCCCGGCACGCTGGCCGCCAGGCAAGACAACTGCTCTTCCAGTTGCGCGCGTTTGAGCAGATTCAATTCATACTGCTTGCGCTCGGTAATATCCCTGATGATGCCGACCAAAACAGGTTGGCCGTTATTATCCGAAAAGCAGCTTTTGGTCGTAGAAATCGTCCTCTTGACGCCCTGACCATCGGTAATTTCATTTTCACTGACGTTTTCCAGTCCGCTGTCGAACACCGCATCGTCGCCCTCCCGCAACGCGCGCGCCTCGTGCTCCGGAAAGTAATCCCTATCGGATTTGCCCAGCAGTTCGTCGCGGGGTCGGCCGATAAGATCGCAACAGGCCTGATTAAGCAAAATCCAGCGATGCTCCCTATCCTTAACAAACACCGGATCGGCAATGGTATCGATCACCCGGTTCAGGAACTGCCTCGACTCGAATAACGCCTGTTCAGACCGGTGGCGCTCCAATTCCGCCGCGGCGCTGGTCGCCACCAGTTGCAGGAGCGAGGTGACCGTAAACTCATCGCGCATCGGCTTGCCGTCCATCACCGCAATCAGGCCGATAACCTTCCCGGTGGAATCCCAGAGCGGAAGGCCGATATAGCTTTCGGCCTGCATATCCGCCAACAGAACATCTTTGGGAAACTGCTGTTGCACATCCGCCGAATAACAGCACAAGCCGCCCGCCATGACATTCTCGCACGGCGTGTATTCGAGACTGTATTGCCTATTCGGAAGCATTTCGCCCCTGGCGTAAATGGCAACCGTCTCGGCTTGGTTCGGGTCTGAGGACAACTTGTCGATAATCACATAATCCATCTCCAGCAACCGGCCCAGATACCGTGCCAGCGAGGTCAAAAAGGCCTCGCCGCCTTCCATCCAGCCGCGCTGGGCAATAAATTTCAGCGTCTTCTCGACCCGCTTGCGCTCCTCGATTTCCTCGCGCAGCAAGCGGTTGCCGACGCTAAGCTCAGCGGTGCGCCGGGCGACTTTCAGCTCCAGTTCCTGCTGATACCCTTGCAATTGCTCATTCTGCAATTGCAGCTGCCGCTGCATAGCTCTCAGATTCAAATGCACGCCGACACGCGCGACGACCTCATCGATCTGCATGGGCTTGCTAAGATAATCGACGCCGCCCGCCTTGAATCCGGTGATTGTATGTTCGCTCTCGCCCAGAGCCGTCATAAAAACCACCGGTATATCGGCGGTCTCGGCATCGCTCTTTAAACATCGGCACACTTCAAAACCGTCCAACTCCGGCATCATCACATCCAGCAGAATCAAGTCCGGTTTTACCAAAGCCGCGCGTTTCAAGCCCTCCGCACCGTCCTGGGCTATCAGCAGCCGGTAGCCGCGGCTTTCCAGACCCTCCACCACCACGCCCAGATTGGCCGGCGTGTCGTCGACAATCAAAATAGTGGGTTTATCAAACACGGCTGTCGCACTGCTCATGACTCGCTCCCTATCCAACGATTGTCATTCTGATCAATACCGGCGTAGACCGGAATAAGGCCGTCCAAGCGCATCGCGCGAGATAGCGTTTCGCCTTTCGCCCTTCGCCTTTTATCTCGCCCGTCATAACACAATGAGTAAATTCTTTATAATTCAGTTTATCAATGTTCATCTATATCAATCTGTAGCTGAATGGTTACGACGCCTGTCGATATAACGCTCCACCAGATCCAGAACGGCTTTGGATTGGTAGCCTTTGGCCAAACCGCGCAACTGCTCGGCAAACGGGCGATAGCGCGGGTCAAGCCCCCTCAAATAATCGGCCTGGGTAATAATGTCGCGCATACTGCCCTCCTCCGCCAGTTGATGCAAAATCCTCATCTCCTCCATTGGCGGCGCATCCAGCCATTCGTCAGGCTTATATTGCGGCCCCGGTTCGGCTTCAGGCTGCGCATAAATCCACTCGAGTTTTAAAAGCCCGGCGATTTGCTCCATCAGCTTTTTTATCTCAACAGGCTTAGACAAAAACGCATTAACGCCGACCTCCATAGCGTTGGCAATATCGATGCCCGAAGCGCCGGCCGAAACCGCAATAATCGGCGTTTGCCCGAAATCCGGCAAACAGCGCAGGCGGCGGGCGGCTTCCAGTCCGTCCATTTCCGGCATGACCATATCCAGCAGGACCAAATCCGGCACTTGGAGCGCGGCGCTATCCAGGCAAGCCTTGCCGTTAACGGCCTCGGCTGTCTCGAAGCCCAGGCCGCCGAGCATATCGATCAACAACGCCCGGTTTATATCGGTATCGTCCACCACCAGCACCCGTCGGCGAGGCCCGCGATATCCGCCAGCATGCTGCTCGACCGGCCTAATCGCCTCGCAGACCTCCACAACCGGGACATCAAGATCGAACCAAAACCTGCTGCCCTCGCCGATCCGGCTGGCGACTAAAATATCGCTGCCCATCAGCCTGGCAAGCTCGCGGCTGATTACCAGGCCCAGGCCGGTGCCGCCGCTGTACCGCCGGTCTCCCGCCTGCTCGAAAGGCTGAAAAATGCGTTCCAGTTGCCCGGCCTCGATACCGACACCGCTATCTTGTATTTCAAAACGCAAGCGGCCCGATTCGACATGCGCGCCCTCCGGACAAGACTTCTCCAATAGACCGACCCGCAGCTTGACCCATCCTCGTTCCGTATATTTAACGGCATTGGCCAGTAGATTAAGCAATACCTGCTTTATCCGCAACTCGTCGACGCGAATGCCCACAGGCACATCCGTTGCAATGTCGCAGACAAAAACCAGTTGTTTCTGCTCCGCCTTAACGCTGACAATACTGGCTATATTGCTCAGAAACCGCGGCAGATCTACGTCGCTCAAGCTCAGCTCCTGCTTGCCCGCCTCAATTTTGGCAAAATCCAGAATATCGTTGATCAGATTCAGCAAATGTTCGCCGCTTTGCTGTATCACGCTCACCATGCCATCCTGGCGTTCGTTCAGCTTACTTTCCCCTAACAATATCTGCGCGTAACCCAAAATGCCGTTCAGCGGCGTGCGCAGTTCATGGCTCATCCGCGCCATGAATTTGCTACGCAATTGCGCCAGACGTTCCGCCTCAGCCAAAGCCGCTTCCCGAGCAGCCTCCACGGCCTTACGCTCGCTGATGTCTCGGGATACGCCCACCGTTCCCAGTATGCGGCCGTCCTCATCCACCACCGGGGTTCTAAACGTTTCCACCCAAATAACCGCATCGCGCTCATCGACAAAAAGTTCTTCCAAAATCTTACCCTGCCCTGTTGCCATCACCTCGGCGTCGTCGGCAAGGTAGGACTCGGCATAGTCGCGAGGCCAACAATCCAACGTGGACTTGCCGACCAAGTCGTCCACGCCATGCGCGCAAACCCTTGCCAAAGCCTGATTAACAACCAGAAACCGGCTGTCGGTATCTTTAAACCAAACCATCATCGGCAGCGTATCGATCATCGTCCTCAGATAACGGGTTTGCCTGCGCAGCTCTTCGGTCCGCTCCAGCACCCGCCGTTCCAGGCCGGCATTGAGGGCGAGAATTTCATCCTCGGCCTGCTTGCGCGCGGTAATGTCCTGCATGATAGTGGCCATGAATTCCGGTTGACCATCGGTATCCCGATGCAGCATCACCAATTGTGAAACCGGAATTTCCCGTCCGTCCCGGTGCAGCAGCGCCGTTTCACCCCGCCATGCGCCATCGGCCAGCACCGAAGGCATTGCGGTTTCCTGCATCAGTTTTACTGCCCAAGCCGGATGCATATCGGAAAAATGCATCGCCGACAGATCGGCATCTTCCGGCAGGCCGACCATGCGCAGCGCCGCGCGGTTGTGATAGGTCAGGTTGCCCTGCATGTCGGCGCTGCCGATAAAATCGGCGGATTGCTCCAGAATATTGATCAAGCGCCGTTTTTCGATCTCGGCATGTTTACGCTCGGTGATGTCGTGAACGTATCCGTACCAGACAATGCCGCCGCCGGGGTGAGGCTCCGGGCTGGTATGACCTTCCATCCAGCGCTCCCCCCGGTCGGGATGCAAAATCCGGTATTCCAGGTGCCATGTGCTCATGGTCCGGGCCGATTCGGCGATCGAGTCGAGCACCCGTTGGGCGTCGCCGGGATGGTTCAGCGCCAGCAGGGGCTCGGCATTATCGGCGACATCTTCCGGGCGCAGGCCGAACAGCGCCCGAATATTCGCAGACACATAAGGCATGCAAACGGAACCGTCCGGCCGCAAATGGAAGCAGCCCATCATGCCCGGCGAGGATTCCGCCAAAGCGCGAAGTTCTTGTTCTCGATTGGCAAGCCTTTCCTCCATGCGTTTGCGCTCGGTGATGTCCTTGCCGACGGTGATAATACGGACGGGATAGGAGTCCGGCACGATAGCGACGGAAGTTTCGAATTCCCGCCGCTCTCCGTTGCGCGTGACCAGTCCCAGCTCATAGCTGCTGGGAGCCGCTTCGCCGGCCATCCTGTGAACGAGGTAGTCCGTTACCCGTGCCAGATCGTCAGGGTGAATGATGTCGGCGATTGCAGGGTGGGCGTCGATGTCTTCGTCGGTAAACCCGAATTCGTAGACCAGTGCGCGATTACCGACATGGATAATCCGGCCCTCCTCGACCATCATCAACTGTATGCCGGCATCAGTTATAGCGTTCAGTATTGTCTGCTGAAAGTCCGCCTGGCTTTTTAGTTCCGCTTCCATGCGTTTGCGCTCGGTGATGTCGCGCCCCATGATCAGCACCCCCATCACCTCGCCGTCCTGATCCCGTTCCGCCACCATCCGCACCAGATGATAGCGAATGCCGTCGCCGCTATCCGGCAACATCAGTTCAATCTCGGCTTCCAGTCCGCTTTCGGCGACGCCTTTGATTGTTTCCTGATAGGCCCCGAATCTGCCGTCGGGAAATATTTCATTGGGTGTACTGCCGATATACGCCTCGACTGGATCGTCAGCGATACCTACCGTGGCACGCAATTCAGAATTCATATATTTTATGCGGCATTCCCGGTCGTAACGAGCGATATTGTCCGGCGAGTTTTCCGCAAGGCTCCGGAATTCCTGTTCCCGCTGACGCAGCAACTCTTCCGCCGATTGGCGTTCGACAATTTCTTCCTGCAACAGGCGATTACCGGCGCTCAGTTCAAGGCTCTGTTTTTCCAAGCGCCGGTTTTGCTTTTCCAACACCTGTTGCAAGGAGAGCAGTTCGACTGTTCGAGCCTGTACCCGCTGCTCCAGCGTATCGAACGATTTTTTTAGCTCAGCGATCATTAAATCGAATGCCCAGGCCAAATCGCCGACTTCGCCGGGGGCCTGAATAGACAGCGGACGGAGACTTTCTGTCGTTAATAAATATTCGACCTGCCCCGCGCTGCCCAGTCCAACCGCCTTTACCGCATTGGTCAGGGCGATGATCGGATCGATAAAGCGCCCGACCCAAAATATGCCGATTCCGATGCTAAGCGCCAATATCAGGCTGGCGACCGTTAAAATAGCCGCCACCGTTTGCCGGATGTTTTGCAAGGTGCTGTCCTGCGACGCCACCAAAGCCAGCACAAAGCCCGGCTGCCGCTCAAATTGCCAGGGCAATGCGGCAACATAAAATGAACCCTGCTCGGTAACGACGGATTGCGACTTTACTGCCGATGCAGCCTGCGCAACGTCGGGCAATAGTTGCTGCAAGCTTAAATTGACCGGTCCCAACTGCTGGCGGTAATAGCCGTCCGGCGAAAATAGCAGCGGCCACAGGCCGGTTTTCCGCTCAACCGCCTGCAAAAAAATCCGGTCGATTCGCTTTCGGAAAACCACCATCGCAAACGGCGAAGACGGCTGATTTACGCTGAAGGCGGAAGGATCGCTTACCGAACCGGCAATCCGGCTATCTAACACCGAAAGCTCCGACGGACGCCCTTTACCTTGCGGCAGCGAATGTTCGATAACGCCTTCAACCGGCACCGCCACTTCGATCATCATGCTATCCGCCGAAGGGTAAGTAAAGGCAACCTGCGGCCTATCAAGCGGCGGCAACGAGTCGGCAACCGGTGGCGGCGGACTTTCTTCCCACGCCGGCCAATTGCGGATAGGCAGATTGCCGTTACCGTCTACGACCGCCTTGATCCAGGCCTGTCCGCCGTTGGCCCGCCGGACCAACATGCCCACTTCGGATACGGCAACCTGATGGCTCAACTTGCCGTCTATATAAACCGTAATCGCCGAAAATCCGCCGGAGCGCAGCACCAGATGCAATCGGTTCAACGAAACCGACTTGCTGAAACCCAGCGCTCGTGCCGCTTCTTTAACCTCCTTGTTATTACGCAAGGCATCGGCCTGTTTAAATTCCAGCCCCTCAAGTTCGGCCAACTGATTCAGCGCCACCGTTTCGCCGACCGCAGACAGCGCCACCGCGCGCATATGCAAGGTCATATCCTGCAATTCGTCCTGCCAAGTCAGCAGATCGCGCTTGAGCGTCGCAAAAGCGGCGTCCTGGTTTTGCCGCTTGGTGAAATAGGAGGCCAACACAGCATCCAGCACAGTCACCACAGCCAGCACGCCGACCAAGACCAGTACTATTTTGCGCTTTAAACCCGGCTTCATGATGTTGCCGCACCGGGGAGGTTGAAATTGCATCGTTCCCACGCTCCGGCGCTCGTCTTTATACACACGTGTACGCGGGACACCCTTGGCTCGTCATTCCGGCATGGACGCCCGAAACCAGTCACATGGATGTGAAGCTGTCGTTGGGTACTTAGCTTAAATTTAGCCCCTAAGAAGCTGTGAGTTACCGTCCATGGCGCTGGATACCGGCATCCCTGCCAGTATGACGACTCTTGGACATCGTTGTGTATAACGATGAGCGCTCCGGCGAGGGAACGCCGCCGCGTAGGGTACGCTGCGCGTACCTTTTGCCTAAGCAACGACGATAAAAAACGGTACGCGCAGCATACCCTACCAGAATCAATCATTCGGATAACCGCGATTTTCGGCAATGTCCCGATCGATCAACGCTGCCGCCCGGCTCAATTCGGCTTGTACCTCGGCCCCGGCGATCATCGCCATGCCGGTAACCACCCGGGTATCGAGCGGCAAAGTTTCCGCCGACGCCGACATCGGCGCCAGCGCTAAGATGCCGATTTTAAAACTGTTTTTGTACATTAATTTAGTGTTGTCCAATTTCTTATTTTTT
>DAINRH010000121.1:0-12153 GCA_036741905.1 Methylobacter sp. | reverse complement strand
GATGTTTTTTCGTGCCTTTCGTGCTTTTCGTGGACAATGCGTAACATCAGTTATTAATATTCAATTGCCGCCATTAGCGGTATTCAAATACCGCGTTCTTGCTATTTCTCATTGAAATGAAAAAGCTGCATTGAAATCGCGCCCCCTCATGCCTAGCCCTACCGCTGATTGGGGCGGCGGAAAAACAAAGCATGACCGGCAATAATTAACGGGGAAATATAGCTGTCGTTTCAAAGCAGTATGGGTGCATGATACCGCCATTGGGATGTCGGTCGATAAACCGGCATTTCCGATTATAATTTTCGACTCATTACTCATCGTTAGATATTAAGGCTACAGGTCGACTGTCGCTGTCTTTTCAAATATGTCAGGAGAAAATCCATGAGCAAAATAGACGACGTCAATATTGAAATACAACAGATGCAGCAACAAATGCAAGCCTATTTGCAAATGCATTGGCGGCTGTTTTTGGCGGAAGGTGTTTTCTTTATCTTCCTGGGTCTTTGCGCGATGCTGGTGCCGCAGTTTTTTACGGTGGCGATCGTCGTATTTTTAGGCTGGATTTTGCTGTTCGGCGGAATAGTTCATGTTAGCCGGGCCTTTGTTTTTGACAACATGCCCGGCTTTGGCTGGTGGATGTTCATGGGTATCTTGCAGATTATCGTCGGCTATTTGTTTATCACCAAACCGGTTGCCGGCGCACTGACCTTGACAATGTTGATGACGGTGTTTTTTGCTCTGGAAGGCATTGCCAAAATATCTCTGGCATTGATGATGCGCCCTTTGGCTAACTGGGGATTTATCCTGTTCAGTGGCGTTACCGCTTTGGTTTTTGCACTGATTATCTGGATTAGTTGGTCTGAATCCGCGCATTGGCTGTTGGGTTTGTTTTTAGGCATTAACATGATTTTTCTGGGTTGGTCGCTGGTTAAAATAAGCTTGCATCATAAGGCGCAATAACGTCTGAAAGGCGGTTGTTTATGCAACAAAAACGTAATAAAACACTGGTCGCAAAAGTGTTGATAGTCGGCGCAGTCATCGCCATTGTCAGCTATTTGTTTCATCCCGGCGTTGGGCAACTCAGCGTGATGCTTAACGGCGAACCTGTTGCAGAGCCGCTGGTTCGCTTTGCCGCCGTGCCGACATTTCTGTTGATCATGGTTGTCACCGGCGTATTGATGGTGCTGCTGTTTTTAGGCATCGGCGTGTTTATGTTTTTGTTCGCCATGTTCGTTGCATGCCTGGGAGTTTTTATCATGGCGCCTTATTTTTGGCCGGTGCTGGTTATTATCTTATTGATAACAATGCTGATGACTGTGGATAACGGCAACAGAGACTGAATAGTTGCTCTGCCCATTTGCCTGCTCAGGCGTTACAATACGCGCCATCACGGTTAACTTATCAGTCTTATTCAATCAGGCATGGCTATGGAAAAAATAAAGGTTCTGTTCATCTGTATGGGCAATATTTGCCGGTCGCCCACGGCTGAAGGCGTTTTTACAAAATTGGTCAGGGATCACGATTTGGACGCGCATTTCACTATTGACTCGGCCGGTACTCATGCGCACCATGTCGGCAATGAGCCCGACTTGCGTTCGCAATCGGCAGCGCTTGAGCGGGGCATCGATTTGTCTAATTTGCGGGCCAGAAAAGTCGTTTACGGCGATTTCGAGGATTTCGATTTTTTGCTGGCTATGGATGATGAAAATTATTCAATACTGATTAGCGCCTGTCCCGAGCAATATAAAACCAAAATCAAATATTTTCTCGATTACGCACCGCACCTGAATGAGCGTCAGGTACCCGATCCGTATTATGGCGGCGCATACGGTTTTGAACGGGTGCTGGATATGATAGAAGAGGCCTCTGCCGGTTTTTTAAAAACCTTGCAGGAATCAGGCAGCATTAAACGAAAAGGATAAGCTCATGGCAATAGTATCGAATACCGTAATTTATCTGGATGGCGATGTGGTGCTGGAAGCTTTTTTTGCGTTTGATGATGCGTTTTCAGGTCGAAGGCCGGCGGTTTTAATTAACCATACCTGGGCCGGCCGGGATGAGTTTGTTGCCGAAAAAGCCAAAAAACTCGCCGCCTTAGGCTATGTCGGCTTTGCGGTTGATATGTACGGCAAAGGCGTTTTAGGCACAAGCCAGGAAGAAAACATGACGCTGATGCAGCCTTTTATGGCGGATCGGGCCATGCTGCAAAAGCGCATGAAAGCGGCTTTGTCCGCTGTGAAGCTGATGCCGTGGGTTGACGATAGCAAAATCGCCGCAATCGGTTTTTGTTTTGGCGGCTTGTGTTCGCTTGACCTTGCCAGAACGGGCGTCGACATTAAAGGCGTGGTCAGTTTTCATGGTCTGCTGAATGCGCCGGATAATGCCCAGAGCATCGCCATCAAGGCAAAAATACTGGCTTTGTGCGGGCGGGATGATCCGCTGGTTCCAACTGAGCAAGTGCTTGCCTTTGAGCAGGAAATGACCGACGCCGGCGCAGACTGGCAGCTGCATACTTACGGCCATACCCTACATGGATTCACCAATCCGCTCGCCAATAATCCGGCATTCGGCACTGTCTATCAGCCCGCCGCAGACCGACGCTCATGGATTACTATGCAGAATTTTTTGACCGAAATATTCGCCTGATAATAAACGCCGGAAAAACGGAATCTTAAAGCCTGCCAATATGGACTGCGCCCACCCATTAGTTGCCTCGATATAAAATGCTATCAGCTTCGACACTATTGAGACAATTTGCTATAATCGCAGGCTTATTTCATGTCATGTAGTCACACTTAAACAAAAAAAATCAAGGAAAGTGTGTTTGTACTTAGTCACGAAACCATGCCGGTATCTAATTAACGGCACACTGTGTATATAGGGATCAATGTCAAACTTCGCTAAAGAAATAATACCTGTTAATCTCGAAGACGAGATGAAACAGTCCTATCTCGATTACGCCATGAGCGTTATCGTCGGTCGAGCCCTTCCGGATGTCAGAGACGGTCTTAAACCGGTTCATCGCCGTGTGTTGTATGCGATGAGCGAGTTAGGCAATGACTGGAACAAACCTTATAAAAAATCGGCGCGTGTCGTCGGTGACGTGATCGGTAAATATCACCCGCATGGCGATACCGCGGTTTACGACACGATGGTGCGGATGGCGCAGAACTTCTCGATGCGCTATATGCTGATCGACGGACAGGGCAATTTCGGTTCGGTTGACGGCGATTCGCCTGCGGCGATGCGTTACACCGAAGTGCGCATGTCGAAAATCGCCCATGAATTGCTGGCCGACTTAGACAAAGAAACAGTCGATTTTGCGCCCAACTATGACGAATCGGAATCCGAACCTAAAGTATTGCCGACCCGCGTACCGACTTTATTGATTAACGGTTCGTCCGGCATTGCGGTAGGCATGGCGACCAATATTCCGCCGCATAACTTGACTGAAGTGATCAGCGCCTGTCTGGCGATGATCGATCAGCCCGATCTCACCGTGCATGATTTGATGGCTCATATCCCAGGGCCCGATTTTCCTACGGCAGCCATTATCAACGGCGCTTCCGGCATTTATAACGCTTACACCACCGGGCGCGGCAAGATTTATCTACGCGCGCGTTGCCACTTTGAAGACATCGGCGACAGCAGCCGGCAAGCAATTATTACTACCGAATTACCTTATCAGGTCAACAAGGCCAGATTGCTGGAGAAAATTGCCGAGCTGGTTAAGGAAGGCAAGCTTGAAGGTATTTCCGGCCTGCGCGACGAGTCGGATAAAGACGGCATGCGCATGGTGATTGAACTGCGTCGCGGCGAAATGCCAGAGGTGGTGTTAAATAATCTGTACAAGCAGACCCAATTCCAGACCGTATTCGGCATCAATATGGTTGCCCTGTTGGATGGCCGTCCGCATTGCATGAATCTTCGGGAGATTATCAGCGCCTTTATTAATCACAGACGGGAAATCGTCACCCGCAGAACAATTTACAACCTGCGCAAGGCCAGGGAAAGAGCGCATATTTTAGAAGGACTGGCGGTTGCTTTAGCCAATATCGACGAAATGATTGCGCTGATCAAAGCGGCTGCCACGCCGGCAGATGCTAAAGTCGGCTTATTGGAAAAAAGTTGGGATGCCGGATTAGTGGCGGCGCTGTTGGACCGTGCCGATGCGGATCGTTCCAGGCCTGAAGACTTAGCTGTCGAGTTCGGTATTCACGCCGGGATTTACCGCCTGTCTGAAACCCAGGCTCAGGCTATTCTCGAGTTGCGCCTGCATCGCTTGACCGGCTTGGAGCAGGATAAGATCGTTAATGAATACAAACAGTTGCTGGAACAAATTGACGAATATCTGTTCATTCTAGGCAGCGATGTTCGGTTGATGGAAATCATCAGGGAAGAGCTGGCGGCTATCAAGGAGCAGTATTCCGACGAACGGCGCACCGAAATCGTCCAGAATCATTCGGACTTATCCGACGAAGACCTGATTACCGAAGAAGATATGGTGGTGACCATGTCGCACGAAGGTTATGTCAAGTCCCAACCGCTTAGCGATTATAAGGCGCAGCGGCGCGGCGGTCGCGGCAAGTCGGCGACGCAAACCAAGGAACAGGATTATGTCGATAAGCTGATTGTGACCAATACCCACGACACTATTTTGTGTTTCTCTTCGCGGGGCAAGGTTTACTGGCTAAAAGTCTATCAATTGCCGGTTGCAAGCCGAGCGGCCAGGGGCAAGCCTTTCGTCAACCTGCTTCCGCTGGAAGAAGGCGAAAAAATCAATGCGATGCTGCCTATTCGCGAATTTACCGACAGTAAGTTCATCTTTATGGCGACAACGGCCGGCACCGTTAAAAAGACTCCGCTAAAAGAATTCGAGAACCAACGCGCTAACGGTAAAATCGCCATCGATTTAAGGGAAAGCGATACGCTGGTCGGCGTTGCGGTGACCGATGGCCATCAAAACGTGCTGTTGTTTAGCAGCACCGGCAAGGCGGTCTGCTTTAATGAAGAAGATGTGCGCTCAATGGGCAGAACGGCGTCCGGAGTGCGCGGAATTCGTTTGCAGGAAGGGCAGAAAGTTATTTCCCTGATTATCGCGAGCGAAGGCACGGTGCTGAACATCACCGAGAACGGCTTCGGCAAGCGAACCAAGCTGGAAGAATTTACCTGCCACAAACGCGGCGGACAGGGACTGATCGCGATACAAACATCGGCGCGTAACGGCGCGGTGGTCGGCGCGGTGCTGGTCAACGACAGTGACGAAATCATGCTGATTACCGACGGCGGCACTTTGGTGCGCACCCGCGTTGACGGTATTTCGGTGGTCGGCCGCAACACCCAGGGCGTGACTATCATCAAGCCGGACAAGAATGAAAAGGTGATCGGCGTTGACCGTATCGAAGGCTTGGCAGGAGTGGATGATGCCGATGATGACGACGCTCTTTTAGAGGGTGCTGAATCAGAACAGGGCGAATCGGAACACATAACAAATGACGATATTGAATCAGGTGAGGAATAGTAATGTCCAGAGTTTATAATTTTAGCGCAGGGCCGTCGGCATTCCCTGAATCGGTATTGCAGCAAGCGCAGCATGAAATGCTGGAATGGCGCGATAGCGGCATGTCGGTTATGGAAATGAGCCATCGCGGCAAGCATTTCTCCATTATTGCCGAAGAGCTGGAAAGCGATTTGAGAGCGCTGCTGGCGGTTCCGGAAAACTATAAGGTTTTGTTCCTGCAAGGCGGCGCATCGGCGCAGTTTTCGCTGATACCGCAGAATATCCTGAACGGTAAAAACAAGGCCTGTTATTTAAAAACCGGCGCCTGGTCGGAAAAAGCCATCAAGGATGCCGGGGCTTATTGCGATGCGGTGGTCAGCGCCAGTTCGGAAGATACCAAATTCACCACGATTCCCGATGCTGCAAGCTGGGCTATCGATAGTGATGCGGCTTACTTCCACTATACCTCGAATGAAACCATTCATGGCGTGGAATTCCAGTCTTGCCCGGATAGCAAGGGCTTGCCGCTGGTGTCGGATATGTCCTCGAATATTTTATCGCGCAAGATCGATGTCAGTCAGTACGGCTTGATTTATGCCGGAACCCAGAAAAATATGGGTCCCGCAGGCGTTACCGTGGTGATCGTCAGGGACGACCTGATCGGCCATGCGCCTAAAACGGTGCCATCGGTTTTCAACTATGCCGAGCAGGCTAAAAACCAATCCATGCTTAATACACCGGCAACTTACAGTTGGTATCTGACCGGATTAGTGCTTAAGTGGTTACAAGCGCAGGGCGGCGTTGAAGGTATCGAGCAACGCAATGTCGCCAAAGCGGCGAAGCTGTATCAGGCTATCGACCAGTCAGCCTTATATTCCAATCCGGTAGAAATTGCGTCCCGCTCACGGATGAATGTGCCGTTTATTCTAAGTGACGAAAGCCTGGATAAACCGTTTTTAGCGGCCGCCGAAGCCAATGGCTTGTTTGAGCTGAAGGGTCATCGTTCAGTGGGCGGCATGCGGGCAAGTATTTATAATGCGATGCCGGAAGCCGGCGTGCTGGCCTTGATTGATTTCATGACTGAGTTTGAACGCACTCATTAATTAAAAAAACTAATAATTGAATCAGGCCGCCATGTCATCCGTCACCCCCCTTTCAGAATTACGAGACAAAATTGATGCCATCGATAAGCAGATTCTGCTATTGATGAATCAACGCGCGTCTTGTGCAATGGAAGTTGCCAAGACCAAGATTGCACAAGGTGAGAATGGCTCGTTTTATCGTCCTGATCGCGAATCATTGGTATTGCGACGTATCAAAGACTTGAATCGGGGGCCTTTATCCGATGATACCGCGGCTCATTTTTTCAGGGAATTGATGTCGGCCTGCTTGGCGCTTGAAAAGCCGCTGGATGTGGCTTATTTAGGCCCTGAGGGCACGTTTACCCAGCAAGCCGCGATTAAACATTTCGGTTCTGCGGTGAAAACCGTACCAGCCACTACCATTAACGACATTTTTAATGCGGTCGAGAACGGCAATTGCCAGTTTGGCGTCGTGCCGGTTGAAAATTCTACCGAGGGCGTCATCAGCCATACGCTGGACAGGTTTTTGAACTCGCCGCTAAAAATATGCGGCGAAGTTGAAATCAGGGTACATCAAAACTTGCTGGGACTGGTCGATAGCCTGGATCAAGTGACCGAGGTGTTTTCTCATCAACAATCCCTGGCGCAGTGTCGGCAATGGCTGGATAACCATTTACCGAACGCCAAACGAACTGCGGTCAACAGCAACACTGAGGCGGCAAGACTGGCATCGGCCAATAAACGGGCCGTGGCGATAGCGGGCATTGTTGCCGCTGAAATTTATCAACTCAATGTCATCGAAAAAAATATCGAGGACGAATCCAATAATACCACCCGTTTTATCATTATCGGGCAGCAAATATCTGCTTCTACAGGCAACGATAAAACCTCATTGGTTGTTTCCACGGGCAATCAGCCCGGTGCGTTATACCGGATATTGGAGCCTTTCGCGAGATTTAACATCGGCATGGTGCATATCGAATCCAGGCCGTCACGCCAGGGATTATGGGACTATGTGTTTTTTATCGATATTGAAGGCCATAGTGAAGATGACGATGTCTCCCAGGCTTTGGCGCTATTGAAAGACAATGTCAACATGCTCAAGCTGTTGGGCTCTTATCCCAAGGCTGTACTGTAGATATACTTTGCATTTCAAGGTAATAACTCATTTATCACGAAAATATTTAACCGCAAAGTTACGCTGAGTTTCGCAAAATTTTTTGATAATACTTTGCGGTAATAGTTTTTCTTAATCCTTTCGCCCAACTGCAACCAATGAATAATAGCGATAATATCTATACCCTTGCCGTACCCGGCGTACAAAAACTTATCCCTTATACACCCGGTAAACCGATTGAAGAGCTTGAGCGCGAGTTAGGGCTTTCTAATATCATAAAGCTTGCATCCAATGAAAATCCTTTAGGCCCCGGAAAAAAAGCCTTGGCTGCAATACAGGCGACTTTGCAGGATTTGGCCTTATACCCAGATGGTAACGGCTTTAATTTAAAGTCCGCGCTGGCTGAAAAGTACGCTGTCGATATGAACCAGATTACATTGGGCAATGGCTCCAACGAGATTCTGGAACTGGTCGCCAGGGCATTTTTAACGCCGGGACTTGAAGTGGTTTTCTCGCAGCATGCTTTTGCCGTATATCCGATTGTAACCCAAGCAGTCGGCGCTACGGCGGTTGTGGCTCCCGCGTTGAATTACGGTCACGATCTGGATGCCATGCTGCAACGAGTGACCGACAAGACGCGGTTGGTGTTTATAGCGAACCCCAATAACCCTACCGGCACACAGCTGAACCACACCGACTTGGAAGCGTTTATTGGAGCGCTGCCGGATACTTGCGTGTGTGTGCTCGATGAAGCCTATTGTGAATTTTCTGGCGGACAAAGCGCCGACAATTCAATCGCTTGGCTGAAAAAACACCCTAACTTATTAATTACCCGCACCTTTTCAAAAGCCTACGGTCTGGCCGGACTGCGCATCGGCTATGGCTTGTCCAGTCCGCAACTGGCCGACGTCCTAAACCGGGTGCGCCAGCCTTTCAACAATAATATGCTGGCCTTGGCCGCCGCTGAAGCGGCGTTGACGGATACTGAGCATTTGCAAAATACCATTGCCGTTAATGCGCAAGGCATGCAGTTCGTAACCGATGGCTTTAAAAAATTGGGCTTGGAATGGATTCCATCGGCAGGTAATTTTGTGTTGGTTGACCTTAAACAGCCTGCGATGCCGATTTATGAAGCTTTACTGCGCAAAGGGGTTATCGTCAGGCCGGTTGGTGTTTATGAATTACCCCATCATTTGCGTATTACTATCGGTACGGAAGCCGAGAATCAGTTGTTTCTAAAGGCATTAGCCGAAGTGATGCAAGAGGCATGAGCAGATCAATGCAATGTAGGGACGAATTCATGCCGGACTGCCCTGCCCTACACTCTACCGGCCAGTGCAAATCTGCTTCCGGCAGACTTGTCAGTCACCCTGGGGCGAATAAATTAGCCTCTACAGTGGTTGCTAATGTTTAACCGGCTTTGCATTATCGGCGTCGGCTTGATCGGCGGTTCAATTGCCCGAGCGGCACGGCAGCAGGGTTTATGCGGCAATATAGTCGGCTATGGTCGTAAGCTCGACGAACAAAACCTGCAAACGGCAAAACAACTAGGCGTTATTGACGACTATACGCTGGATCTTTCCAAAGCCGTTCAAGGCGCGGATTGCGTAGTGATTGCAACGCCGGTTGCGAGCATCGAAAACATTTTTGCCCAGCTCAAGCCGTTGTGGTCGGATGATGCGATTTATACCGATGTCGGCAGCACCAAAGGCAGCGTGATTGCCGCAGCGGAACGGGTTTTCGGTGTTGTGCCGGGTAATCTGGTTCCTGCTCATCCAATCGCCGGAGCCGAGAACAGCGGCGTGACCGCGTCGATCGATGACTTATTTGTGAATAAACGCCTGATTATTACGCCGGTCGGCAATACCAAGCCGGAAGCGGTGCAAAAAATTCAACGTTTCTGGGAACGTCTGGGCTCGCTGGTGTCGGTAATGGATGCGCAGCATCATGATAGCGTATTGGCCGCGACCAGCCATTTACCGCACATTCTGGCCTTTGCCTTGGTCGATATGCTCGGCCATAAAGATGAGCAGAGCGAGATTTTTCAATATGCGGCCGGCGGATTCAAGGATTTTACGCGGATAGCCTCCAGCGATCCGACCATGTGGCAGGACATTTGCTCCGCCAATAAAGACGAAATCATCCCTTTAATCGAGCAGTTGAAGGGAGAATTGGATAAAATACAACGTTTGCTGGCAACGAATGATAGCCGGCAACTTTTTGAAACCTTTACGTATGCCGGAAACGCACGGCAACGCTTTCTTGACCAATTCAATAATAATTAATATGTCAAAATCAATCATATTTTACGTACAACCCGGCGGTAAACTACAAGGCGAGGCACGCGTGCCCGGCGATAAATCCATGTCGCACCGTTCAATCATGCTGGGTTCGCTGGCCGAAGGCGTGACTCATGTCAAAGGCTTTCTCGAAGCGGAAGATGCACTGGCAACCTTGCAGGCTTTTCGCGATATGGGCGTTGAAATTGAAGGGCCGGTCAATGGCGAGTTAACCATACACGGCGTCGGCAAGCACGGCTTGAAAGCGCCAAAAAACGATTTGTACCTGGGTAACTCAGGCACATCCATGCGCTTGCTGAGCGGTTTATTGGCAGGTCAGGCCTTCAACTCGGTATTAACCGGCGATAAATCATTGTCCGGCAGGCCGATGAAGCGGGTCACCGAACCGTTAGCGACCATGGGCGCCGACATAAAAACCACGGAGAAAGGTACTGCGCCCCTGTACATTACCGGCAAATCGGGGCAGTTGACCGGTATCGATTACGCGATGCCGATCGCCAGCGCCCAAGTCAAATCCTGCTTGTTGTTGGCGGGCATGTATGCGCAAGGTGTAACCAGCGTTACCGAGCCCGCGCCTACCCGAGACCATACCGAACGCATGCTGACCGGCTTTAATTATCCGGTCAAACAGGAAGGCAATAAGGTTAGCATCACTGCCGAAGGCCGTTTAACGGCAGCCGATATTGATGTGCCCAGCGATATTTCGTCGGCGGCATTTTTTCTGGTCGGAGCTTCGATTGCGCCGGGCTCGGACCTGCTGTTGAAGCATGTGGGTATTAATCCTACGCGCACCGGCGTCATCGACATCCTGAGATTGATGGGCGCCAACATCGAAGTTCTAAACGAACGTACCGTCGGCGGCGAACCGGTAGCCGATCTGCATGTTGTTTACAGTCATTTAAAAGGTATAGATATTCCCGAGCATCTGGTGCCGCTGGCTATTGACGAGTTCCCGGTGTTATTTGTCGCCGCAGCCTGTGCGGAAGGCCAAACGCGCTTAACCGGCGCGGAAGAGCTTAGAGTAAAAGAATCGGATCGTATTCAAGTGATGGCGGACGGCCTGCAAATTCTGGGCGTAGATGCTCAGTCGACCGAAGACGGCATGATCATTCAAGGCGGTTCGATTGGCGGCGGCGAAGTTATCTCGCATGGCGATCACCGGATTGCGATGTCATTTTCCATCGCCGGGTTGCGCGCTAATGCGCCTATCACTATTCATGATTGTGAAAACGTGAATACCTCGTTCCCTGAATTTAGAGACTTGGCCAAGCGCTTGGGCCTTGATCTGGCTTGCAGGGAAGCATAGTGAGTATTCCGGTATTGACTATCGACGGCCCTAGCGGCGCCGGAAAAGGCACGGTTAGCCGGGCGGTAGCGAAAAAACTGGGTTGGAACTATCTGGATAGCGGTTCTATCTATCGTTCACTGGCAATTGCGGTGTTAAAACAAGCTGTTGACCTAAAAAATGAAGCTACCATTGTCAATGTAGCCCGGACAATGGCGCTGGAATTTGATTGTAATGACGAATTGGTTGTCAGGCTGGACGGTGAAGACATTACCGCACAGTTAGGCCTTGAAAGCACGGGTAATGTGGCTTCCATCGTTGCGGCAATTCCTGAAGTCAGACGTGTTTTATTGCAAAAACAAAAGGATTTTAAGCAATCGCCAGGTTTGGTTGCGGACGGACGCGACATGGGCACAGTGGTTTTTCCTGAAGCTGAAAACAAGGTATTTTTAACCGCCAGCGCAGCCGAGAGAGCCAAAAGGCGATATAAACAGTTGATAGAAAAAGGGAATGATGCTAATCTAACACAGATAACAAACGAGATAGAAGAGCGAGATCGTCGGGATATGGAGCGAAAGACTGCTCCGTTAGCTATGGCGAGTGATGCGCTTTACATCGATTCTTCGGATATGACATTGGAATCTGTTATTGAAGAAGTACTGAATTTAATCCGTTAAGGATTTTTTACGTGGTCACACCAAATTGTTTGCGTGTGATCTTTTTTTAACTTTGATAAAGAAAAGGCTTGTTGTTGTTTCGACAGGCTTGGGAATAGAAAATGAGCGAAAGCTTTGCTGAATTATTTGAAGAAAGTTTAATCAAGACGGAAATGCGTCCTGGTGCCATGTTAATGGGTACGGTTGTTGATA
>DAINRH010000120.1:0-12371 GCA_036741905.1 Methylobacter sp. | reverse complement strand
GCTTAAAGATATTCAATCAATAACATGATTAATTCACCACGAAGACACGAAGAACACGAAGTTTTTACCTTGGTTTTTTCTTCGTGGTGTTATCTCTTAAATTGATGCCTATGGCGTCACACCATCTCGCCCGACGCATTAAAGTGAATCTCGCGCACTTCATCGTCCTCGGTTATTTGCGCATGCTTTAAACCGCCGTCATCGTAATATTGATACTGATGCTCGGATTCAACCTCGCCATAAACCACTTTCTGGCAAAGCAGCATTCTGTCCCGGTCGTCGAAACGGCTGCGATAATACGTGTTGCGATTATTTAAGCTGTCTCCGGTTATCTCGTTGACCAGCTTTAACGGCAGTTTGACGCCGCTGTAACTGACAAAATAGCGAAATCCGGTGTTTTGTTCTTGATTCATGGTGTACAAGGTTTAAGAAAAAAGATGAGTGGAGATGATCTCTATGATTTGATCCAAGGTCAGATTCTCGTTTTCGCCGACAATGTTATGCATGGAAATCGGGTATTTCAGGTCTATGCCGTAACGTCCTGCGTTCTGGCCGAAGGTGTAGATATAGGCGGAAATATCCGGCTCGTTAACCGTGCAGAGTTCGATAGCTTGAAAATGCTGTTCCTGAGTGTTCAACGCCAAGGTATTTTCACCGTAACGATGCACCAGCTCTAACAACAGCAACTTAAGCGGAATATCTTTATCAATAGCCCAAACATTCATACCGGCATTAAAGGTTAAACCTTCCTGACGACGACAGGCCGGGCGTAATAATTCAGTATCAACAGGCTTTGCGCTTTGTTGATTAGCCACAGCGAAACGATAAAGCTCAGTACGGCGCTGCCGGCAGTCCATAAATCCGCGTAGCGGGCATCAACCGGCAACAGCCAGTCGGCCATGCCCGCGCCGGTAAACAAGGCGATTAACGGCGCCAGATACAATAACAGGGACGCGCGCAGCAGCAGGTTTTCATCGATAGCGACCATGACTTGATCGCCGGTTTTCAGTTGAATATCGCTATCGACCGGTACCGACTTTTTCTTGAGAACGCTGCCGATTGCGTTGGCGGTACACGAGGCTTTTTGCAGACAACCGCCGCACGCACTATTCTGTCCGCCTTCGACCCAGACCTGATGGTTTTCTATTTTCACCACCACCGCTAATTCTTCTATCATCGCTATCACCGTTCAGTCGATCAGGGTCAAATGCTTTTCGGCAAAATAGAGGGTGCCGTCAATCTCTTTTAAACGCAGCGATTGCAAGCGTTGGCCGAAACAAACCGGACTTTGGCACTCTCCGGTTTTGGGATCGAAAATAAAACCGTGCATCGAACAACGCAGATATAAGCCGGTTTCATCAAAGATAGCGTCCTGCTCGCAATTTAGCGGTCTGTGCATGTGCATGCAATGGTTGACATACGCATAGGCAGTGCCTTCAAACGCAAAAATAATGGCCGAAACCGGCTGCTTTTTAAAACGGATTTGCCGCGTTAAATAGTCGGCTTTATCCAATTCATCGCGCGTACAGGCGGGTTTTGCGTGGTCGTTCGCCATGACTGATCCGGACTTTAATCCCAACCCTTCGCCAACATTTTCAACCATGTGTCCAGTCTTTCCGGCGTAAGTTCTTTTTGGTTTTCCTGGTCCAAGACCAAGCCTACAAAGCGGTCATCGACGACGGCTTTAGATTTTTTAAAGTTATAGCCTTCGGTATCCCACGCGCCAATTAGGGTCGCGCCGCATTGTTTAAACTGCTCGTACAAATAAAACATCGCATCGACAAATTCCACCGGGTAGCTTTTTTGATTGCCCAGCCCGTAAATCGCCACTTTTTTACCGCTGAAATCCTGCCCGGCCAGGGTCGGTAAAAACTCCTCCCAACTGGCTGTCGCATTGCCGGTGGATAAGCCGGGCAATTGGCCTTCGCCATACGTGGGCGTACCTAGAATCAAGGTGTCATACGCCTGCAAATCCGCCACCGCGGCGTTGCGGATATTCACCGGCTTGGCGGCGATAGCCGAACCCAATGCCGTTGTTATGTCTTTTGCAATCCGCCGGGTATTGCCTGTATCCGTACCGAAAAAAACGCCTACTTTAGCCATGATTTTCCCCTCTAAGTGTTTTAATAGTGCCTACGCTCCGGTTCGGGAACGTTACAACAGGCCAGACCTTCCAGGTTTTTTAAACCTGGAAGGTCTCCATACCGGCATCGCCTTGACATAATTGGAACAAGAAGCGACTTGTTCCTACAACTGAATTTGCAGCAACCCGCCGGCCTGTTGTTTTTCCTGCCATTCATCCGGGGTAAACGCTTTAACGCTGACCGCATGAAGCTTGCCCGAGGCCAAGGGTTCTTTTAACGTTGCCAGAACCAACTGCTGTTTTTTTACTATCGTTAAGTCATTGAATTGCGCGCTGACCACTGTGATCGTTAAATCGCAGCCCTCGCCTTCGATCATCACTTTGGCATCGTCAATGCCCTGCTGCACCAATTGCGTAACCTCGCTAACGCTTAATGCCTCGCTTTCGGCTTCCGCTTTTTTCGGCGCGGCGGCGGTTAATAAGGGTAATAAGCTGCCGTTGTTGGACATTTCTTCAATAATGTCGCAACCGCCGACCAGCTCGGCGTTAACAAACAGCTGCGGATAGGTCGGCCAGTGGGAAATGCTCGGTAACTTTTCCCGGATAAACGGCGCTTCCAGCACATTGACATAAGCGTAAGGGATATGGGTCGCATCGAGTATGCCGACTGCCTTGGCCGAAAACCCGCATTGCGGATTGGTCGGTACGCCTTTCATGTAAATGATGATCGGCTGGGCTGCCAGTTGAGCGCGGATTTTGTCTTCGGTTTTCATAAGCTTCTCGTTTTTTGTTTGCTCGTTCCCACGCGCTGCGTGGGAATGCCGTGGAGGGACGCGCTGCGTCCCCTGTTACTGTGTACTGCGCGTGATTCGTGGCGCAGCGCGCCTTTAACTGCATTCCCACGCAGCGCGTGGGAACGAGGTAAGCTTCGTAGGGTACGCTGTGCGTACCTTTAGGTATTCAACGGTACGCACAGCGTACCCTACAAAGCTACCCAGCCTGCTGCCTAAGTTTGGCTTCAGTCTTTTTTATCAACTTGATCTGGCCCTCCCCTTTAACCACATCGGCATCGACAATGCATTGCTCAACGTCATCGGCGGATGGAATATCGAACATGGTTTTGCGCAAGATCTGCTCCATGATGCTGCGTAAGCCGCGCGCCCCGGTTTCGCGCTCGATGGCTTTTTGGGCGATTTCGGCCAAGGCATCATGTTCGAATTTCAACTCCACGCCTTCGTAAGCAAACAGTTGTTGATACTGGCGCACCAGCGCATTTTTGGGTTCGGTCAAAACTCGGATCAAGGCGTCGACATCGAGCGCTTCCAAGGGTGCCAGTACCGGAAAACGGCCGATAAACTCGGGGATCAAGCCGAATTTGCGTAAATCGCTGGGTTGCGTTGCATTCAGCATATCGTCCAATGACGGTTTTTCGGTCGTTTTATTCACTTCGGCATGAAAACCGATAGCGGAATTGCTCGGCACCAAGCGTTTTTCGACATGTTTTTCCAGGCCCGGAAACGAACCGCCGGCGATAAACAGGATATTGCGCGTATCCATAGTCGTCTCGCCGTCCTTATTGCGCCCTTTGGCCGGAATCTTAACGTGCGAACCTTCGACCAGTCTCAGCAATGCCTGTTGCACGCCTTCGCCGGACACATCGCGGGTGCCGGTTTGCTGTTCGGGACTGCGGGCGATTTTGTCGATTTCATCCAGATAAACGATGCCCCATTCGGCATTGAGCATATTGCCTTCGGCGACATCCAGCAGTCTGACCAGGATATTTTCCACATCGTCGCCGACATAACCGGCCTGGGTCAGCGTTGTCGCATCGGCAATGACAAACGGCACGCCGACAATTTTTGCCAAGGTGCTGGCTAATAAAGTCTTGCCGGTGCCGGACGGGCCTATTAACAGGATGTTGGACTTGCCGATTTCCACATCCTTGTCGAACTCGCCCAGGCCCGCATCGCCGCTTTCGTGCTTGAGGCGCTTGTAATGGTTATACACGGCAACCGCCAATATTTCTTTGGCGAGATGCTGGCCGATAATGTACCGGTCGAGATGCTCCTTGATTTTTGCCGGAATGGGCAATGCGCCCTGCATTTCGGAAAGCTCTTTTTTCCGGCTCCAGCTGGTTACCACCTGATTGGCTAATGACACGCAAGCCCCGCAAATATAACCTTCGCTACCGGCAATCAAAGGTACCGAAGCGGATTGCTCTATGCCGCAAAAAGAACAGTGTTTGATTTCTTTAACGCTCATTATTGGCTTCCTCGGATTCAGGATTGACTAAACCGGCTAACCAGGCGCGCTGGCAGGTCCGCCGGGCGCGTTCTTTCATTAGCTGGCGTATTTTTGGGCTTGCTTTTGCCAAGGACAAGGTTTCAGCCTTTTGTATGCTCTTGCACAGCAATACATGAAAACCGATTTCCGATTTGACCACCTCGCTGACTTGCCCCGGTTTCAAGTTGAACAGCACCGCATCCAATTCAGGATAAAGCGTGCCGCGCGGCACGATGCCCAGAACGCCGCCTTGCAACGCGGTCGGGCATTCGGAATGCCTTAAGGCCAAGTCGGCAAATTTGTGCGGTTTTTTATGCAGTTTTTCGGCGAGTTCCCGAGCGCGACTTAAAGCCGCTTCGGGAGTGTTTTCAGCATAATCGGGGTTAATGCTGATGAAGATATGACTGACTTCACGCCGTTCAGGACGATTAAATTGCTCGGCATGGAGGTGGTAATAGATGCCGATGTCGATCTCGCTGATAGCGGGCGCATGACTGGCAATCGACTCCAGCACCGTGTTGACCTTGCACTGACGGTGCAGTGCCGCCTGCAAGCCGGCTTTGCTGAGTTGGTTTTTTTCCAGATCGCTGAAAAAAGCGTCCTCATCGTCATAGCGGTCGCGAATTTCCTGATAAGCGCGCTGCAATTCCTGATCGGTAATGATCACTGCCGCCGCTTCAGGCGTATTCAGCACCCTGCTCTCAATCCTGAATTCATTTAACGCCTGGATTTGCGCCTGCTGTAGCTCGGCTTCCGCCAACTCATCGGGCGATTTTTTGAATAAGGCTAAAGCCGCCCTCAGTAAATTGTACGTTTCCAGCTGGATAGGTTTTTCAATGACCGTCATATCAAAGCTCTGGTTCGTTAAATGTCTCAGGGTGCGCGGGAGCGAGCGCAGTCTCGGGCACTTGCAACGTTCTGCCCTGAAAAACGACATGGTATTGAATTAGCTCGTTATCTCTAATCACCTTGAAAACCTCGCCTTCCGTCCCTTTAGTAAACAGAATATTGCCCTGTATGCCTAAGTCGATGGTACAGACCACCTTGTCCCTGAACTCGAAACGGCTGGGATTCCAAGGTTCATCGCCGCCGATCAGCTCTTCCAGTCGACAGCCCACCATTCGGTCAACAGCCAGGAAATGGACGGTATAAATAACCTGGTCCTGTAAAAACGTGCCCACATTAAGGATATTGCCGACACTGCCCCGGCGAACCAACAACGTGCCTACGTCCATGCCGGGATAAGTGCCGTCATTGCGAACGTTTCGGGTCACCCGTACCGATTCGCCGAATTCGAACCGGCCTTCGTCGAAGCGCTCGTGGTTCATGTTTTTATGTCGCTTAAGGACACAAACGCTGTTTGCGACAACTCGCCCATCGCAAACACCTTAAACACTTTTTCGGTTTGAGCGTCGGACTCGACAAAATCCTGATAGGCCCGCATCAGTAATTTACTGTAAATAGCCCGCTTTGCCGGTTCATGTTCAGGCATTTCATCGGCGGCTTTTTGCAAATAATCATGAAACCGTTGCAAAATATGCAAGCGGTTGACATGCACCACGCTGGGTACGTAATCCAATTGAAAATACTGAAGGAAATCTTCCGCCGATTCCAACTCGTCCATTTCTTCTTCAAAACTCATGGTTTTTCTCCGGTAGTTAAAGAGGGCCGACTGAAGAGGCATCCTGAATTAAAAGGTAAAGCGCCAGAATAATAAACGCCACTATGGGCATAATGGTCAATAATGATTCGGTTAACTCTTTTTTCAACATGATCTTGCTCCGGTTAATACCTTGGATTAGCGCAGCATAATCCAACAATCGAGATTCAAAAATACTGGCTTATGCTGCGCCAGCCCAGCCTACATCTGTTTTGCGCTTGATCACCAATTCCAATAATCCCTGTGCGCCGATTCTGTCCTTACTATCGAGTTCGACCAGTTTTTCAAAAATAGACTGGCTTAAATCCAGGTTCTCCAAACGCATATTTAAAAAACCGACGGCTTTCAGGGTAAATAAATACAGCCTGATATGGGTTAATAATTCGGCCGGCGCATTACTAACATGCGTAGGTTGCAACTCCCGCCAATCCTCGGGAAACGCTATGGTCGGCCTGATCACCACCAGGGCTTTGGTCGTTGCCGCTAAAGCCTCTTCCAGACGATGCTGGTAATAATAAAAACGGTTTAACGCCACCAGTACGTTTAACGACTCCGGCGCCAGGAAATACGCCTTCAATAACGGCAGCTCGGCATCGCCATCGGCATAACTTTCCGCCGCGCTCGCGATCATCTCTTTAACGCCTGCAACATCCGCTTGTTCGAAATACAAACCTTGCGCTTCAAAATCCAACAGATCCATTTATAGCCTCGCCGCCAGTTTTACCGGGCTCTCTTTTTTGGGCGTGCAAATGCTTTCCGCATCGCACACATCGCAACTGTCTTCAACCAATACTTTATGCGCCTGTTTTTGCCCGGCCTCCAGCTCATCTATCCGCTCGATCAGACAGGCAATCGCTTTGCCGACCGGATCGGGAATCAGATGATGATCCAGATCGATGCCGTGCCGGTTTTGTATTTGCGTGCCTTTACTTTGGATAATGCGGCCGGGAATGCCCACCACCGTACAGCAGGGCGGTACATCCTTGATCACCACCGAATTAGCACCGACGCGGACATTGTTACCCAGCGTAATAGCGCCGAGAATCTTGGCCCCGGAACCCACCATCACGTTATTGCCCAGGGTAGGATGGCGTTTTTCCTTGTTCCAGGTAGTGCCGCCCAGCGTCACGCCATGATATAAAGTGACATCGTTGCCGATCTCGGCCGTCTCGCCGATCACCACGCCCAGCGCGTGATCGATAAACAGCCGCCGCCCGATAGTTGCCGCCGGGTGAATGTCGACGCTGGTAATCATTTTGCTAAACGCGGCCAGAATTCTGGCCGCCAATTTCCAGTTAGCTTTCCACAAACGGTGGCTGACCCGATGCACCAGCACCGCATGAACCCCCGAATAAGCCAGCAATATTTCCCAGACGCTATGCGCTGCGGGGTCGCGGCCGAAAACACAATGGACATCTTCATGCCATTGGGCCAGAAAACCCAGCGGCGCTTGTGCTTTGCTTTTAATATTATCTGATATGGCCATAACCATTTTTTAAACTCCTGCCGGATACGCAAGGCATATCCGGCCTAACTCAACACGACGCTGGAGCGTCGCATACTGCATTCCCACGCCGGAGCGTGGGAACGATAAGAATGCAGTGCCGGACGCGCTGCGTCCCGTATTCCGCTAGCTCCCAAGCTCCAGCTTGGGAATTCAGTAAGGGAAGCACCGGAGCGGGACGGGGGTTGCACCCCCGTCCCTAGCGTTTTCGATAACTACTACCATATCTTCATTCGTCAAACGTTTCGGACGGGGTTGCAAACCCCGTCCAGCCACATTCCTGTCCCGCGAAGCCGGAGCTTCGCTCATCCGCTTCCCAATCCGGAGATTGGGAAGCGGCAAACTCTCGGAAATAAAATTAATTTAAACTCCACCCCGTTTTACCCAATCTAGGCGGGCCGGGTATCCTGAAAAATGAACCGGGATAAAGGTCGTCCTGATCCGGTACTTCCAACGTCTCTTTGACTTCCGATTCGCTTGACGGCAGTTCTTTATGTTCGTTCATGATGATCGCCCTCTAAAGATTTTGATGAAAAAGATTAAGCTCTTCGGTCTTAGGCGATCTTTTGGTATCGCTGACAAAGCGCCTAACCTGGGTTAATAAGGCTTGTGCCTGTATTCGACTTACCGCGATGCCGATTTGTTTATAGGCATGAATCACACCCTGAGTTCCCGAGTGCTTGCCCAGGATTAATTGATGACTGCGCCCGACAACGGCAGGATCGACGCCTTGATAATTATTCGGGTCCTTTAACAGTCCGTCGACATGAATGCCCGCTTCATGGCTGAATACGCTTTTGCCGATCAGGCTTTTCCGGCTGCCGATCGCATCGCCCGATGCACGAGCAACTTTGTCCGACAACTCGGGTAAATTCTGCAAATTGACCCCTGTTTCAAAGCCGTATAACTGCTTCAAACCGACCACCACTTCTTCCAATGCGGCATTGCCTGCACGTTCGCCCAAGCCATTGACCGTGGTATTGACATGAGTCGCACCCGCCAGCGCCGCAGCCAGCGTATTGGCGGTAGCAAGCCCCAAATCGTCATGGGCATGCATTTCAATTTCCAGGTCGGTCGCCGCTCTTAATTTTTTGATCGTCTCGAATACGCCGAACGGTTCCATAATGCCGACCGTATCGGCGAAACGGATCCTGCTTGCTCCAGCCAGCTGAGCGGTTTCAGCCATGCGTATCAAGAAATCCACATCCGCTCGCGAGGCATCTTCCATGCCGACGCACACCTCCATGTTCAAACTTCGCGCTTCCTGAACGCAGCGGGTAATAGTGTTTAAAACCCATTGCCGACTTTGTTTAAGCTTGTGCTGAATGTGTTGGTCCGAAGCCGATATGGATAAATCAATCCTGTGTACATTCAAATCCAGACAGGCATGCAAATCATCGCGGCGCATTCTCGACCAGACCAGCAGTTTTGCGGGTAAGCCCAAAGCGGCAATCGCCTTGATTTCTTCCCGTTCCACCGGCCCCATCGCCGGAATGCCGATTTCCAGCTCCGGTACGCCCAATCCCGCCAGCTGCGTTGCAATCGCCAGCTTTTCGTCCAGCGAAAAAGCGACTCCGGCGGATTGCTCGCCATCCCTGAGCGTGGTGTCGTCTATGATGATAGTGCGGGTCGGTGTTTTCATGGCTAAACTCAAGCTGCTTGGCGTAATGCCTTTAATCTTGATACAGCAAAATACTTGCCAACTGTTTATTTAGCGAAAATAGCGGGGTGCAAGCCTTGATTGCTGCAATACCGACAGAACAATACAACGCCACAACAAAGGAATTGTCGTAAAGTCGACAAAGTAGATAGGTATTGAGGCAAATTTGAATAAAGGCGTAACTTTGTTTATTATCCTCCCAATTTGGGAGCATAATACGAGCAACTCATGCGGGTCATTGCCAAAAGCGCGATCAAAAAATTCTGGGAACAACCGGCCTATCGTGATGCCAAAGGCCCGTTAGAAAGCTGGTACGAAGAAGCCATCAAAGCTAATTGGCCGTCACCGCAAGCCATAAAAGCCCAATATCGGAATGCCAGCATTTGTAGCAACAACCGCGTGGTATTCAATATCGGCGGCAACAAGTACCGTTTAGTTGTGGAAATTCAGTATCGAGCCGGAATCGCCTGGATAAAATTTATCGGAACCCATGCCCAATACGACCTGATTAACGTGGAGACAGTCAATGAATATTAAGCCCATCCGTAACGATGACGAATTAAAAGCCGCGTTCCAGCGTCTGGAAATGGTTTTTCAAGCGGAACCTGACACGCCCGAAGCCGACGAAATGGAAGTGTTAGTCACTTTAATTGAAGCCTACGAAAACAAACACTATGCAATAACGCCGCCCGATCCGATTGAAGCGATCAAATTCAGAATGGAACAACAAAACCTGAATAACCGCGATCTGGAAGCCTATATCGGCAGCAGCGGACGCGTTTCGGAAGTGCTCAATCGTAAACGCCCGTTGAGCCTGAGAATGATTAAACGCTTACACGACGGATTGAGCATACCTTACGAAAGCTTGTTGGCGGATGTAGGATGAAAAGAAAACTATGGATACTCCCAATGTAGAATTGGTTACCAAGAGAGCCTATCAATCGATAAATAAACACGATATACCTCAATAACAAATCAAAAAATAGTTTACAAAAATACATTTGCTTGACAATTTAAATAAAAAACCAATAATAAGAACTCTTATTGATCTGGTATAGGAACAAACATGCAAGAAATGCCTTGGGAACTAAATTCTGACTTAAGCAAAGACAGACTAATCGCTATAGCATCCATAATTGCTAACAAACGCGGTGACGTAATTGAACTACACGATGAAATAAGGCTTAAAGATACACCTCGTGGTTTAGGCATGAGATGTTATGAATGTTGCAGGGCAGAAATTATCTATACAGCAGAATCTAAGATATGGTCATGGCTTTCAATACTTACCCCAGAAGGGAGATTCACATTCCGAATTGATAATACACCTGTTAGATTTTCAAGGAATGATCCAGAGTCTTTGCCAAATAAAAAGTTAATTACGTCGTTTGAAACACATAAGCAAATGGATTTATTTGATAAAGACTATCCATACGCACGTATAAGATGGTTTATTGTTTTCGACACACATTTTAAAAATCCTGCTGATGCAGTGTATTGTGTAGGTTATACAGAAGCCAATGAAATCCTTTGCCAATGGCAAATACCTTTGGAGGATAAAGTTACTTTAATCTCGGGAGTTAATGCACCGTTATCTCAACCTGTTGATGTTCCACCTGCTCCAATAAAATTAAAGTATCAACCACCAAAAACAGGCAGTATTGGCGATGAAAGCTGAAAGCTCTTTCTATGGCGATAAGCTCAGATTGGCAAGGTTATTAAATGGATTAACGCAACAACAATTAGGTGAATCTATTTCTGCATCCAGACAATTTGTCCATCAATTGGAAAGTGGAATTCGTCAACCTGCTGATGATGTGTTAAACGCACTTTGTGAAACACTTAGTGTTAAACATAGTTTTTTTATTGAACCTGTGGGTAATGATGTCAAATTTGAACAATGTCATTTCAGAAAACGAAAAACCACACCTGTTGGTATAGCTAATAGGGTTCTGGCTTTTAGTACAGTTTTTGAGCAATTAGTAGTTTACATAAATGAACGATTGGAATTGCCTGCAACAAACTTCCCAATTATCAAACACAGCTCGAGTGAATATTCAAATTCAGAAATTGAAATTGCAGCTGAAGAATGTCGAAAACTTTGGGGCTTAGGACTAACCACACCTATAGCCAAAATGACACGTGTTTTGGAGAATGCGGGAGTTGTAATAACTCAATTTAATGGGGTTTCAGAAAAGGTGGATGCTCTGTCTCTGAACAGAAAATTTCCGATTATTGTTAGAAATGATGCAAAAGAAAGTGTTTGTAGAATGCGCTTTGACTTAGCCCATGAATGCGGACACTTTGTATTACATGACGGAGTCGAGACTGGCGACCACGTAACAGAGAGCGAAGCTAATAAATTTGCAAGTGCTTTTTTGTTTCCTAGAACCGCTTTTATAAATGAATTTAACATATCTAAAGGCACATATTTAGATTGGGGTTTAATTTATAAATTAAAAATAAGATGGGGAATGAGTGCAAAGGCAATTCTTTTTAGAGCACATCAACTCGATCTGATTTCCGCCCAACAATATCGCACTGGAAATGTCCATTTGAGTAGTACACGTCAATCTAAAATAGAAAAATATGATGACGTTATTTCTCCAGAAATTCCTGAGTTATTGGTTAATGCGCTTGAAATATTAAAAAATCAATTAGGTATTGGGTTTAATCATATTGCAGATTATTTGGGGGTCGATCCAAGCATGTTAAGCGCGATAACTGGGATTAATCCAAAAAATGAAGAACATTTAAAAAACGTCACTCCGATTTTTGGGTAAATATTACGCTGCTCCCTAATCTCCAGATCGGGAACCTAGAAAGGCGAAGCTCTAGCTTCGCGAAACGGGAAGCTAGAGCTTCCCACACCGCATTCCCAAGCCGAAGCTTGGGAACGAGCGCTAACGTAACTCGTAGCTCGATTTGCAACGCTCCGCCTGTTGGGATCGTTGCGAGTTAGACCTTCCAGGTTTCAAAAACCTGGAAGGTCTGCATATCGGCGTGCTTCTCGTCCGACGCCAGATAAACCAGCAGCATCAAGAATACGTCGGCGCAAAAGCCTGCTCAGGATTTGCCACCGGACCGTCTCCAGACCAATACGGCGACAACTTGCGCAATGTCGCAACAATGCCGGGCATCACTTCCAGAACTTTATCCACTTCCGCCATCGTGTTATAGC
>DAINRH010000119.1:7580-12416 GCA_036741905.1 Methylobacter sp. | reverse complement strand
TCGACCGGGCTATTTTAACATCTTTCGCACTGCTAAATCCGACAGTCTCCTAGCTTCCCGTACTGAATTCCCAAGTAGGCGAGACTGTGAAAGTATTATCCAAATTAGGCTAAAACATTTTTTACCACGAAGGCACGAAGAACACGAAGTTTTCAATGCATTGAATTTAAACGATTGTTTTTCTTCGTGTCCTTCGTGTCTTCGTGGTGAATTCTTTAATTTTTTTTCTAAAAACGAATACTTTCACAGCCTCAGGCGCTTGGGAACTGGCGCGCAGGAGAGGGCGCTTTTTTATTAACTTAACTCATGACAGGCATGGCTTCGGATAACTATTTCCGGGCTGAGTTGTACGACGCATTCGAACGCGTTATCTGTCGGCACTTTTCTCGACCTCCGATTGTTATTTATACCAAGGTTTGACATATCTCCGTTATAAAGTTTAATGTAGCCTTTCGCTTACATAAGCCTTTATTCATAGCGTTGTTTTTACGCTATTTCCCGGCCTGTTAAAAGAGAGATACAGACATGCAAACACACCCGCCATCAATTTTGTCCGACACCCCGCAAAACCTTAGCAACAAACGCACGGCCCCCCGAATATCCTGGGTTCGGGCTGTTTTATCGACATTGTTTTTAAGCATGGCGTTTTCTGCGCCCAGTTACAGCCACCGAGGCGCGGCTGACGAGGTTGATGTTTGCCGTATTCGAGTAGGTGCCGAAAAAATCCATTTTACCGCTTATACGCCGACATTTACCCAAAGCGAGGGTTTTTGCCGTTTTATCCCGAATGTGGGGCTGACTAATCTGATTTTCGATTACGAAGGCAAGAAACTCCGGGATGTCTCCATAGAATTTGAAGTGACTAAAGAACCCGAAGGGTCGCGCATTTTTTATCAGGAGCCGCAAAAAGCTAAAACCGGATCGGTTAAGGCGGATATTGATTTTTCAAAATACGGCGCCGGTGATTATCTTGCGCATGTGACTATCGTTCATGACGGCGAAAAACTGGACACCCACTTGCCGTTTGCCGTTGGCGTTGCTGAAGATAAATCGCATTGGAAGCGGAATTTGTTTATGTTTATAGCCGTGGTGGTGTTGGTGACTATAGGCATCACAATTCTAACGCGCAGAAACCAGGCAGGCCAGGAAAATTCAGGTCTTTAATAAAGCTATTCCGATTGGTAGGCGAGTTTATAAGCCCGTCGGGTTACTCGCACCGGATTATGATCGTAGCGTCCAACTTGCGGCGCTCTTCGCTTAAGGCGGCAAAGTCATTAATCAGCGTTTGCGGTTTGGGCATCGCCCGAATTTCATTCAGTGCCGGATGTTTGCCCAGAATGCTCGGTAAAGCGTTGCAGCCAGATAATATCGGCCACCATGATATGGTTCAAGGTACCCGGCAGCGAGCCGAAAAACGCGCCGCAATCCCTGGCAAGCTCGTCGGCAGGCAATTTCATCCATTGGTTGTAACGGCTTAATAAGCACTCGACATTATAAATTTGACTGAGTATTAGGCGCTCTACTCGTCCAACCCGGCGCGGTAGGAATGAATAGAGCAATAGCGAAACCTGTCAGAATCAATGGGCTTGCTTTTCAGTCTCATTGATTCCCGAGAACGGTTTAATTCAATGAAGTGCAACCTTTTGCGCGCTCTTAGTTTTAGCGGCTACTTTAAGGTCGGTTTTAACTTTATGAAAGTTTTTGCTTTTAGCCGGGAGCTTGCCGGCTGGTTTTATACTGACTTTGGCCTGTTTGATAGCTTTAGGCAAAATCCTGCTCTTGTTAATGGGCTTGATACGAGATTTGGCGCGAGCGACAGTTTTAGGCCGAACCGTGTTAGTGCCTCTGACATTGGTTTTGATTCGGCTGATATTTTTGTGCTTAGGCGTATAGTTGACGCGACTGGAGGCGGGTATGGCATGGGTAGCGGCGCCATTACCGCAATCAAGCTGGTAGGGCGGACTGCCTGCCGAGGTTGTAGACATGGTGTTGATGTTTCTTGCAGAATCGACATTGGTTAAATTAGCGAAACCGGCATCCATTTTTTGCATCATCAACTGATAGCGTTCTTTACTGGTCATGCCGCCCATCACTACGCCGATCAGATGCTTACCGTTCTGATGCGCCGCGCCGATCAGGTTAAAACCGGAGCCGCAGGTGAATCCGGTTTTCATGCCTTCGGCGCCGGGGTAGCTGGCGGTAAACTTGTTGATGCCGCGCAGTTCGGTGCCTTTAAAATTAAAGCTGTGCGCGGCAAAATAATGATAATACTCGGGAAAGTTGCGCTGCGCTTTCCATGCCAGCACCGCCATATCTCTGGATGTGGTTACTTGCCAGTTGTTGGGAAGGCCGGTCGCGTTCATGAAATGGGTGTTGTACATGCCCAATGAGTGCGCCTTGGCGGTCATGTTAGCGGCAAAATTCTCTTCAGTGCTGCCCAGATGTTCGGCAAGAACAACGGACGCGTCATTCGCGGAACGGGTGATAATGGCTAAAATAGCGTCTTCAACGGTTAAATGTTCGCCGCGTCTTAAACCCAGTTTGCTGTTGGGTTGCTGTGAGGCATGGGTCGATGCGGTCATCGAGTCGTGCAGATGAATTTGACCCGCTTTCAATGCGTCGAATGTCATGTACAGCGTCATTAGTTTGGTCAGCGAAGCGGGATACCATGACTGAGTTGCTTCTACTTCGTGCAAGACGTTGCCGTTATCGGCGTCGATAATGATGGCGGCATGGCGGCCATAACTGACTTCGGACACTGCAAACAGCCATACGGCATTTAAAATAAGTAGCGCTAGTTTAACTTTGGTCATGTAAAACTGTTCTCAAAAAGGGCGATAATCAAAAGCACGAGTGCCGGTTTCATTTGCTTAACCCTGTTGTCCGAGCGCCAAAAATAGGCGCTTTCGGTAACACGGCCACGCTACGTATAAAATTAGTGCCGCATGCTGTGTTGAACAGATACTGAGCACTGTGAATTTCAAAAAGCGGCGATTATAAACCGCGTTGTTTGTAATGAGTAATCTATTTTACGGGCTGTAGGATGTGCCAAAGAACGAGGCGTATGGCTAGCTGAGGCGATTTACTTAGTCGACACATCCTGGCTACTAAAACCTTAAGCAAGTATAAGGCGGCTCTCCCTGGCAAATTCCCCAGAAATTGCCGAAGTCGCCTTCTTCATTAGGTTTCCAGTTTTCTGAAAACGCTTCAAATACTACGCCCGACCAGCCCTTTTCAGCTAGTTTTTTGAAGGTCGATTTAACGACCAAAGCTTGATTCTTCTTACCGGCAACGCCGCAGCGCTGTTGGGTGAACTTATTGGTTTCAATGCCGCCTTCGGGGCCGTTCGGCCAGCCGAATTCAGTCAGGATGACTTCTTTGCCGGGATAAGTCCGGCGAAGTTGTTCAATTCGCGCAATATGAAAATCAGCCGCCTTGTTTGCCGGAGTGCAGGGGAGAACGTCGGAATGCTTGTTTTCCCACCACGGGAAAACATTGATGCCTATCCAATCGACTTGCGCGCCGAAATCGGTTGGGTGGCAGGGCGAAACGCGGTTGCACCATTCCCACCAGGTATCTATGGTGGTGATCGGCTGGGCTACGCCTGCTTCGCGCAGAGCGCTTATGCAGCGGCTGATTTCACCGTCGAAAGCATAGTTGTTGCGGGTTCTGACTTCGGAACCGCAGCTCAGTTTTATGATGGTTTTTGGATAGGCTTTTGCAACCTCAATACCGGCGGTTATGGAGCGCGAGTTGACGGCGATGTCGTCATCCAGCCAGATGATCGCAATGACTTTGAGATGCCGGGCTTCGGCGGCGGCGAAGGTGTATTCCAGTCCATTCATGACGCCGTAGGTCATGATGCAGCGGAACGGGGTTTTTTTGACTAATTGATCCAATAGTCGATCGATTAACTCTTTGGACGGATGTGCGCCGTAGTCGGGGTTGAGCTTGCCCACGTAGGGGCTAAAAGCCGCGCATTGCAATGCGTTGGGTTTAACCGGCGGCGCTGCTTTTTCTCGTGCCGATGCGTTTTGGCAAACAACTGACATCATGGAAATGACGATGAGTAATAATAACTGTTTCATAAAATCCTCGGCAGCAATAATCTAGGTGAAGTGGAAAGGGCGTGTCATGCCTAGGAAAAAGCCCTATTATCGCCTACTTTGGGCACGGCCTATATTGATTGTCGCCGGACGAGCTGTCTTGAACCATAAAGATAAACAGCACGATCCCGCCGATGATCGGAATCAGCGGGAGTAATAACCACCAGCCGCTACGGTCGGTGTCATGAAGCCGCCGAACCGTTACCGCTATGCCGGGAATCAGCACTGCCAATGAATAAATACCGCTTAACAGGCCGACGCCGGATTCAACATTAAAAGTCCCGCTAAAAAAATCAACAGTCGCCAAAAAGGCGCTGATAAGAATATTGAACAACAAAAAGAACCAATACTCTTGTCGGCCGGCTCTACCGTTAAACTCCGCGTACTTTTTTAAAACTTCCAGATACCCATTCATGATCTATTCCTTCCGATTTGCCCCGTTGAGTTTGTTAGCCGACTGCCGGGGTAGTGCAGTCAACTGGAATATTGATGTTGTCCAGCTATGGCTAGGCGTAGGCCGGAATAAGGCCATCCAAGGCTCTCCTGGGCAAAGTCGAAAAACGCGTAGCGTGAGGTGCGTTTCCGGCGAGTTTGGAGGGTGCTTCGATACGATTTTAATCTTGTTTACGGCAGCCGTAAATTTGCTTTATCGATTTAACTCCCTATAATTGCGCCTTGCTTTCAGGTTCCGGAGGGTTTTTCAGACCCAATGGTTAAACGGGAAGTCGGT
>DAINRH010000119.1:0-7562 GCA_036741905.1 Methylobacter sp. | reverse complement strand
AAGGTGATGATTCAGGTTAACGCCACTTATAAGCCCGGAGACCGGCCCGAAAGTGTAATTCGGTACAGCGGAGGGCTGTCAGCGAAAATGACAGTCTAGCTCCGCGTCATCTCTCGTTTTCTATTGTCCTCTGTTGTGTAAATCAACCATCATGCGCGGGCGGCGCAGAGAGGACTCACATGCAAAAACTCATCTTCGGCTCATTATTTATCGCGGGTTTTACTACCCAGTTACAGGCGCAGGAAACTCCGCAAAATCTTCCCGATCTGGTTGTCACCGCAACCCGGACAGAAACGGCTAAAAACCAGCTGGCGGCTGCGGCCACCGTCTATACCCGAAAAGACATTGAACGCCTACAGGCTAAAACCTTGCCGGAACTGTTAAGCGGCACGACCGGCATCGACATGGCGCAAAGCGGCGGCTACGGCAAGGACACCAATATCTATATGCGCGGCACCAATTCCGATCATGTACTGGTGCTGATTGACGGCATTAAAATCGGCTCCGTTACCTCCGGCACCACGCCTTTTCAATTTATTCCGCTCGATCAGGTCGAGCGGGTGGAAATCATTCGCGGTCCTCAATCGAGCCTTTACGGTTCGGAAGCCATAGGCGGGGTTATCCAGATTTTTACCCGCAAAGGCGGGCAGAATGAAAAGCCCAGCGTGACCGTGGATGCCGGCGGCGGCTCCTATGACACTTATCGCGCTTCCGGTTCTGTCAGCGGCAAATGGAAAAACAGCTGGTATAGCTTGGCTTCATCGCAGTTCGGTTCTCAAGGTTTTAATTCCAGGCAGCCAACTCCAGGTCCGTTCGGCGTTAATCAGCCGGATAAAGACGGTTACTTGAACACGGCGTTAAATGCCCGCTTAGGGCATCGTTTTGACAACAAAGCAGAGGTTGAAGCGTTTTTTATGCGGGCTGAGGGAAAATCCGAGTTTGACGGTAATTTCCAAAATAAAACCGAATTTGTCGAACAAACCGTCGGCACTACAGGCAGTATAAACATCGTCGATAACTGGCGGTCAATACTGCGCTTGGGACAAAGCCGCGACGAAGGCGATAACTTTGCGCCCGACGGAACATTTTCCAGTAATTTTAACAGTACCCGATGGAACGCCAGCTGGTTGAACGAGGTTGCCTTGTCCGACGATCACCAACTGGTTATCGGCTCCGATTACCGCCTGGATCAAGTGGACAGCTCAAGCGCTTACAATGAAACTTCCCGTTATGATGCGGGTCTTTTTACCGAATTGCATAGCCGCATTCTGGACGACCATTTTATCAACGCATCGGTACGCGGAGATAAAAACGAAGCCTTTGGCGAACAACTGACCGGCAATTTCGGCTGGCGTTATAACGGAAAATACGGCATCAGCCCGTTTGCCGGCTTCGGCAATGCATTCAAAGCACCGTCCTTTAACCAGCTTTATTTTCCGGGCTTCGGCAATCCCTCGCTAAAAGCCGAACAATCAACGTCTTTCGAAGCGGGATTGGCCGGGGATCATGATTGGTTGCAATGGGAGCTTCGCGGCTATCATACCAATATTGACAATTTGATCGTAACGGTGACAAATCCGAGCACCTTTCTGTTCAGCGCGGAAAACGTCGGCAAAGCGCAAATTGACGGCATTGAGGCTGAAATCGGTACTCAGTTAATGGGCTGGAACAGCAAGTTGAACATGAACCTGTTAAGCCCTAAAAACCGGGAGACTAATGCGCGACTGCCGCGCCGGGCTGAAAAAACCTTATCTTTTGATTTATCGCGCTCATTCGGACAATTCGATCTGGGCGCTAATGTGCTGGCTCAATCCGACCGATTTGATGAAGCGCTAAACAAAACCAAGGTTGCCGGTTACGTAACCGTTGATTTACGCTCGGCTTATCATTTAAATAAGAACTGGATGCTGAGCGCAAAACTGAACAACTTGCTGGATAAACAGTATCAGACCATCAATACCTACAATACCGCAGACCGGAACTTCTTTCTTTCAATCCACTACAACAACTAACCTAAGGGAAACAACACCATGAACATAAAACAATGGCTACAAGTCGAGTATTTACCGATTCCGTTAATCGCGCTGATGGCGCTGACGCGCTTTCACCACTTTGGCGACGTCTTGCATCTGCCCGATGCGTCGTTGGCGGTTTTTTTCTTTGCCGGTTTTTACCGCAAAAAGGCTTTGTTTCCCTTCTTGCTGGTTCTGGCGGGATTGATTGATTATATCGCTATAGCAAACGGCACCAGCAGCTGGTGCGTATCGCCAGCCTACGCTTTCCTGATTCCTACCTATGCAGTCATGTGGTTTGCAGGCCGCTACTGCTCGGCGTTTAACTCTCTGAAAATGATTGAACTCTTAACACAGTTTGGCGTGGTGACACTGGCGGCATCGGCTGCATTTGCTATTTCAAACGGTAGCTTCTATGTGCTTTCAGGCCGTTATCCGGATTTATCCTGGGTACAGTATTTTGCGCGAGTAGCCCAGTATTACCCGCCTTATGTCAGTTCCGCCCTGCTTTATATGGCTTTGGGCTATGGCATCATAAAGCTGGTCAAAACATTGCCTGCTGTAGCGGTTAATCATAAAGAAGTTTAGGGAAGGAAGTCGGCGGATGGACGGGTTACTTAACCCGTCCACAGCTTTAAGGATTCAATATAAATGCCCCGCGGCTCCTGTATTGGAAAAGGCTTTCAACTGCGATTTTCAGGATAATCCGTTATACTTTAATTAACGGATCGACAACTCTCAAATACGCCGCCGAGCGGTTACTCAATTAGAGCCAAGCCAATGAAAAAATGCTTACTGTTTATAATAGCGCTATCGGTTAATACGCTTTGTAAAGCGGACTTCAACGAAGGGGTTGACGCTTACAATAGAGGCGATTACGCAACCGCATTAAAAAAATGGGAAGCCGTCGCAGAGCAGTCTTCAATAAACAACGATTTTGAATGGCATCCTAAACTTTCCCAGCATGTTCCCGATTCGCAATATGCGGCGGCCTTGCTCTATTGGCAAGGTAAAGGCGTTAATCAAGATTATAAAAAAGCCGAGAAATGGCTGACCCTCGCCGCAACGGCAGGACATAGCGACGCGCAATTAAAATTAGCCTATCTGCTGATGATGGGCTTAACCGGAACGGAAAATTACATTGACGCGAAAAAATGGCTTGAAAAATCCGCCAATCAAGGCAACGTGGATGCTCAATATAATTTAGCCATGCTTTATTTCAAGGGTTTAGGTATAAAAAAAGATAATGACGAAGCAAAAAAATGGTTAACCGTCCCAGCTCAGCAAGGCGATAAAGCGGCTATTAATTTACTTGCTGAAATCAACTCAACGCATCAATTGCCGCCTACATCGGCAATAGCCCCGATAACCCCTCCTACAGCGCTTGAACCTCCCGCAAATACCAATGAAGCCCCAAAAACCGATGCGACAATCCCAGCCGGCGATTACGCTATTCAATTATATGTATCCGATAAGCAAAGCGATGTCATTGCCGTGATGGAAAGATGGCAAGCAACGCTTAAGCCGCTGATAATGTTTGATAAAATTAAAAGCGGCAAGCGCCTTTTTGTTTTGGCTTATGGGAGCTATTCAACAACGACGCAAGCAACAAATGAGCTGGCAACGTTGCCTGCCGAGTTAAAAAAGAATAAGCCTTGGGTTATAAAAAAAGTCTGGTAGGGTATATATGCAGACCTTCCAAGTTTTTAAAACCAGGAAGGTCTAACGGGGAGTACATGCTTCACCCGGCTTTGATTGAAAGTTGTAGCTCCCTTCGGCTACGCTCAGAACAGACATTTCGCCCCTAATGAGGATGTGATTTTTCTAAGAGAACGATATAAAACAGCGGAGGATAAAGCGATTGTATATTTTTAGCCTGCGTTCTTTATTTCTAACTCAGCTTTTTGATGCTGACGAATTTGTGTTCGGGCGTTAATTCCATTTCAAAATAACCGTTGATACCTTGCCTGGTCAAAAAAGACTGAACCTTGCCTGCAGGAAAAGCGACTCTTCTACCGTCATCGGCGACGACTGAAACATTCTTGACCGTTCCTTGATAAACCTTAAGGTATTGGTCGTATGACAGGCTTAGCGCAAAACGGATGTATTGATGTTGGGTCATGATATAAGCATTAACTAAGCATAAAAATGATCCTGATTAGTAAGCTGCTTCAGCTAGCGCCGTCATACTGGCATGGATGCCAAATATCCAGTCATATAGATGTGAATGTATGACTTGGCAATGCCTAAATCGGATGCGGGCGCCATGGATAATCACCCTCCCTGGCTCTGGATTCCGGCATCCATGCCGGAATGACGGAGTTTTTTGCGTTAGCTGAAGCATCTTTATAATCAGGAAAATGATAAGCGAAGGCACGAAGTTTTCTTCTTCGTGCCTTCGTGGTTTTTATGCTTTTAGTTATACTGTAAACGGTCATGAATTGCGCATTTTTGAATTCCCTCACCCCAGCCCTCTCCCGAAGGGAGAAGGGGACAAAAGCCGCAATCCGTGCCCGTGTTGAGTATAATTAACGGTTGTTTTGTAACGCTGCAATGCGTTCTTCCAAGGGCGGGTGGCTCATGAACAATTTGCTTACGCTACCGCCGTTAATACCGAAAGCCGCCAATTGTCCCGGTAGGTCTTCCGCTTCATGACCGCGCTGCAAGGCACGCAGAGCGCCGATCATTTTTTCTCGTCCGGCCAGATGTGCGCCGCCGGCATCGGCTTTAAATTCCCGGTAACGGGAAAACCACATGACCAGCATAGAAGCCAGAATCCCCAATACGACTTGAGCCGCCATCTGGGTAATATAATAGGCCGGACCGTAGCCGCGCTCGGTTTTAAAGACAACCCGGTCGACAAGGTGGCCGATGATGGTCGCAAAAAAGTAAACAAAGGTGTTTACCACGCCCTGCATTAAGGCCATCGTTACCATGTCGCCGTTGGCAACATGGCTGATTTCATGGCCGACAACGGCTTCAACTTCATCGGCATTCATGTTTTGTAGCAAACCGGTGCTGACCGCTACCAATGCACTGTTTTTGCTCATGCCGGTAGCAAAAGCATTGGACTCGGGAGTCTGGAATATGCCGACTTCCGGCATACCGATTCCCGCTTGTCCGGCTTGTCTGGCCACGATGTCGAGCAGCCATTGCTCGGTTTGATTTTGGGGGCGTTCGATAACGTGTACGCCCATCGCCCTTTTTGCCGACCATTTAGACATTGCCAAGGAAATAACGGAACCGGTCATGCCGATTATTGCCGACATGACTAAAAGAGCATTCAGGTTAAGGCCTATGCCTTGAGCATCCAGCGTGCTGCCTAAGCCTAAAACATTAAAAATAATACTGACCACAACCAATATGGCGGCATTCGTCGCCAGAAAAAGAAAAATACGCATCATGTTTTGAGCCTTTAAATTAAGTTAAGGTTTAATCTATATGGGGATTGAATAAATAAATTCAATCTGTTTTTAGGGTGCTAACATAGCTTAAGTTTATTGGTGGAGGGTATTCTCATGCATATTAAAACAATATTATTGGCTTTGTTTTTAATTAATCCTTGTTTAGCGTTTGCGCTGCAAAACAGTCATCAAATTATTATAAAGCAACTCCAGGTGCCCGCAGGCTTTACTGTGTCTATTTTTGCCGATAAGCTGCCCAATGCCCGCAGTTTAGCCTTGGGCGATAATGGCGTAGTGTTTGTCGGTACAGGATCTGAAGGCGCGGTTTATGCCGTACAGGACAGCAATAACGATGGTGTGGCGGATAAGTCCTATGTCATTGCGGATCATTTATATATGCCCAACGGCGTTGCTTACCGGGACGGTTCGCTGTATGTGGCGGAAGTAAATCGCATTATTCGGTTTGACCGCATCGTGCAACAGTTAGCCAATCCACCTAAACCGGCTGTGGTTTACGACTCGTTTCCATCAGAGCAGCATCACGGTTGGAAATACCTGCACTTTGGCCCCGATAACAAACTGTACACCTCGGTCGGAGCGCCGTGCAATATTTGCGAGCCTGAAACCCCTATTTATAGCTCGCTGGCTAGGTTAAATGCTGATGGCAGCGGTTTTGAGGTAATTGCCAAAGGCATCAGAAGCTCGGTTGGTCTTGACTGGCAACCGGAAACCAATGCCTTGTTTTTTACCGATAATGGCCGCGATTATATGGGCGACGATCTACCGCCCGATGAGCTTAATCAGTGGACAGCTAACGGGGAACATTTTGGCTTCCCTTATTGTCATGGCGGCGACATTTCTGATCCCGAGTTTGCAGCCGCTAAAAAATGCCATGAATTCACCGCTCCGGTGTGGAAATTTAAGGCGCATATGGCGCCGTTGGGACTACGCTTTTACCGGGGTAAACATTTTCCGGTCGACTATAAAAACCAGTTATTTGTGGCGGAACACGGTTCATGGAACCGGTCTGAACCGCAAGGCTATCGTGTTGTCTTGATAAAATTCAATCAAGGTAAGCCTGTCTCCGAACAGGTTTTTATTAGCGGCTGGTTAACCCGAGACGGCAAGGTGCTTGGACGTCCGGTCGATATTTTGGAGATGCAGGATGGCAGCTTGTTGATTAGCGATGATAAGCTAGGCGTCATTTATAGAGTTGAGTACCAAGGTAATCATGGATAAGCAATTTGAAATTTTAAGCAAGGAAATCGTTTATCAAGGCTTTTTCCGCATGGAAAAATATCGCCTTAAACACACGCTGTTTGGCGGTGGGTGGAGCGCTGAAATAACGCGCGAATTATTTATGCGCGGCAGCTGCGTTGCGGTTTTGTTATACGATCCTGATGCCGATAAAGTGGTGCTGATCGAACAATTCAGGACTGGCGCAATTTTAAATCCTGATAGAGCCTGGCTGGTTGAGATTGTTGCGGGGGCAATTGAAGAAGGCGAATCGGCCGAGGACGTTGCTTATCGGGAGTCTCTGGAAGAAGCGGGCTGTGAAATTCAACAATTGATGGTTATTAATAAGTTTTATACCACGCCGGGAGCTTTCTCAGAATGGATTACTCTGTTTTGCGGCAAAGTGGACAGCACTCATGTGGGAGGCATTCATGGCTTAGACCATGAGGACGAGGATATATGGGTACGTACCGTTGATTTTGATGAAGCGTATTTGATGCTGCAAAACGGCGAGATAGAATCGGCAATACCCATTATTGCGATTCAATGGCTGGCATTGAACAGGCAAAAACTGAAATTGGAATGGAAGGATATAAAAAGGAAGGGGTAAAGCGTAACGTGTTACTCAAAAGCGGTAACATTAAAGCTCTGTGTATTTTTTGCAGAGCTTCAACGCACTAACTATTAGTCAACTATCTTGCATTTTTCCCGCGAAGCATCTACTCGATCACGCAGTTCCTTGCCAGGCTTAAAATGCGGCACATGTTTTTTTGATAATGCTACAGATTCACCTGTTTTAGGGTTACGCCCCATACGAGGTGGACGTAAATGTAGCGAAAAACTACCAAAACCCCTAATCTCGATTCTTTCACCGGAAGATAACGCCTGATTCATTTGTTCAATGATGCAT
>DAINRH010000118.1:0-12435 GCA_036741905.1 Methylobacter sp. | reverse complement strand
TTGTATACCCACTTTGTTTTTCGTGCTTTTCGTGCCTTTCGTGGACTACGCTTTAATTTATTAGATGCGTGCGTAACATCAGTTAAGTACCTGGGAAGTCACAAAGCTACCCCCCATGGCACTGGGTTCCGGCATCCCTGACGGAACGACGAACTTGGGAAATTTGTGGGGACACATCAGGCTTCGTCCTGTTTCTAAAGCTATCCGATACCAATGCGTAGCACACTATTTATTCTCTCCCCTCATCTCAGCCCTCCCCCTAAAAATTAACTTGCCGTCATTACGTAGGAATATTCTTACATACAACCTCCTGTAAATCTTATCGATTTGATAGCGCTTGGCTGATTTATAAGCGTTATGATTTGGCGGATAATATAAAAATCGACGCCTATAAAATGAATATACGTTAACGCATAACAACAATAAAACTACTATGTGCATTTATCTGTGTTTTGATGTTTCCAAGTCAGCAGCAACAAAAGTCATCAGAGACGGTCGCAATACCCCAAAAAAACTATCCGCGCCTATACAGCGCGGTCGTATCGAAGAAATTTTAGAGCCGCATAAAATCCGCCGTTTTTTAAAGGCATGGCGGAATAAGCCGATCGGAGCAACGCACGATTGAAAGGTTCCCCCATAGTAATCAAGGCGATTTTTTACAGGCTGTTTTATTGCCCGGCCTTTGTCCCCGTAAAAATAGCGCCACGCCTGTTACCGCTATGATACCCAAAATCAGTATTGTCTTAATTGAGCAAATCTCCGGTATTAAACCCATCAAGCCATCGCCCCCAACAGATAATATGACTTTGCAATGCAACACTGGCAGGGCAAGTCGTAACGACGTAGAATCGCGCGCAAAACCTGTTACTCATCATAGAGGATTTTCAAGTGAACAAGAGGCAATCGCCCTCCTTTTTCACCCTAAAGCAACAAGAATGAGCACCTGTAAAAGTTGACCTTACACATTGGTCGCGACCAATCCGGGTAGTAAAGTAAGCATAAATTATTTAAATTATAAAATTTGGCTCCGGATGAGAGCCAATAATAAAACAAAAATGGTGGGATAAATGAAAGTAAATATGCCGGTAACTAATAATGAAATCCAGATGAAAAAGGGTGCGCTATTAGTTACAAGAACCAATTTAAAAGGCGTTATTACTTACGCCAATGACGAGTTTGTCAATATCAGCGGCTATAGCCGCGATGAACTGATCGGCGCCTCGCATAATATTGTCCGCCATCCCGACATGCCGCCGGCTGCTTTTGAAGATTTATGGATGACATTAAAAGCGCTCAGACCCTGGAATGGCATAGTAAAAAACCGAACCAAATCCGGCGATTATTATTGGGTGGACGCTAACGCAATGCCGGTCTTTAAAAACGGCCAGGTTCATGAATACCTTTCTGTTCGACGCGCCCCAAGCCGTGAAAGGATTGAAAAAGCGGAACAGCTATACCGGCTTCTGGGGGCGAACAAAGCAACGATAAGACCGGCCGGTTTAGCGGCAATGATCAAAGCAATCAACGAAATTAACGCCTGTGTAAAAATAGCCGTAGCGATAGCGATATTTTTGGTGCCCATTGCCTACCTGATGTGTCAGTTGTTTCTGGCGCGAGATTATCTGCTCTTTGCAGGCTCTTTCGCTTTAGTCATCATTGCCTCGACGATAGCGTGCAGTACGGTCAAAAGCTTCAGGAGAACACTTAATGACACCATCGGTATTTTTTATCGGCTGGCCGAGAAAAGATTCGGCAATGTGCCTGATTTAACCCGGAATGACCTGATCGGCGATTTCCAGCGCGGCCTGTATTCAATGGAAGTGAACTTGAGTCTGGATCTGGCGCAAGCCAGGGACGATGCGGCAAAAGCCACGAGAATTAACCAAGCGCTGGATAATGTCCAGTCAGGCGTCATGGTAGCTAATAACAACCTTGAAATCATTTATACCAACGAGAGCGTTGAACGTCTGTTCAAGGCGGTCGAGAATGATATTCGCAAACAGTTACCGCATTTTGACGTCAGTAAATTGATGGGCACAAATATCGACAGTTTTCACAAGGACCCCGCTCATCAACGTCGCTTGCTGGAAAACTTAAAGGAAGCTTACAGTTCGGAGCTGGTTATTGGCGGCCAACATGTCAATGTTATTGCCAGCCCGGTTATTAATAGCGAGGGCGAACGCATCGGTTTTGTTGCCGAATGGCACAACAGAACTCAGGATATTTTAATTGAGCAGGAAATTGCACAATTGGTGCAGGATATTAAATCGGGTGACCTGGGCAGCCGTATCAACATGGCCGATAAACAAGGTTTTACCAAAATGTTGTCGTCCGGCATCAATGAATTAACGGATGTCATAGAATGCGCCTTTAATGACATTAACAGGGTCATGGAAAATATGTCCCAAGGCGATTTAACCAGCACTATTACTAACGAGTATCAAGGCGTCTATGCCGAGTGCAAGAATAATATCAACGGCACCTTGGCAAAATTGAACGACTTCATTACTCAAATCAGGGATGCGGCTGATTTTATAGACAGCTCATCTCAAGAAATGGCCAGCGGCAACAACAATCTTTCCAGTCGTGCCGAACAGCAAGCGGCCAGCCTGGAAGAAACCGCCGCCAGCATGGAGCAGCTTGCCAGCACGGTAAGAAATAATGCAGACCATACCCAGCAGGCCAATCAGGTTGTTAATTCCGCCAGTCAATTAGCTCAAAAAGGCGGCGATGTCGTTAATTCAGCTATCGCTGCGATGCAGGAAATTAACGACAGCAGTAATAAGATTGCCGAGATTATCAGCGTAATTGATGAAATCGCCTTTCAAACCAACTTACTGGCCTTGAACGCTTCTGTGGAAGCGGCCAGGGCCGGAGAGCAAGGCCGAGGTTTCTCGGTGGTTGCAACCGAAGTGCGTAACCTGGCTCAGCGAAGCGCCAATGCCGCCAAACAAAGTAGCGAACTGATTCAAAACAGCGTTCAAAAAGTGCGCGCGGGCACCGCATTTGTCAATGAAACAGGCGCAGCGCTAACTGAAATTGTTTATAGTGTTTCGCAAGTGGGTGAAATTGTTTCTCAAATTGCCAACGCCAGCGCGGAACAAACGGCGGGCATTGATCAGGTCAATCAGGCGGTTTCTCAAATGGACGATATTACTCAGCAAAATGCAGCCTTAGCGGAACAAGCTGCTGCGGGCAGTATTGCGATGAGCGAACAGTCGGCAAGCATGGCCAAGTTACTCAATTTCTTTAAAGTAAGCTCGAAGCAGCGTTCCGCCGCCGTTAAAACAACCGCGCGCAGTCAACCGCCGGTAGCGACAAAAGTGACGCCAAAGCCTATGAAACCGGCTTCATATAGCCATCCCAAAAACGATGATAACGAGTGGGAAGAGTTTTAATCTGAGGGCATAAGCCCTTTCCGGCGCTGTCCATTTAGGTTGCGGCGCCGGTGATTGATTTAGAGCCGCAATCGTGTTGCGTGCCACAGCTCAGCATTTTCTTTATTCTCCGGCTCCAACCTTGCCGATTTATAGTCTGTATTTTATCCGTCATCCCAGAAGTTTTTTCGGGCTTCAGAAACGCAAGCGCCAACACTCTCTTCCAAACGGCCGGCATTGTTCCCCCAAGCTGCGCGTAAAATAATTTTCCATATATTTATCAACAAAATACCGAACATTCCTGTTCGTTAAATCATGTGTAGAAATATTCATGTCATCATGAAGAAATATCCACGTAATAAAAAACCTCTATCCTACCGTTAACCTTAATATGGATAGGGGCTCTATCAAATGCCGGATCTACGCAAAGAAATAATCAATATCCTTGATAACAAACTATTAACGCCGCATTTCCAACCTATTATTTCCTTGAATCAAAAGAAAATCATGGGCTACGAAGCGCTAATTCGCGGCCCGTCCGATAGTCCGCTGCATAGTCCGTTTAACTTGTTTACCACTGCCGAGCAATTCAATTTAAGCACCAGACTCGAATTCCTCTGCCGTGAGATAACCATCCAACGCTATGCCGATCTGGATGTTAAAGAAAAGCTGTTTATTAATGCCAGCCCATTGGTGCTGCTGCAACCGGGATTTAAAAAAGGCGAGACGCTCAGGTTGCTCGACCAATACAAGGTTAACCCGCGCTCTGTCATCATTGAGTTAACCGAGCACAAGCCCGCCGATAACTACGAAATCATGCGCGCTTCGGCCAGACACTATCGAAGCATGGGCTTTGAGATTGCCCTCGACGACTTGGGCGCCGGTTATTCAGGATTAAGACTCTGGGCGGAATTACTGCCGGAATACGTAAAAATTGACAAGCACTTCATCCACGCTCTCCATGACGACCCAGTCAAACTTAACTTTGTTCGTTCGATTCAAAGCATGGCGGTCTCGCTCAATTGCAGCGTCATTGCTGAGGGTATCGAATCGGAGGATGAATTTAAAGCCATAGAAAAACTCGGCATCACCCATGCCCAGGGCTATTATTTTGCCAGGCCGACGATCATCCCCTTAGATAAACTGGACAATAGCGTCTTTACCGTCGGTCACAATAAGGATCGTAAAACGGTACCTTTAAATAACGCCACCACCGCGGTCCATATCATCAGAGACATCACGCCCATTTCAGCAAAAACCACTATCAGCGAGGTCATGAATCTGTTTCATCACAACAGCGAACTGGTCATACTGCCGTTGGTCGATGACAATTTGGCTTCGGGCATTATTTTTCGCGACAAATTTCTTACCAAGCTATTCTCAAGCCGATACGGCATTGATTTGCACGGTAAAAACCCGATTAAAACCTTTATCGAGAACACCCCGTTATGCATCGATAAAAACATGCCCATTGACCTGGTCAGTAAACAATTGACCTCATTAATGACCAATGACTCGGCATTCATCATCACCAATAACGGCGAATATATGGGTATAGGCACCTTACTGGATTTGCTCGCCGAATTTACCCGCCAGCAAATCGATAACGCCAAGCACGCCAATCCTCTTACGTTATTGCCGGGCAGCGTTCCCATCAATGATCAGGTCAATCAATTACTGGCCAACAAAATACCCTTCAGTTTCGGTTACTTCGACCTGGATAACTTCAAACCCTTTAATGATGTTTACAGCTACGACGCCGGCGATGACATCATCAAGGCCGTTGCCAATACGCTGAATAATCATATCCCGGCTGAATGCGGCGTAATCGGCCATATAGGCGGTGACGATTTTATTGTGATTTTCACCTGCGATGACTGGTTAGTGCGTTGCGAAAACATACTGGAAACTTTTAAAAACACAGTCCCGGCTTATTACAGCGACAACGATATAAAAGCCGGCGGTATTCATACTGAAAACAGAGCCGGAGAGACATGCTTTTTCCCGCTGGTCAGCCTGTCCATCGGCCTGGTAGATCCTCAATCAACCAGCCAGTGCCAATCTCATGTCGATATAGCCGACTTGGCGTCCGAAGCCAAAAAAATGGCCAAAAAAACCACCGGCAACAGTTATTTCATTAACCAGCGAATGACTGCAAAAAAACCTGAAAATCTTCAATCGGTTGCGCATAAATCAGCAACCAAACTGCATGCCGTCAATTAAACGCGAATCAAACTAAACCGCACTCTAAAGAGGTTCAACATGCTCAAATATATCAGCTTCAAAGCCCGCATATTGCTCGGTTTTCTTTCCGTCATCAGCTTGATGACGGTTATTTCCGCATCGAGTTTGATCAACTTATCCAACACCAATCGCGACCTTACCGAAATAAACAACACCCTGCTGCCCAATGCGCTGCTGATGGGACAAATGGCGCGCGATATTGTGCTGGTTCACCAATTCTTATCCGACGTTTCAGCGTCCCATTCTCCTGCGGGTTATCAGGATGCAGAGAAATCCGCCCAGGATTTTAAACAGGGCTTGCTACAATTCCGCCAACATATTGCCGGCAATACTGCAAAACTCAAGGAAGTGGACATCCTTGAGGCCAACTTCGAGCTGTTTTATCAAGACGGCAAACGCATGGCCTCTACCTATGTCAACGAAGGCCTGGAACCCGGCAACACCCTCATGCAAGACTTCGATCATGAGTCGTACAAATTATCCTCGCAAATGATCAAACTCAGGAATGCCGAGGTCAACGCCGCCAAATTTCACGTCAACACCATTACCGAAACCACCCATCAGGTATCGGCGGTGTTGTGGGCTATGTCTCTGGCGATAATCACTCTGGCGCTGGGTATCGCTCTGTTTTTAACCCGGCACCTCAGCAAGCAAATCGGCATCGATCCCCTGTATGCCAAAGGGATCGCCAAAGAAATCGCCAAAGGCGATTTGTCCCGCTCCATCCAACTGGATGCGGACGACAAGGACAGCCTGTTACACGCCATAAAAAACATGCAACAAAAATTACTCGCCAGCAGAACGGCGGAACATAAAGCGGCTGAAGAAGTCCTGCGTATCAAAATCGCGCTGGACAACACCAGCATCGGCATAATAATCGCCGACAATAATCGCAACATCATTTACGCCAACAAATCGGTCGTTAACGCACTCGGTAAAATAGAGGCCGATATCCGCAAGCAAATCCCCTCTTTCTCCGTCGATACGCTGGTCGGTAACAGCATGGATGTTTTTTACCAAAATCCGGCGCAGCAGGCGAAATTATTCGCCACCTTAACCGACACCCACAGCGACGACATCGAACTGGGCGGTCGCACCATCATGGTCGTTGCCAATCCGGTCATCGGCCGGCAAAACGAGCGCATCGGCACGGTCACCGAATGGCATGACCGCACCGCCGAAGTCGCCGTTGAAAAAGAGGTAGCCGCTTTTGTGGTTGCCGCTACGATGGGCGATTTTACCAAGCGTTTCGATTTACAGGGCAAAGAAGGCTTCTTGCGCGAACTGGGCGAAGGTCTCAACCAGTTGTTACACGCCAGCGAAACCGGCCTCGATGAAGTGGCGCTGATACTGGGCGCCCTATCCCGCGGCGATCTGACGAAAACCATTACTAATGACTATCAAGGCACTTTCGGTCAACTCAAAGACAACGCCAATGCTACGGTAGAAAAACTCGAAAACATCATTCTTCAAATCAAGGAGGCCACCGATTGCATTAACGTAGGGGCAAAAGAAATTGCTTCAGGCAACAATGACCTGTCGCACCGCACCGAACAGCAAGCCGCCAGTCTGGAACAAACCGCCGCCAGCATGGAAGAACTCACCTCCAGCGTGCAACACAATACCGAAAATGCCAAACAAACCAACCTGCTTGCCATTGCCGCCGCCGAAACAGCCGATCAAGGCGGCGCGGCGGTCGGTCAGGTAGTCGCCACCATGAATGACATAAAAGAATCTTCTCTGAAGATTGAAGAGATCATCTTGGTAATAGACGACATTGCTTTCCAGACCAACATTCTCGCTATCAACGCCGCCATAGAAGCCGCCCGCGCCGGTGTAAACGGTCAAGGCTTCGCCGTCGTAGCCGGCGAAGTGCGCAACCTTGCGCAACGCGCCGCCGCATCCGCCGCGGAAATCAAAGCCCTGATCGAAGACGCGGTAAAAAAGATCGATGACGGCAGCGAACTTGCCGTGCAAGCCGGATCCACCATGGAGGACGTTGTCAATTCCATCCGCGGCGTCACCGACATGATGTCGGAAATAACCGCCGCCTCGATTGAACAAAGAGCCGGCATCGAGCAGGTCAATCTAGCCATCAACCAAATGGATAATGTAACCCAACAAAATGCCGCCTTGGTGGAACAAGCCGCCGCAGCGGCTGAATCGCTGGAAGAGCAGGCGCAAACCCTGGCCGTCACTGTCAGCGGTTTTAAACTAAACAATCAACAGGCCGGTCGCAACGGATTCTATGCTATTGACGCTCCCGCTCCCGTTCTCGCATTGCCGGAATTCCATCCCTCTCACCATCATCGGGAACATAGGGAACATGCTATCTGGAATACCGTAAGATCTACCGGTAGCAATACTCTCCACACTCTTGAAAACGTAGCGGCGGCCGCTAAATCCAAGCCTCAACTGTTGGCTATTGCTAATGGCGATTGGGAGGAGTTTTAATCATGAAAACGGCTTATGCTGTCCAGACTACCGATGAAAACCGAGTCCTCGCGAGAAAATTATGACTAAAAAACTGAACAAAAAAGCATCCGGCGCAAGGCAGGATCAATATGCCTTAATTAAAAAACAAATCAACGCAATCGGGGCATTACATAAAAACGAGGGCAAGCAGCATATTTTTAACACGCAATTGACTCAACTGATCAATACGATTCCTGATGTTATTCTGTTCAAGAATAGAGAAGGACGTAAGTTGATCACTCATCAGTTGACCCAAAGTCTTTTTAAGCAACTTGACCTCGACTGGTACGGCAAGGGGGATATAACGTCCCCCTTGGCACGCAAGAAGATACGAACTTATCCTAAGCACAGCCGGATGTCGTTGAAAGCCGAGCTGCGTCTTGCATTAGAAAAACGCCAATTCACGCTTTACTACCAAACTCAGGTAGACAGCTCTCGTCAAATGCTCGGTGTAGAAGCCCTGCTGCGCTGGGAACATCCGCAATACGGGCTGATCGTCCCGGATCATTTCATCCCCCTGGCGGAACAATCGGACCTGATCCTGCTTATCGATACCTGGGTGCTGCAAACCGCCTGCGAACAACTAAAACAGTGGCAGAGCGACCCGCTTAAGCAGGATTTACTGCTTTCCGTCAACATCAGCTCGCGTCAGTTTTGCCAGCCTAAATTCGTTGAACAACTGCGCAGAATACTGGAGGAAACCGGCATCGACGCGACACAGCTAAAACTTGAGCTGACCGAAAGTCTGATGTTGCACGATGTTCCCAACACCATCAAAAAAATGACCGCGCTAAAACTGCTTGGCGTCCGGTTTTCAATGGATAATTTCGGCACCGGTTATTCTTCATTAAATCATCTTAAGAAATTACCCATCGACCAGTTAAAGATCGATCAATTTCTGATGCGCGACATCGCCATCGACGGTTCCGATGCCATAATCGTAAAAACCATCATAGCCATGACCAACAAACTGGGGATTAACGTGATTGCCGGAGGCGTGGAATCCGAACAGCAGTTTTCCTGCCTAAAACAGCTGGGCTGCTCCTCTTATCAAGGCTACCTGTTTGGCAAGCCGATGCCGTTACATGAGTTTGAAAACCTGATCGAAGGTCGGAGCGTAGCGTAAACAACGCCTCGAAACTGCAAATGTCGGGTTACGCTTCGCTCGGCAATTGCTCCTGCATTGCTCTACCTCCTGCCTCCATGCAGTCGCAACCATCGACATAGATTTACTGTTTCACTAAGGAATCTGTACGAAATAACTGGGTCAAGCTGCACTCCGGCTGAAAATTTATCGGCGCGAGTTGTTCAAGTTATTTCATGCATACTCTTTAGCGAATGGAAACAACAACAAAAACTCTTTCAGGACTAATAATGCCCACCAACAAATTTGTAATCAGTAAACCCAAGCCATCAATCACCAAGCTCCCCGAGCAGGGTCGCAAAAAAACCGATTTTATTGACGACTTCAAACAATATTACGTCCATTTGCTGGGCAGGGATGAAAACTGCCGGTCGCCGTATTATGCGGGGGAAGCCTTATCGCAAGCGATTCGCGACCGCTTGATGGAGCGCTGGAAGGCTACCCATCAAACCTATAAAAGCAATGATTGCCGACGCGGTTATTACCTGTCGATGGAATTCCTGATGGGCCGGACCTTGAGCAATGCCCTGCTTAATCTGGGCGTCACCGAACCCGTTACCCAGGCCATGTACGATCTCGGCATTGCCATCGAAGAATTGATCAGCAGCGAGCAGGATGCAGGACTGGGCAATGGCGGCTTAGGTCGTCTCGCCGCTTGCTTTATAGACAGTTGCGCGACCTTGCAACTGCCGGTTATCGGTTACGGTTTGCGTTACGAATACGGCATGTTTACCCAAACTATCGTCAATGGCGAACAGGTCGAAAAGCCCGATCATTGGCTGCGTCACGGCAACGTCTGGGAAATCGAGCGGCTGGAATATTCGCATTGCATTAAATTCGGCGGCCATACCGAAATACAAACCGACGAAAACGGCAAACATCGGCATTGCTGGGTAGGCGCCTCTAACGTACTGGCCGTGCCTTTCGATACGCCGATCCCCGGCTATCAGAACGGCACCGTTAATTCATTGCGGCTATGGAAGGCGGTGGCTACCGAAGAATTCAACTTGGACGAATTTAATGCCGGCGATTATGCCGAAGCGGTCGCGGCAAAAATTACCGCCGAAAACATTACTATGGTGTTGTATCCGAACGACGCCAACGAAAACGGTAAAGAGTTGAGATTACGGCAACAATATTTCCTGGCTTCCGCCAGTTTGCAGGATGTTATCGCCCACTGGACAGGCGGCACGCACGGCAATGATTTCAGCCGCTTTGCCGAAAAAAGCTGTTTCCAGTTAAACGACACTCATCCGAGCATTGCGATTGCCGAACTGATGCGCCTGCTGATGGACATGCACGGCTTAAGCTGGGATCAAGCCTGGACCATCACCAAAAACACCATGGCCTACACTAACCACACTTTGCTACCCGAAGCGCTGGAAAAATGGCCGGTTAGCTTGATGCAACGATTACTGCCGCGGCTAATGGAGATTATTTTCGAAATCAATGCCCGCTTCATGGCTGAAGTGGCAATGCGCTGGCCCGCCGACAGCGATCGCTTAAGCAGGATGTCCATCATCGAAGAAGGCGATCAGCAACGGGTAAGGATGGCTCATCTGGCTATCGTCGGCAGTTTCTCCGTGAACGGCGTTGCCCAATTGCATTCCCAATTATTACAGCAAGACTTATTCAGCGACTTTTACGCCTTATGGCCGCATAAATTCAACAACAAAACCAATGGAGTGACGCCGCGGCGCTGGCTGGCCGCCTGCAACCCGGAATTGGCAAGCCTGATAACGGAAACCATAGGCGACCGCTGGATTACCGATTTATCGCAACTGAAAAGACTGGAACCCTATGCCGACAATGCCCAATTCCGGCAACGCTGGCATACTATCAAACAGGCCGCCAAACAGCGCTTGATCGACTATAAAAAAAGCAAACACGGCGCCGAGCTGCATTTAAATGTCGATGCGATATTCGATGTGCAGGTTAAGCGCATTCATGAATACAAACGTCAACTGCTTAATGTCCTGCATGTCATTCATCTGTATAACTGCATTAAAAGAGGCGACGCCGAGCGGACGCCACGATGCGTACTAATCGGCGGCAAAGCGGCTCCCGGTTATCGTATGGCGAAAAAAACCATCAAGCTGATTAACAATGTGGCCCGGATTATTAATTCTGACCCCGACATGGGCGACCGATTGACCTTGCTGTTTTTGCCGGATTACCGCGTTTCGGCGATGGAAAAAATATGCCCAGGAGCCGATTTGTCCGAACAAATATCCACCGCAGGCAAGGAAGCTTCAGGTACGGGCAACATGAAACTGATGATGAACGGCGCGATCACCATCGGCACACTGGATGGCGCGAATATTGAAATACGCGAAGAAGTCGGCGATGAAAACTTCTTCCTGTTCGGTTTGACCGAACAGCAAATCGAAGTAAGACGAGCCCACTATGACCCGCTTGAGATCATCGACCAGGATGAAGACTTGCAACACGTCATGCATCTACTGGAGTCCGGCTATTTTAACCAGTTTGAGCCGGGCATATTCGACGAGCTGATCAACTCGATAAAAAGCCCGCACGACCCCTGGATGACGATTGCCGATTTTCGAAGCTTTATCGACGCCCAAAAACGCGTTGAAGACGCCTATCGGGATAAAGACCATTGGACCAAGATGAGCATTTTGAATTGTGCAAACAGCGGCAAGTTTTCTACCGACAGGACGATTGGCGAATACAATCGGGATATATGGAAATTAGAAGCGCAGCCGCCGGTAAAAGGTAAATAATCCTGGAAAAACATTTTATCCGCGAACAACACAAAAATACTCAAAGAGATACCCGGCTGACGATACTCAGCTCAACGGGTGAATGATATATTTGATTTGTTTCGTGTCTTTCGTGGGCTAACTGCCTTTTTAGGATAATCAATCAATTTGGAAGCGTCATTTGATTCGCGAAAAGCACAAGAAGATTCAAACAAATACCATATTGTAGATCGTCACCCAAAAGGGGAAATGGCTGGGTGATACAAGCTATTGCTAGATGCTTTCTAAAAGACGTAACAGAGAGCGGGAAATTTCCCAGTTGCGCGCCTTAGCAACCAAGACGCGCACGCCAACTTCCCGGTCCTCTGTTACGAACAATGCATAACCTCACCTGATTAGTAACTGATGTTACGCATTCTCATAATAAAAAGCGTAGTCCACGAAAAACACGAAAATAGTTAAAACACATCAG
>DAINRH010000117.1:7924-12465 GCA_036741905.1 Methylobacter sp. | reverse complement strand
CTGGCGTTGGGCAAGAAGCAGGCCGATAGGCAGACCTTCCAGGTTTTTTAAAATCCGAAAGGTCTGCCTGGCAACGTTCTGATGTGTTTTAACTATTTTCGTGTTTTTCGTGGACTACGCTTTTTATTATGAGCATGCGTAACATCAGTTTATAAGATGCGTTAACGCATTAATATCAATTCGGATGACGTTACGCTCATCCGTCCGACATAAGCGTCCATAAAAAACGTTGTCATCATAGTGAAATAAACTGATAATAGTTTCGTATCGCTATCTTTTTCAGTCAACTTTATTTTTTTACGAGCGCGCAACAATGAAGATGAAAAGCCTATTCTCTTACCTGGCTGTATTGACCTTATCGTTTAATGTTTTCGCTGCTGACGTTCAGCAAGAGCCGACGATGACTACGCAGGACAATATAGCGCTGAATCAGGACAACTCACCGGACACTCGTTTAGCTACCCATATCGTTAACAGCCAGGCGATTCCTCAAGCTTCAGCCGAAAAGCCCAGTGAATTTATCAGCGCTCTCAGCGTGTATTTACTCATCATCGTTGTTTATTCAATTTACGGAATTAGAACCCACTCAAAAAATATCGGAAACTGAATATTGATACCTGTAGTTGATACGATCAAAACATAGCTATTTACAGGGGTTGACCTTCATCGTGTGTAAGCGATGAAGGTTTTTTTTAGCCCACCATTTCATTACTGCCCAGGCCAACCCGGCTTCGGATCACATCATCCTTTGTCTAATGACTTACCAAGGTATTCTATTTTAAAAATAGCGCTATCATAATCAGCAATTCTACTTATCAGGACAGGTTTTATTATGGAATTACTCTGGGTTGGCGCTGCTTATATGGCAGGCTTGGTAACCAGCCGTTTATATTTACCCCCCTTGGTAGGCTACCTGCTGGCGGGATATATGTTGAATATTGCCGGCGTTGAGGCCAACGAAACACTGGGCCATTTAGCGGATATTGGCATTGAATTGCTATTGTTTACGGTCGGTCTGAAATTGAAACCGTCCTCGCTGTTGCGACGTGAAGTGCTGAGCGTCGGCAGCTTGCATTTACTGATCGTCACCCTGGTTTCTGCACTGGTTTACTTTAGCTTTAATGGACAGGTTACCGGTGGCTTAGTGATAGGCGTGAGTTTGGCTTTTTCCAGCACTATTCTCGCGATTAAAGTATTGGAAGACAGCGGCGAACTTTCCACTTTGTATGGACGGGATGTTCTAAGTATATTGATATTACAAGATATTGTTGCCATCGGCCTGTTGGCTTTCGCCAATAACAAACAACCATCGCCTTGGGCGCTTTGCCTGCTACTGCTGCCTTTCCTTCGCCCTTTGGCATATCGGTTGCTCAGCGCTAGCCGCGACGATGAATTGAAATTGTTATTGGGCATAGTACTGGCATTGGCCGGCGGCGCTTTGGCGCACAAGGTCGGCATTTCAAACGACATTGGCGCGTTGCTAATGGGGGTTATGTTAGCGGGACACGTCGATATAGACGATCTTTCTAAAAAACTATGGGGACTAAAAGAAACATTTTTAGCCGCATTTTTCCTGCAAATCGGCTTGGCCGATTTACCGGGTTATAACGAAATCATACAAGTGTTAGAGCTACTATCGCTATTGCCGTTGCAAGGCATACTTTTCTTTGCGTTGTTTTTACTGGTCGGCTTACGCGCGCGCACGGCTTTTGTTTCATCGCTGGCGTTGATGACCTACAGTGAGTTTGCATTGATCACGTCGAATGTCGTCGTCGAAGCGCATCTGCTGCCACCCTCTTGGGAATCTGTAATCGGTCTGGCAGTAGCGCTTTCATTGGCTATTGCTGCGCCGTTAAATCGATTTTCGCACCGTATATTTTCCTTTATGGAACCGCGATTAGTTCGCTTTGAACGGAAAGTAGAACATCTGGATAAACTGCCCAGCAGTATCGGAGGTACGGAATGGCTGGTCGTGGGCATGGGCCGCACCGGTATGTCGGCATATCTCACTTTTAAGCAGCAGGATACACGCGTGTTGGGATTGGATGCCGACCCTATCAATCTGAAAAACTTGCTTGCCGACGGGCGAAGGGTGATTTACGGTGATGCCGAAGACTCTGCGCTATGGGAAACGCTGCCTTTGGAAAAAATCAAAGGCGTTATCCTTACCATGCCGGAATTCGAGGCAAGATCATCATCAATTAAGCAACTGAAAAACCTGCAATTTGCCGGCAATATCGGCACGCTTTGTTTTCATAACGATGAGGAAAGCGAACTTTATCGATTGGGAGCCACTTTTGTCATTCATCCGTTGATCGAAGCGGGTAAACAATTGGCCGAGCACATGTTGGCCTCAACATGTAAGGTAGATTTGCCTGAACACAGCAGCAAAAGTATGTAGCCTGCCTCTGCGACTATTGTGACCGGGAAACCCGCGATCGGTAAACGAGCCCTCCGTATATCGCAACGTTAATGAGTATTACCCAGGCCGCCAACCCGAATTGAATATCTCTCGTGAGTCCGGCAGGATAAATGATCGGCAAGAGATAATACTCGACAAAGCTGCCCGAATAGCCGGCGCCTCCGGCGATTCGGCGCAGTTCGACTTCCATGACCGTCAACGGACACAGCCCTCCAGTCAATTCAATGAATGCGCCCCAGTAGGCCGCCGGTATATGAGCCAGTGCCATCCAGGGACAGCGAAGCGCGAGCAGGCCTCCCAATATGACGAAACCGATAAACAGGAGATGCAGAATTAGAACGGAGTCGGCCAGGAATCGATAGATCATTTCATTTAACCCGTTCCCTGATCCGGGGCGATGCGCCGATTTAAACCTATTGAACGCCCTTACGTTCGCCGCCGCAAGCTGGCAACCTATTCTTCACGTTATAAAAAAAGCTGACAAACGCCAATTACCTGCCTTGTTACCGATCGGTTACTACGGTATAGACCACATACACTACAAAGATGACGGTTAGAATATAAATTAATGCTGACATGCTTGTTACCACCCTGAGTTGATTTTTTTACTATTTTGTCTAAGTGCCGGTTTAACTCAGCGTTTAGACAACCCGTACAGTCTTTATGAGAATATACCACAAGTAATCCGGATTACTATCTATCCATCGGCATCGAAAACAAACGGCGTCAACGGGCAATGCGCAGGATTGCGCATACGGCTTTTAGTAACTCGGCGTCATTCAAATAGCTTTTTTACAAACGCGGGACAAGACGAACACAATCGTATCGGCCACGCCATCAATCTCGATCAATCGCCGTACCCATTAACGCGAGCAATATAGGTATGATGAGATCTCCAGCGAAATAACAAATTTGTGTCCCAAGCATACAAGAGCGTTTACTATCTGTCCCTTGTTATTACTACCTAATTTATAACTTATGCCCGCCGATAACCGCCTGAAAATTATGTTGGCAATCATTGTTGTCGCAATTATCGTTATTTTCAGCATCGACCCGATTGCTCAGGACCCGGCTTACCATAACTTCGCCGACCATCGTCGCATCCTCAGCATAGCCAATTTTTTTAATGTGCTGTCCAATTTACCGTTCGTCATTATCGGAGCCCTGGGAATCAGGTTAGTCGCATCACATAAGACAAACAACGGATTGGCCGAATTGCAGGCGATGTATTTGACGTTTTTTGTCGGGGTGTTTCTGACCGGCTTCGGTTCTGCGTACTACCACTATCAACCCGACAATCAAAGCCTGCTTTGGGACCGACTGCCGATGACCGTAGCCTTTATGGCCCTGTTCAGCGCTATTATCGGAGAATATATTTCGACTCAGCTGGCATGGAAGTTATTTGTCCCGTTGCTGATATTGGGCATGATCTCAGTGGTTTACTGGCATGTGACGGAATTAAACGGTCACGGCGATTTGCGCCCTTACGTTCTGGTGCAATTTTTACCGGTTTTACTGATCCCGCTAATTCTGTGGCTGTTTGACTCGACGTTGAATAACGACAACTATATTTGGGGCGTCATCGGCGCTTATGCGCTCTCGAAACTCACGGAGCTGTTCGATGCCCGACTTTACAACGCTTTTGGCTTGCTCAGCGGACACACGTTAAAACACTTGGCTGCCGCGTTCGGCACATTGATTTTTTATTGGTCCTTACGGAAACGGCGCTCGAAAAAGTAACAGGCACAAAAAAAGGCGTGTCTAAATCGACACACCTTTTTTGAATGCGGATAATCGAAAAAACTAAGCTTTTACCGCGTCGGCAATTTCATTAAACGCTTCCACTCTGATTTTACTTGTCTTAATCAGGTCAACGCCCCCATCAACCACCATTTTGCAAAGTCCTGGTGTTTTGTAAACCATCAAACCTAAATAACCAACAGCCGGAATGGCGATAAAGGCTGCGATAAAACCGTTAAGCCCGACAACGCCCATCAGCTTTATCAGCAATACAACGGCATCCAAAGGTAATAAAACCATGGCGCCAAAATAGACTATTACCATGAATACGGACACCACAAAAACTACAAACTGAAGTAGCCTGACCAACGCAACGTTA
>DAINRH010000117.1:0-7859 GCA_036741905.1 Methylobacter sp. | reverse complement strand
CTAGTATGTTGTCAATAAAACCGTTTTTTGAAGCGGCAAATTATACCTTAACACCGTCAAAATAATTCATTTTTTTCGGCTGGGTCTTTACGAAGAAACAACCGATATAAAACGGAACCGGTAATAAAGCCTCCTAAATGAGCCCACCAGGCCACATCGACAGCAACACCGCCAAACAGCATTGCTGTTGTCGCACTGTGTAATTGAATCAAAACCCACAAACCTAAAAAAGCAATCGCCGGGACATGAATGACTATCGGTAAAAACAGGATAGGAACCCACACCACAACGCGTTCAAGCGGATATAGAAAAAAATAAGCCGCCAATACGCCGGCTATAGCGCCTGATGCGCCGACAACCGGAATAGCGAGGTTTGGATCGAACAACCACTGCAAAAAAGTAGCCAAAAGGCCACATACTAAATAAAAAATTAAAAACGGCAACCGCCCCATTCTATCTTCTACGTTATCGCCGAATATCCACAAGAACCACATATTCATGATGAGGTGCGGCCAGTTTCCGTGCAGAAACAGGCTGGTCAGAAAAGATAAATAGCCATCGAAAGGCAACCCGTAATATGGATTGGTGTAGCGAATAGGCACCATGCCGTAAAGGTTAAGAAGCCTATAACTTAACTGATCGGGCATCAATTTCATCGCCACAAAAACAACAATGCAAATCGCCATTATCCCCCAGGTGACTAAAGGCCTTGAATGGCAGGGCGCTGTATCTCTAATTGGTATCATGGTCTTTCCTGATCTATGTAGACGCAGGGATGTTCCCCCTACTTTTGACCTAGCTTAAAAGCTAAAAAACCGATTTGCAATGAATAGTTATTTAATCATAACCCTGACCGCAAAAAGTCTATAATACGCGCAAAGATTGATTCCCATCATCCTTGCCCACTTAAAGATTCATGCACCCTAATCCAATAGACAAAACCCCATCATTTTCAAGCCTGTCGTTAGATGAACAACTGCTGTCGGCCGTTAAAAAGCTCGGCTTTGAACAGCCTACACCTGTGCAACTACAGTCAATTCCCCTTGCTCTGGAACACAAAGACCTGCTGGTCAGCGCCGAAACAGGCAGCGGAAAAACCGCCGCATTTTTGCTGCCAACACTGCATCATCTATTAACCCTGCCCTCCGGAAAATCCGGCGTGCGCGCCTTGATACTGACGCCGACCCGGGAATTGGCCCAGCAGATTTTCAAGCACTGCCAACAGTTGACCGAATTTACCGACCTGAAAACAGGCCTGATTACCGGCGGCGATGATTTTAGGCTACAGCAAAATATGCTGCGCAGAAACACCGAAATTGTTATTGCGACTCCAGGCAGAGTATTGGAACTGATGGAGCAAGAGATTCCGAACTTTAGCAATCTGGAAGTGTTGATACTGGATGAAGCCGATCGCATGCTGGATATGGGCTTTAGCGAAGATGTACTGACCATCGCCAATAGCTGCAACCCACAGCGGCAAACCCTGCTGTTTTCAGCCACCTTGACCCATTTCGGCGTCATCAAAATGGCTGACAAAGTGCTAAAAAATCATGAAGTCGTCGCCTTAAATACGCTGCATGACGGACACCGCAACATCGAGCAGCAAATTGTACTGGCCGACGACAATGATCATAAACAAAAATTGTTGGCTTGGCTGTTGCTTAATGAAACCTATGACAAAGCGTTGATCTTCACCAACAGCCGGATTCAGGCGGATGCTCTTCGCGGCCCGCTTCGTGGACAAAAACTCCGTGTCGGTGTGCTGCATGGAGAAATGGATCAAAAAGACCGTAACCGGATGATGGAATTATTCCGCGAAGGCGAAGTCAAAATCATGCTTGCTACCGACCTTGCCGCTCGCGGCCTGGACATCAAAGGCATCAATCTGGTCATTAATTTTGATGTGCCGAGAAACGGCATCAATTACATCCATCGCATAGGCCGGACAGGCCGGGTCGATGAACTGGGCCTGACCATTGCGCTGGTAAAACATACCGAATGGAACTTAATGTCCGGTATTGAGCGCTTTTTGAAACAGAAATTCAAACACCGCACTATCAAAGAATTGGAGGGTAAATATAAAGGCCCTAAAAAACTTAAAGCTTCCGGAAAGGCAAGCGGCGGCAAAAAGAAAATAGAAACTAAAAAAGCTGCTGTCGAAAAAGTCAAAATACGCGATAGAGACAAGAAGAATGTCGGTAAAAGGCGCGTGCCGACTGTCAAACCTAGCATAGAAGCAAATCAGCCATAAAAAAAGCCCCATTCGCAATCTAGTGCTGTGAATGGGGCTTTTTTGGTTTTGGCAACGGATCTAACATATTACCTATAGGGATATAGGTAGGGAGCGAAAGCTTTAAGAAAGCTTGCCTACGACTTGTTTAACCAAGTTATCCGGCTTAAAGGGCTTTACAATATAAGATGTTATGCCTGCCATAATGGCTTCCTTTACCTTATCCCCTTCCGATGAAGACGTCAGCATGATCCACGGCGGAGTTTCTAATTTAGCATCGCCTTTTACAGCCTTAAATAAATCAAGCCCGCTCATTCCCGGCATATTCCAATCGCACACCACAATATTAATCTTTACCTTCCTCATCATTAACATTGCTTCTTCTCCACCCGGCGCATCAAAAACGTGGGTAAATCCGGCCTCTCGCAGAATAGCTTTGGTTAGTGTCCGCATTGAAGCTTTTTTCTGTAGCAATTCTTGTGATATTTCCATTCTTGTTCCAAATTACACTTATTATGAGCATTGCAATACTTAATTAAAACATTCTACAAGAACTCGGGGTGCCCGACAAATAGAATGTAAAAATAATGTTAAGCAATGCACTATTTGCGGAAAAAAAGATTCACAATGAGCGTTAATATAACGCTGACAATAAGCATGGAGGAAATCGGGATAAACACAAACCGTTGCTCATTCTCAATACGTATATCGCCGGGCAGCCTGCCAAACCAGCTAATCAACCAGGGCGCATAACTAACAACAAGCCCGATAACCACCAAAACAACGCCAATCGCCGTCAATAACTTCCCGAATGTCATTTGTAGCCCTCACCCTAACGTCACTACACCCTCATTATGTCCAAACTAACAAGAAAAGTCCCATTAAGGTAAAATAATAAACATTATTTTACCTTGCCACCAGCAAAACAAACGGTTCTGTAACAAGAATCTATCGGAATACATTACATGTTGAGAATCACTGAACTTAAACTTCCCCTCAATCACCCGGAATACATGCTCAAAACCGCCATACTTGATCGACTTGGCATCAGCACAGCAGAACTCATCACTTATACAATATTTCGGCAAGGCTTTGATGCGCGAAAACGCAATGCGATTTTGCTTGTTTACACCGTCGATATTGAAGCCACAAATGAACAGACTATTCTTAACCGCCTGCAAGACGACCCGCACATCTCGTTAACGCCGGACAGCACTTATCGTTTTGTAACCCAGGCATCAAAAAATCTGACGCAACGCCCCGTCATCATCGGCACCGGGCCTTGCGGACTGTTTGCCGGTTTGATTCTGGCGCAAATGGGCTTTCGACCGATCATTCTGGAGCGGGGAAAAGAGGTGCGGGAACGCACCAAAGACACTTTCGGCCTGTGGCGTAAAAGCCAGTTCAATCCCGAGTCCAACGTGCAGTTCGGCGAAGGCGGCGCCGGTACTTTTTCCGACGGCAAGCTGCACACCCAGATCAAGGATCCGAATCACTACGGCCGCAAAGTACTCACTGAGTTTGTCAAAGCCGGTGCGCCGCCTGAAATCCTCCATGTCAGCAAGCCTCATATCGGCACCTTCAGGCTGGTCACCGTAGTCGAACAGCTACGCGCGACCATCGAATCGCTAGGCGGAGAAATCCGCTTCCAAAACCGGGTTGACGACATCGTCATCGAGGATGAACAGGTACGCGGCGTAGTACTCGCCAATGGCGAAACCATTAACACCACTCACGTGCTGTTGGCGGTCGGCCATAGTGCCCGCGACACCTTTAAAATGCTCTATGACCGGGGCGTTTATATTGAAGCCAAACCTTTTTCCATCGGTTTTCGCATAGAACATCCGCAGTCATTAATCGACACCTGCCGATTTGGCAGCAATGCCGGTCATCCGTTACTGGGCGCAGCCGATTACAAACTGGTGCATCACTGTAGCAACGGGCGCTCCGTGTACAGTTTTTGCATGTGTCCAGGCGGCACTGTAGTCGCGGCGACATCGGAAGCAGGACATGTGGTCACTAACGGCATGAGCCAATACTCGCGTAACGAGCGCAATGCCAACAGCGGTATCGTAGTCGGCATTACGCCTGACGATTATCCCGACCATCCATTGGCAGGTATCGATTTTCAACGCCGCCTGGAAGCGGGCGCCTTCAAATTGGGAGGCGAAACCTATGAAGCTCCGGGACAACTGGTTGGCGATTTCCTCGCCCAACGCCCCTCTTCGGCACTAGGGACAGTACAGCCCTCCTATACACCGGGCGTTCATTTATGCGACCTCAGTTCGGCTTTGCCTGATTACGCGATAACCGCGATACGAGAAGCCATCCCGGCTTTCGATAAAAAAATAAAAGGCTTTGCAATGAAAGATGCTGTGCTGACAGGCGTAGAAACCCGCACCTCATCGCCAATCCGCATCAAACGCAACGAGTCTTACCAAAGCATAAATATCAAAGGACTCTATCCAGCCGGGGAAGGTGCGGGCTATGCGGGCGGGATTCTTTCTGCGGCGGTGGATGGCATCAAAGTCGCCGAGGCCTTGGCGTTAAACATGATCCAACCGATATAGCACCCTTCGTTTCTCGGCAACGGCTCCCTGCGTCGCCTAAAGCGCCTACTTTTGGTGCTCTACCTCCTGCATAATCCACATGGAAGTGGTGAATTAATCCGCTTACGTTTTATTGAATATACCGACCGACTCATTTCGAGCGCTCGGTAGTATTGAATACAATACGATGCAACAACACATCCGTTTAAAAAACATCATGTTATTAAATTATTGCGACGCCTTGCTCAACCAATGCTCAAAAAACAGGTCATCAGGCAAAGGCTTACTGAAATAATAGCCCTGATAGCAAAGGCATCCATTTTGTTTTAAAAAATCCAGCTCCATTTTCGATTCAACACCTTCCGCAACAACCCCCAGATTCATATGCCGGGCTATCGCAATAATGGTACCCACAAAAACGGCATCATCTTCATTTTTAGTAATATCCTCGACAAAGGATTTATCAATCTTTAACTGATCCACCGGCAAGTGTTTCAGATAACTCAAGGATGAATATCCGGTGCCGAAATCGTCTATTGAAAAGGTGTAGCCCAATTTTTTCAATTGCTTGATTTTATCGATAGCGGCATCGACATCATTCATCAACAGTCCTTCGGTAAATTCCAGCATGATTCTTGACGGACTGATCTGGTACTGCTTAACAAGCCGTGCCAATATAGCCATAAAATCATCATGATAAAACTGCCTAGGACTGATATTAATCGCCAAATGCGGCAAATGTACCTGCTGTCTATCCCACTGCCTCAGATGAATAAACGACTGCTCAAGCACCCAGAAACCCACCGCCTGAATCAAACCGCATTCTTCCGCAATAGGAATAAACTTATCGGGCGGAACAAAACCCTTTGTCGGATGATTCCAACGAATAAGGGCTTCCGCCCCCGTAAGATTGCCGTGATAATCAACCTGAGGCTGATAATACAAAGACAGCTGATGTTCATCCAAAGCCTGCCGCAGCTCTTTTTCGATCAGCATCCTTTCCATCGCAGCTTCCTGCATACTGTCCTGAAAAAACTGCAACATATTGCGACCGCTTTCTTTAGCGCGATACATTGCCGTACCGGCCTGTTTAAGCAAGTCATCGGGGGCTATGTCGGAGTTCTCGGAAAACATCGCAATGCCGATACTGGAAGAAATATAAAGCTTGTGGTTCATGACCGAATAAACCTGGCAAATAGCCTGTTGCACTTTTTCGGCAATATACCGGGCGTCATTGCATGCCTGCTCTATTTGCCCGTTCAATTCGGTCAAAATAACCGCAAACTCATCGCTGCTGATACGGGCGACCGTGTCGCAATCCCTGACACGCAGTTTTAATCGATAAGCGACCTCCACAAGAACCCTGTCCCCGGCAGAATGTCCGAGGGTTTCATTAATATTCTTGAAGTGATCGAGATCGATAAATAAAAGCGCGCCGTTCTTGCCTGATCTTCCGCTAATCGCCAACTCCTGCGCCAAACGATCATTCAATAAACGCCGGTTGGGTAATTCGGTCAACGGGTCGTAAAAAGCCAGGCGCTTGATTTCTTCCTCATCATTTTTCAGCCGGCTAATATCGCTAAAAATAGCCGCGTAATTACTGATCTCATTCGTTTCATCATCCCGGATTTCGGTAATGGTCAGCAACTCAGGATAAACCTCGCCGTTTTTGCGCCGGTTCCAGATTTCGCCTTGCCAGAAACCCTGTTTGTTGATTTTTTCCCACATCGCATAATAAAAGTTCTTATCATGCCGTCCCGAACTAATAATGGCGGGCGTTTTACCGACAACTTCCTGTTCCGTGTAGCCGGTAATTTTAGTAAAGCCGGCATTACAGGTCTGAATGATCACATACTTATCGGTGGTGATAACGCCTTCCTGGGTATTATCAATAATCTTTTTCGCTAAACCCAAGCTCTTTAACGAATCCCTTAACAACGTGTCCCGATGCGCCAGGGATTCTTTAAGCTCCTCAACATAAGTGCTGCGAAATCCCGCCAATATGTCGGCCAGATTGATAATGCCGATTAAATTATTTTTATTGTCACTGACGCCAAGGTGCCGAAAATCGTTTAGAAGCATAATTTTCTTGGCGTGGTAAAGGCTTTCGTGCTCGTTAACGGCAACCAAATTCCGACTTGCATGATCCGCAACGATTGGATTCAGCATTAAAGAAGCCAGTGCCTTGACCACATCCCGCTCAGTCAGAATGCCGATTGATTGATCGGGAAATTCAACCCTTATCGCATCCGAATGCGAAGAATGCATAAGCTTGCTCGCTTGTGCCATAGTCTGCGTTGACTTGATCATCGGCGGAATCGGTTTTAATACACTGCCCGCCGTTTTTAAAACCAGGAAAAACTCAAAATTGTGTTTCTTGATCACATCAGTCTGAGAAATGATGCCCCGCTGCTTGCCCTGATCATCGGTTACGACATAATGGCGGACACCGTCTTTTTTAAACTTAAGCGAAACTTCCTCCAGACTCGCATTCTCATTAACACAGATAACCGGGCTGCTCATGCCCTCGGATACGGGGATAGAACGGGCATCAGGCGACGAGAAGTCAAATTTCAATACATCCCTTTCGGTCCAGATACCGATGATTTCATCATCAACTGCAATCAGAATAGCGCTACAATTTCGCTCCACCATTTTAACGGCGGCCTCGTGCATCGTCTCATTGGGCAAGCAGGTCAATAAGTTGGTTTGGGTAATATCCTTTATCGAAATCGCATGCAAATCAGGATTGCTCATGTATTCTCTATTTTATGGAGGTATTAGCCGACAAATAATACCATCAGCAGGCTATTAACTAAAATTTAGCCCACCCCTGAAACGCCAGATAAATCATCAGCTGTAAACCAGTTACATAACAGTCTTGAGTTATTTTTGCCGCATTCACTCTTTGCCTAAAACGCTACTCAACGATCAATAAATCCCAAGCAAATCTGGCATTAAAAGTCCGTTCAAATTAAAATAACCGTCTTCTTATTGAGCGCATTCAATAAACATCGCGCGATCTCCAAACCTGACGGACTTTTAATGACTGATTATAAACTGACACACCTTAAACAACT
>DAINRH010000116.1:0-12467 GCA_036741905.1 Methylobacter sp. | reverse complement strand
CACCAAATAAGTCCAATGGTCCGACCAATAGCCGCGGTCGAATTCGGCATCCTCTACTTCCTGCGCTTGCGTCAGAATTTCCTTGATGATCGGCTCCGGGTTTTCCGCGCTTTGCAGCACCTGCCATAGTTCCGCGTATTTAAACTCGCGGGACAGAAGTTGTTCCAAATCGGCAAATTCAGTGAAATGATGCGCAAGGCTCAGTGGCGCGTCCACGACAAAACGCGAGTTCCGCAAAGAACAAGGATTGTAGCCGTCCGGCTGAACCAGATTGAAGAAATAGCGGATGTTTTTGGCATCCAGCGCAGGATCGAAGAACACGTCCATCCGGCGGTTTTGCAATACATCGCGGAAATCGCCGTTGCCTTCGGAAAACGGCGTGTCCTGCAACAGAAAGTCGTTGTAATCCCGTTCCAGGTCACCGTGTTTGCGGCCGAACAAATATAATTGCGCTCCTCCCGGTACTTCCTTAGGAAAGCCGCCGCGCAAACCGTTGTCCAGATAACACTGCCGGGCATGAGCATCGAGCAGCGGTTTGGCTGTCGCGGTAAAGATTCGTTGGGTGATGCCTTCGATCAAGCGACGGTTTACCTCCCGCTTGGCCTCGAAATAACCCTCCTTATCCGCCTCCGCTATGAATTGCTCAAACACCTGCTGCGACTCTGCATGACCGTAAAAACCGTAAAAGACTTGGCTTTGTCCCGGCTGGAGTTCGAAGGTCAACGCCTGGAAAGCCGACGGCGTTTGATTGCCCGCCACTTGATTATCGAAATCCAGGCCCTCATTGGCAAAAAACCGTTCCGGCCTGGAAAAATCTCCCGCCAAACCGAAAACTCTCTCTGCGTCCACCAGTACGCGGGTGCGCCCGCCGTTCAAAAAACCGGCGAAGAAGTTGCAGGCGATCACCGGTTCTACTTGCGGCGAATCGGTGGGCCATACTTTCAGCCGGTAAAAAGGCAGATTTTCTTCCACACCTTCGACCCGCATGAAGGCTTCCGAGGTTCGGCTCATGAACTTGAGTATCCATTGATTCATGCCGAAGGGCAGCACTTGCGGCAAACCGTCGACGATCTCTATCTTTTTAGTTTGCTTGGATGTATTGGTGATGGTGACGCGGCGCAGCAATCCGGCCACGGGCGCCTCGGGCAAGGTACTCATATCGGCCCGAATGCAAAATCCCAACTGCGGATTGGTCTCTTCCACGCCGACCTCATGGGGCGTGACGTAAAGGCGTTGCTTGATCTCAGATCCCGCCCCGCGTTGGAAAGGCTCGTGGGTTAGAATGTGCTCGCCATCGGTAATCTTCAGGAAAGTCCTGAACCCCCGTGACGGCGTCAGTTGATAAGCCTTGTCGGCAGGGAAAAATTCCAAAAAGGCCCCGTCTTTGTTGCGCACGCCAAAACTGGCAATGGCCTGGCCTCGGTTGACATAAAAAGCCCAGGCCGGACGGCCCATTGTACCGGCGATGCCGGGCAAAAAACTGGCGAAAGGAGCAAGGTCGTTGTACTGGTCAATGACGAAGCGGTTATCGTTGTCTAAGGCAGAGTTGGTTTGGTTCACGAGGTTGCACCATTTGAGTTGAGTATTGTCGTCGGTATTGGGCGTAGGGCAATATCTGAGCGCCTGTAATATTTAATTGATGTTGTGCGCCTCGAGCGCGGCGTCCGGCATGGGATACTTTGCTGAATGTATAGTGCCTCCACAAAACCCAAACACTGTACGCGCAAACGGCTATCCGGTAAATACCGGACTGTAACGGTTTTTGGCAATGCGAATTGCCGACGTAATGTTGTCATTCATCGGCGATTGTTGTTTGGGCGGCAACCGGACGATGGAGGGGCGACTGTGGAAAATGCCGGTATGTTCAGGGGGGATTAAATCCGCAGCTAGACCCTGCGGAATTTACTACGTATACTTGGATAGGCTTGCTTTTCAAGGTTATACGCCAAGAAAAAGCGAGGCCGGGTGCAGGGAAGAATTTTAGATAAGGTAATCGTAACGTTTAAGGCTGGCGATGACGTTTTTGCATTCAGGGTACAATTCCAAAATTAATCTATCGGCGAAAGATATGCTTGAAATAAGTCAGGAAATCAGTCGAAATTTTACGCCATGTTTTTCAAGTTGGATGCCGGAGCTTGTTGAAAAAATCAGGCTTTCGCCAAAGGAATTGTTGGATATAGGCGAGGAAATCGGCCGGGATTTCGCACCCAAAGCGTCCTGCAATACTCCCGAAGTCACTCTTTTACCCGTCGACCCCGGACATCTCTACGCCTATTGGAATCTTGGCGGCAGCCGGGAAACCGCTACGCCCGATAACGGGCGCAAGGACCTGCTCACTTTAAGAATCTATTCGCAGCCCGATGAACAGAGGACGGCAATCGAAACCCTATCCTGGTTCGATGTTGCCATTGATAGCCCCAAGACCCGGCAACAAGTGTCACTGCCCAGCCCGGTTGATGACACGGCTTATTCAGCAGCCATAGGCAAACGTTGCGCCGATGACAGCTTTATTGAATTTGCGCACTCGAACATTATTCATGCCCCTCATGGAGCGACGGCGTGGCGTCAAGACCATCAAAACTCCACCGATTGCCTGGGCAAAAACGCCTCAGGTCAAGGAATCAGCAAATAAGCGTGATGACAAAAAGCTTACCCCGTTCTAATAACAAGCAAGGATTCCTGAGTATTATTCTCCACGCACATCTTCCTTATGTGCGGCATCCTGAGCATGACAGTTTTTTTGAGGAGAACTGGCTGTTCGAAGCCATGACCGAATGCTATCTGCCGCTGATCGGCGTGCTTGACCGCTTGCACTCAGACAACGTGGATTACCGGCTGACGCTGTCCTTGTCGCCGACGCTGATGACCATGCTGCGCGACGAGTTGCTGCAAACGCGTTACCTGAAATATCTGCATAGTCGGCTGGAACTGGCCGAAAAGGAAATCATCAGAACCCGCAAGCAGCCGGCATATCAAAAATTAGCCCGGCTCTATCGTCGTTTTTTTCTGAACGCGTTGAACACTTACCAACAGCAGTATCAAGGCGATTTATTGGCGGCTTTTAAAAAGCACCGGGCTACCGGTAAGCTTGAATTGATAACGACCGCCGCGACCCACGGTTTTCTGCCGCTGCTCAATGTCAGTGAAACGGCGGTCCGCAATCAGGTCAATACCGGCATTGCTACGTTTAAAGCCAACTTCGGTCATGCCCCGACCGGGTTTTGGCTGCCTGAATGCGGCTATTATCCCGGTCTGGAAGCCGTGTTGGCGGATGCCGGGATTGACTATTTCTTTGTCGATACCCACGGCGTTACGGACGCAACTCAGCAACCTCGGAATGGCGTTTATGCGCCGATAGCTTGCGGCAACGGCGTTGCGGCGTTTGCGCGCGATCCCGAATCGTCGCAGCAGGTCTGGAGCGCCAAGGAAGGCTATCCGGGGGATTTCGATTATCGCGAATACTATAGCGACATCGGTTTCGAGCTCGATGCGGATTATATAGCGCCCTATATTCTCGACCGGAAAACCCGTATCAATACCGGGATCAAGTATCATCGCGTGACCGGCGACAGCCTGGCCAAGGAAATTTATAATCCGAGGAAGGCATTGGCAAAGGCCTATGAGCATGCCCAGGATTTTATCGATAAACGGCAGCATCAGATTGATCGGCTTGGCGCTACCATGGACAGGCCTTCGCCGATCATAATAGCGCCTTACGATGCCGAACTGTTCGGTCATTGGTGGTTTGAAGGAACTTGCTGGCTGGAATGCGTACTGAGGTTGGCGAGCGAAAACAGCCGTGGCGTTCAGCTGACCCATTGCGGCGATTATTTAAAACAGCAGCCGTCGCCCCAGGTCGCTACGCCTGCCGCATCAACCTGGGGCGATCAAGGCTATTCCGGTTATTGGATAAATGAAGCAAATGACTGGATTTACCCCTTGCTCCACAAGGCCGAACAGGAAATGGAAAAACTGGCGCGCGATGTGCGGGGATTAGCGCTTACGCCTTTGCAGACGCGGGCTTTGAATCAGGCGGCCCGGTCGGTTTTGCTTGCGCAGGCTTCCGATTGGCCGTTTATCCTGAAATCGGGGACCACTATCGATTATGCGAACAAGCGCGTCACCGATCATCTGGCCCGATTTAACTATTTGCACGACAGTATTCGCAAGAACAGGATCAATGAGCGTTACCTGACTGCGTTGGAGATCATGGATAACATTTTCCCGGACATCGATTTCCGGGATTACAATCCTTTAACGGTAGGAGAGGGGCGCCTTAAATCTGGCGTGTAGCGTACGCACCCTGATTCTCTCTTTTATTCCTCTGTATATTAGGCCAGCAATCACCGGAGACAACGGATGAACAAAATCCAACTGCTGTATGTTGAAAATGTGATTACCCGAAAAAAGGCGGGCGCTCAGCAGACGCTGAGTTTTTTTATGCAGGTGGAAAGCGTCAGTTACGACAAACGGATTGAAGTAGTCTGGTCGGGTGAAGACGGCGTATGGAAAACCCTGCCTGCAAGCTACCACAGCAAGTTGGAACACGATCACGATAAGGAGTATTGGCAGGCCCAAATACATTTCCAGCTTACCCCGGATAAATCGCTACCCGGCAATATCCGGTTCGGATTGTGCTACCAGACTGCTAATGCCGAGTACTGGGACAACAATCAAGGCTTAAACTATTCCAGTCAGGCCGATTCAGGCATCAAGATGGCTTACGATGTCCCGGTTTTAAATATCGATTTTGCAAACAAGCTGGACGACGGACAAAAAAACGTTCCGATCACGGTAGCGGTGGACCGCTTCAACGATGCCGACAAAGTGACGGTACACTGGACGACCGATAACTGGCGGCACGCGCATAAAACCGCTTGTCATTTCAAAAGAAACTACTGGGACAAAGTGGCGCTCAGCAATGCCAGAAACCCCAATCAGTACGGCGTTGCAATCTGGAAAGGCTGGCTTAGGATCGGGCAGGCGTTCCGCTTGCAATACAGTATCTGTGTCGAACGCAACGGTCAGGTTTTTTGGGACAATAACAACGGCAAAAATTACTCGCTTAGCCGCGAGCCGCTAAAGGTCTTGATTCTTAACCTGCATTGCTATCAGGAAGATAATCAGGATTATAAATTTTCCCAAATCGCCAAGGCGATTAGCGATCTGAATGTCGATGTCGTTTGTCTTCAGGAAGTAGCGGAACTTTGGAATGACGGGGCAGGGGACTGGCCGTCGAATTCCGCCAAAATCATTAACGACCGCCTCGCTACGCCTTATCATATCCACACCGACTGGTCGCATCTGGGTTTCGACAAGTACCGCGAAGGCGTTGCTATTTTAAGCAAATATCCTCTGCTCAAACAGGACGCCAAGTATGTGTCGGACAGCCATGATGTCCACAGTATTCATTCCCGAAAAGTGGTCATGGCTCAAATCAAAGTGCCTTATATGGGGCGGGTGAATGTTTTTTCGGCGCATTTAAGCTGGTGGGAAGACGGATTCGCCGGGCAATTCCAACGCTTGTGCGAGTGGGCCGAGGTTAAGCAGTCGGCGCATGTCAACGCCACTTTATTGTGCGGCGATTTTAATATTGCGGCAGGATCAACGGGCTATCATCTGGTGGTCGACGGGCATCAATATGAAGACCAGTATTTAGCGGCCAATTCGCAGGGCTTGTTTGAAAAAATATTCAGGGTCAACGATCCGTACTGGCAAAATTATTTGAGCGACGATTATCGTATCGATTATATTTTTTTGAATAAAACCGGCGAGCTACAGGTTAGTTCTGCGAGGGTTTTGTTTACCGAGCAGGATTATGGACGGGTTTCCGATCATTGCGGTTATTTTATGACTTTTGAGCCTAAGGAATAAGGTAAAAGATACAAGGCAAAAGGCAAAAGGCAAAAGGCAAAAGGCAAAAGGCAAAAGGCAAAAGGCAGGAGTGCAGGCTTCGCCTGCTAAAGTAGGCGAAGCCTGCACGCGAGTAGCCGATTGCCCCGTTTTCACGCAGCGTGCTCATCGTTATACGCAAGTGTCTGCGAGACATCCTCGTTCCCACGCGCCGCGTGGGAACGCAGTGCCGGACGCGCTGCGTCCCGTATAACGGAAGACTGTGGCGGGACGGGGTTTGCAACCCCCGTCCCGCTCTGGGGGATTTTTCCATTCACCCTTCGACAGGCTCAGGGCGAACGGAAAAATCCTTAACTTAATGGCAGTGATTCGCCGCGTGAGAACGATACCAACCCATACTTAACACATCCACGGTCTTTATCATGGAGATAAACCTATGCAGATAGCTGAACATTATGCCTCGCCGACTCATGGAAACCTGGGCGGTTCTTTTCAAAGAGTGAACGACTTCAATGACAAGTTCTATATCCGTTGGGGAAAAATAGATTTTGATGTGTTTTACGGCGTTCAGGCTAATATAAAAGTTATTTTAAAAGTCTACCGCGATGCGGTCTGTGAAACCTATATAGTCGATACCGACGCCTATGATATTCAATGGGATCGCCACAAACGCTGTACGCGGGATTTTTACATACATCCGTTTTCCAGCAACTTCGGTCGGATCAATTGCGTTAAGTTCGCCTTTATCGTGCATCTGGATGAACGCTCCATTGCTTCCCATAACGAATATATCTTCATGGACTGGCAGCAACTTCAGGGCGACCAACCGCAGTACCGAAGAATTACCGGCGATTGGTCGACACCCAGCCGCTATCGAACTTATGAGCTGAATGCCGGTGAGTTGCAAAGCGATGTCGATTGGTACAATCATCATTTCGAAGCCTTGCAGCTGGTGCCAAAGTTTACCAAAGGACAGCAGCATCATCCTTATCATCCCAAGCGATATATTCACGATCTTATCGACAAGGTGATCCGCTGCAAGCACGACAATCCCGAGCGCTTATGTACGATAAAAGTCAGCGTGGATTGCATTGACGATCATGATTTTACGACCCATTTGCTAAGCGCCAGCGATCAGGGCGTGTTGGTGCAGTGCATCGTCGATTGGCGAAAAATGACCCTGACCAACAGCCAAAACTATGCGCGTTTAAAGCGTTCGCGGATTGAATTGATCGGCGTGTTTTGCAGTCCCAAGCATCATCTGATCGAAGTGGAGCCGGACATGCATACCAAGTTCATCATTTTTAATGACGAGGACAGCATACTGGGTTCATTCAATATCACCTTCGACCGCTGGTGGGCCAATTGGGAATCGGGGATGACTTTTCATTCCAAAGGCATTTGCCGGCTGCTGGATAATATCTTCCAAAGCCAGCGCGGCGGCGTTAATCAAAAATACGGCATCGATCCGTTGAGTCATTTCAACCTGCTATACACCTTCGGTCGGCACGTTATGTTGAACGGCAAGCCTTATCGTCCCCATCACGCGATATTGGCCGAAATCAACCGCGCCCGATATTCGATTAAAGTGTCGCTATTCCTGATCGGCGAGTTGCTGGGCGATCATCATGACAGCGTGGTTAATGCGCTGATAAACGCCAAGAACCGCGGCGTCAACGTGCATATCCTGCTTAACGGGCATCTGGCCAGACAAGGGCGTATCGGTGTGGAACGACCGATGACGGAAGAGCTGGCGCGTCCGTTGCTGCCGACAGTCGATCGCTTAAAGCATGCCGGTATTGCGATAGGCCTGGTTTACGGGCAGGACGATCATCCGGTGCCGTATTCGCCGATTCATTCCAAGTATTGCATTATCGACGACTACATCGTCATTGAAGGCAGTTTCAATTGGTACAACACCTCGGTTTTTTCCCATGACCTGCTGGTCGTGGCTGCCAACTACGAAGTGGCAAAGCCTTATCTGTATGAGTTTGAGCAGATACAGCGATCATTCAGGGTGTATTATTGAAATTATTCATAAGCTTTAATCTTCAAAAGCCGCTCTACACTGACAATTTTATAGCCGTTTTCTTTGGCGAAATTAAGCGTTTGTTTTAAGACCTGGATAGTCTTATCCGAGCTGTCATGAAACAAAACAATAGCGCCCGGTTTTAGTTGCGTCTGTACGCGCCGGGCTATGATTTGGGCGCTGTCGGAGGTTGTATCGAGCGAGCGGATGGTCCAGCCGATGATGCTGTAATTCAAACTCTTTGCGGCTTTGGCAAGATTGGGCGTGGTCACTCCGAAGGGCGGCCGGAATAATTTCATGCGTTTGCCTATGACGTTGAAGACGCTCTCTGCGGTCTGGTTCAGTTCATTCTTGAAGCCTTGCAGACTTTTAAAATCGACATAAAAAGAATGCGTGTAGCTGTGGTTGCCAATGCTGTGTCCTTCGGCATCGATTTGCTTCAAAACGCTTTCATTGCCCCGGATGTTTTTTCCGATGACAAAAAAAGTAGCCGGAGCATTGTGTTGCGCTAATGTTGACAGTACCTGCGGGGTGTAGTCCCGGTTGGGGCCATCGTCAAACGACAGGGCGATTTCTTTTTCCGAAAGAGTCGCATGGCAGTAGGCGTGGGCGTGAAAGTTGGATTGAATGCGGGCCGAACCGTAAATGATTAATGCCAGATAAACGGCGCCGGGCAATGCCAGCCAGCCTGGGCTGATCCCAAAAAACAGGTGTAACAAGCCAATAACGCTGCTGGCGATGATGAAGCTGTTGCGGGTCGATTTAAATGTCATTGGATATGTTTGCTGATCTTGCGGGGGGCGATCAGGTTGGCGTGGTTTAACGGGACAAACCAAGTTCGTGGGTGCCGGCCTTGGTTTTTTGTGGGGTTATGTTTAAGGACTGGGCATGAAATAATGTGAACGACTCGCCTCGTGCCGTAAGTTTGCGGCCGGAGTGCAGGCTTCGCCTGCAAAGCTTGCACTCCGGCTATTGGCAACTTGCTCATGTTATTTCATGCGCGTCCCTATGTTGATAGGTCATGGCGTGCGTGGTTGCCGTTATAGATGACTATATAAGGTCATGTATTGTTTGGCGCTTTTGCTCCATGAGTAGTCTTTTTGCATGCCATTGGTTTGCAGCTGTTTCCAGGTTTTAGGGTGGCTGTACAAGATAAGCGCGCGTTTAATGGCTTCCATTAAGGTGCCGGGACTGGCTTCGTTGAAAACAAGACCCGTTGCGGTATTGTTGCTTAGCGAGTCAGGGAGGGTGTCGACGACGGTATCGGCCAGGCCGCCGGTTTTTCTGACGATGGGGATGGTGCCGTAGCGTTGGCTGTAGATCTGGTTTAAACCGCAGGGTTCAAAGCGCGAGGGCATCAGGAATATATCTGCGCCCGCTTCAATCATATGTGCCAGCGTTTCGTCATAGCCGATGGTGATCGATATTTTGTCGGGATGGCTTTCGGCAAAGTTATGCAAGCGCTGTTCAAAACCTTTGTTACCGCTGCCGAGCAACACAAATTGCAGCGGGTGGGTCAGCATCTCGGGCAGACAATCCAGGATCAGGTCTATGCCTTTTTGCTCTACCAAACGACTGATAAGTCCGAATACCGGAATGCTTTTGTCAACGGGCAGGGATAATTGTTCTTGTAGTGCGGTTTTATTAAGCAGTTTTTTGTATATCGTAAAGCGATTATAGGTTTGACTGATGTTGGCGTCGGTTTCCGGATTCCAGTGGTCGGTATCGATGCCGTTGATGATGCCGCTCAGGAAGTCTTTTCGGTGACTTAACAGGCCTTCCAAACCATAGCCGAACTCGGTTGTTTGGATTTCCTTGGCATAGGTCGGGCTTACCGTGGTGATGCGATCGGAATAGATCAGGCCGCCTTTAAGGAAAGACAGCATGTCATGAAACTCGATGCCGCCCGGATTCCAGAGTTGGCCGGGCAAGTTTAAAGACAGGTAAGTCGTGCTTGGAAATAGGCCCTGATAAGCCATGTTATGGATGGTGAAAACGATAGCCGGGCGGCTGTATTCCAACGACAGCAGCGCCGGGACCAGCCCGCTTTGCCAATCGTTGCAGTGGACAATGTCGGGTTTCCAATCCAACCAGCTCCGGTTCATCGCAACTTCTACCGTGACCCGGCAAAACAGCGCAAAACGTTCCGCGCTGTTCGCCCAAGGCTTGCCGTGTTCATCGACATAGGGGTTGCCGGGAAAATTAAAGAACTCCGGGCAATCGACCAGCCATACGATGACGCCGGTGCCCGGCAGCCGGGTTTCCAGAATGTTCACGGCATAGTTATTGACATAGACGGTGCTGAGGTAGCGGACTTCTTCGGTTGTTTTGATGGCCTGATAATTGGGCATGATGATGCGTACATCTTCACCCAGCTCCGACAATGCCTTAGGCAAACTACCGGAAACATCAGCCAAGCCGCCGGTTTTAATTAAAGGATGGGCTTCGCTGGTGACAAAAAGTATTTTTTTCATGGTGTTGTTTTTTTGCTAAATACTGGCAAATAGGCTTTAAAAATCTTTTTTATTCACCACGAAGGCACGAGGGACATGAAGAAACAAAAAACTTCGTGTCCTTCGTGCCTTCGTGGTGATAATTCTTTAAGCAAACTTTGAAGGACTATAATTTCAAAATCACGGCCCCCAACGGCGGCAAGGTCAGACTGATCGAATGCGGCTGATTCATCCATGCCGTCGGTTCTGACAATGCCGCGCCGTTGCCGATATTACTGCCGTCGTAATAACCGGAATCGGAATTGAATATTTCCGTATAGGTGCCTGCCACAGGTACGCCGATCCGGTATTGCTCACGAGCTACCGGGGTAAAGTTGAGCACTACAATCAAATCTTCATGTTCGGTTTTACGTCGATAACTGATGATGGATTGTTGCACATCATGGCAATCGATCCAGTCAAAACCCTGATGATCGAAATCATGCTGATATAAAGCCGGGTGTTTTTTATAAAGGTTATTCAGATCTTTTATCAACGCTTGCACGCCCTGGTGATGCGGATAGTCCAGTACGTACCAGTCCAAGGCTTTGTTGAAGTTCCATTCGGTGCCTTGGCCGAATTCGCAGCCCATAAACAGCAACTTTTTGCCTGGATAGGTGTACATCAAGGTGTAAAGCAGCCGAAGATTGGCGAAGCGTTGCCATTCATCGCCCGGCATTTTGCTGACCAGCGAGCCTTTGCCATGCACTACTTCATCATGGGAGAAGGGCAGGCAGAAGTTTTCGGTAAAGGCGTAGAGCATGCCGAAGGTGAGCTGGTCATGATGATATTTGCGGTGGATCGGCTCCTGGCTCATGTAAGCCAGGGTGTCATGCATCCAGCCCATATTCCATTTCATCGAAAAGCCCAGTCCGCCGGTCCAGGTCGGACGGGTCACTTGAGGCCAGGATGTTGATTCTTCAGCCATCATCACGGTGCCGGGATGCTGTTGATGCGTGACGGAATTGAGTTCTCTCAGAAAATCGATGGCTTCCAGATTCTCGTTGCCGCCGTACATATTGGGAATCCAGTCGTTATCGTTACGGGAATAATCCAGATACAGCATCGAAGCCACGGCATCGACACGCAAGCCGTCAAGGTGAAACTCTTCCAGCCAGAAAATGGCGCTGGACAGCAAAAAGTTTTTAACTTCATTGCGACCGTAGTTATAAATTAAGGTGCCCCAATCACGGTGTTCGCCCTTGCGCGGGTCTTCGTGCTCATAAAGCGCGCTGCCGTCGAAGCGGGCCAGGGCAAAGTTGTCTTTGGGGAAATGCGCGGGCACCCAGTCCAGGATTACGCCGATGCCGTTTTGATGGCAGGTGTCGATAAAATAGCGAAAATCGTCCGGTGAGCCGTGACGGCTGGTTGGCGCAAAATAACCGGTGGTTTGATAACCCCAGGAGGCATCCAGCGGATGCTCGGTTACCGGCAATAACTCAACATGGGTGAAGCCCATTTCTTTGACATAATCGACCAGCTGCACGGCCAGTTCACGATAGTTGAGGAAATTGCCCAGATGATCGCGTCGCCAGGAACCCAGGTGAACCTCGTAGATAGACATGGGTTCGTGCAGCCAATTGTGACGGGCGCGGTCATTCATCCATTGTTGATCCTGCCAGTCATAGCTGTGTTCATCGATGACAATGGACGAGGTGTTGGGGCGGAATTCAAACTGCTGGCCGTAGGGGTCGGTTTTTAACAGAACCTCGTTGGTGTTGCGGTTTAATATCTCGAATTTATAGTAACAGCCGACTTCCAGGCCCGGCATAAACAGTTCCCAGATGCCGCTGCCGCCCAAGCTGCGCATTGGGTTGCAGCGTCCGTCCCAGCGGTTAAAATCGCCCACTACGCTGACCCGTCCGGCATTGGGCGCCCAGACCGTAAATAAAACCCCGTCGATACCATCGGCGTTATGCAGATGGCCGCCCAGTTTTTGGTAAATATGCCAGTGTTTTCCTTCGCCGAATAAGTGCAGATCGAACTCGGGCAGTTGCGTGCCGAAATCGTACGGGTCATGGTGTTCGTGGCTGTAACCGCTCTTGTCTACCCAGGACAATTGATAATGTTCTGGCAATTGTCCATGTTCGGCG
>DAINRH010000115.1:0-12586 GCA_036741905.1 Methylobacter sp. | reverse complement strand
CGGCTTCCCAGTCATCGGTCCGGCCGCCGGCAAAGCCTATCGTCTTGAACCCCATCTCTTCCAACGCGACGTTACCGGCCAGCACCATCAAATCGGCCCAGGAAAGTTTGGCGCCGTACTTTTGCTTCACTGGCCACAACAGGCGCCGGGCCTTGTCCAGATTGACGTTATCCGGCCAACTGTTGAGCGGTTCGAAGCGTTGCTGGCCGCCGGAAGCGCCGCCGCGCCCGTCAAAGATCCGATAAACGCCGGCACTATGCCAGGCCATACGGATGAAAAATGGGCCGTAATTACCGTAGTCCGCCGGCCACCAGGGTTGGGAAGTATGCAGTACATTGGCGATATCATGTTTCACCGCTTTCAGGTCGAGGGCTTTGAATTGTTCGGCATAGTTGAACGCCTTGCCCAGCGGATTAGACTCGGCCGAATTCTGGCGCAGGGGTTTCAGGTCCAGTTGTTCCGGCCACCAAAAGCTGTTCATAGTCGGTTGCGACTCGGCCAGAACCGGATTGGCGGTCAACACTGCGGATATGGCTACTGCCAGTGCGGAAGCCAGGAAAGTTTGTTTCGTTTTCATAAAATACCTATGTTCCTTGTTGTGGGATAATGCGAAAAAACATGCCGTAGACGCTTCAGTTTAGATGGTATCGACTAAAAGAACCAGCAGCTTTAAATCACCTGGCTCATCGTCGCGAAGGCACATCACCTGTTCAACACGGCACTGCCGATTTTAGTTTTAAAACTATCTTCTTCATTAAGTCTCAAATCCAGGGATTTAGACTCTTACAAATAATAATTTCGGCAAACGCATTAAACCGGATAAGGCATTCTTTTTGAAATTGATTTCATCGATAGCGCTATTTTTCAAATCAATAAGGCGCAACCGCAATATGGTACCATTCAATGTGGTAGCATTCAGAGTTGTCTGGCTTCTTGCCGAGCAACTCACTTTAAAGCGGATAAGAATCGATGAACTTGCGTGATTTGAGCTACCTCGTGGCGGTAGCAGATTTAAGAAACTTCAGTCAGGCGGCCGACCAGTGCTCTATCGGTCAGCCAACCTTGAGCACGCAGATCAAAAAGCTTGAGGATTATCTGGGCGTAGACTTGTTCGTGCGCGAGAAAAATAGCGTGGAGCTGACGGACACCTGCCAAGAAATTTTGCCCATTGCGCGAAGAATACTAGCCGACATTCAAAGCATTCGGCAAATCGCCGCCCACGCCAGCATTCGGCATCGCAACATGCTGTCGTTAGGGGCCTTTCCCTCTCTAGCGAGTTATGTGCTGCCGGAATATGTGTTCCGCATCAAGCAACATTTTCCTGAGCTGAAACTACAACTGGTCGAAGAAAAGACCGATTCGCTCATTCGGTTGCTGCTCGACAAAAAGCTGGATGCGGCGTTGCTGGCCTTGCCGGTAGAGCATGAACTACTGGAATGCCGAACACTGTTCGAAGACCCGTTTACCCTGGCTGTATGTGCTGATCATCCATTGGCTCAGCTGGAGGAAGTAGACCTCAACATTGCAGCCAAGGAAAATTTGCTGCTGCTGGATGAGGGGCATTGTTTGCGGGATCAGGCATTGAAGTTATGCGACCCTTCCCGCTTCGTGGAGCACGACTTCCGGGCTTCCAGTCTGGAAACCCTACGTTTCATGGTCAAGAACGGCGTCGGAGTCACGCTGATGCCTTCCGTCGCCGTTCAGCCGGAGGATAACGACATTCGTTATATCGCCATCCGTCAGCGACCCAGCCGGACTATTGTACTGGTTTGGCAGCGGGCTCATCCCCGTAGCGCGATTCTTGAGACATTGGCCAAACTGCTGGCTTATAAACCGCTACCCTGAGCTTCATTTCTGAAATTCGGATAATTTTGAACACCACAATGCGTTATCACGACTGAAGCGGAAGCTGGCGGCAGATAACTCATCCTATCTTACTTATTACCGGCGTTTGTTGCGCCCAGTGCGCAATGACTGGAATAACGGAGCCTGAACATAGAAGTCAGCTTCACAACAAAAACCAGCCGCTGGTGAACAATCTTTTTTCAGCTACCTTGAATGTCGCAAATTGTTAAGGGTTGTCAGATGCCTGCCCTTCTGCGCAAGATGGCAAGATGCAACAGGACTTGGTGGGCAGGCGTCGGACAAGCCCCGAGGGAGGAAACCGCGGGCTACGCAACGGTGGATCAGAACCGGGGATGGACTATGGGGATTTGAAAGTTGGCTGTACGGATTAATCCGGCTTTCGTGTCGACCAGTCGAAGTCCGACATAAACCAGAGGCTCTATCTCACAGTTTATGCGCCTGATTTTTCGTAGCGGCGGCGAACAAAAAATAGGGGTTTTATGCCACCAGGCCAAGCCTTCCCCTATCGGCTCTAACCGCCGATGCAACAGTGGCAGGTGATTTGGAGTCTGGCAGGCACTTGTTTTCATGCCGTGCCTCGTTGCCAAGGGGGCGCTCGAATCGGCTGTTTGCGCGCTAAGATTTCGACGATGATCATGGCCGCCCCGCAGTCGGGGCAGACGAAAGTTGGTTGGATCAATTGTCCTGCCACATCGGTCTCTCCACTGTTGAGTTCCTTGTCGGCGGGCATAACCTGCAGCAGTTCACGTACCTGCGCAAGCTGTTCACGGCGGCCGCCATTGGCAAGCAAGCCATAATGACGAATGCGATGAAAGCCACTGGGCAGCACATGCAGCAGGAAACGGCGGATGAACTCATCGGTAGACAGCGTCATGGTTTTATGAGGAGTCTTGCCCTTGGCCCGGTAATCTTTCCAGCGAAACGTGACACCCTGCTCGGCTATGCTGATAAGCCGTGAGTTGGCAATTGCCACCCGGTGGGTATATCGCGACAGATATGCCAAGACTGCCTTTGGTCCGGCAAACGGTCGCTTAGCGTAGACCACCCATTCGCATTTTTTAAGGGGTGCAAGCCAATTGGCAAAGGCCGAGGCGTCTGCCAGATGGGCATGCTCACCGAAGAACTGTAATTGTCCAGTCGCCTGCGCTTTGCTCAGTTCTTCCAGAAAACGCCGTCGAAACAGTCGTGACAACACGCGTACCGATAAAAAGAAACCCGGCTTGCAAGCCACCCATCGCTCGCCGTCCAAGGATAACCCGCCGCCGGGGACGATGCCGTGCACATGCGGGTGGTGCGTCAATGCGGATCCCCAGGTATGCAGGACCAGGGTGGCCCCGATCCGTGCGCCCAGATGTTTGGGATCTGCGGCGATGGTGCGTAGCGTCTCTGCGGCGATCTCAAACAGCAGGCCATAGATCACCGCCTTATTGGTGTAAGCGATGGCGCTGATCGGTGCGGGCAAGGTGAACACCACATGGTAATAGTCCACCGGCAACAGATCGCTCTGCCGGGCTTCGAGCCAACGTTTGGCCGCACTGGCCTGGCACTTCGGGCAGTGCCGGTTACGGCAAGAGTTGTAGGCGATCTCGTCATGCTCGCAGGCAGGACAGTGCAACACATGCCCACCCAATGTCGAGGTACGACACTGTTCGATGGCGGACATGACTTTCAGTTGTCCCAGACTTAAGTGGGTCTGTTGAGCTTGTCGCCAAGCGGGTCCGTGGGCGCGGAAAATATCCGCCACCTCCAGTGCTGGACGCACCATGGTCTTGGCCTACAAAGGTTGCAAGGTCTCGATCGGACTCACCACCTCACGCAGGACATCGGTAGCCACCTGGGCATACAGCGCCGTGGTCTCCAGCTTCTTGTGGCCGAGTAGCACCTGGATCACCCGAATATCCACCTTCTGTTCCAGCAAATGAGTGGCAAAGCTGTGCCTCAGCGTATGCATCGATACCCGCTTGTCAATCCGCGCCGCCTCTGCAGCGGCATGGATAGCCCGGTTGAGTTGACGGGTGCTGAGTGGATCGATGGGGTCCAAGCCAGGAAATAGCCAACCACCTTGGCGCATTTTGCCTTGTGCATGGGCAAACTTCCACCAGGCGCGCAACCGTTCCAACAGGACCGGCGACAGCATCGCATAACGATCCTTGCTGCCTTTGCCCTGTTCGATGCGCAGCGTCATACGCTGGCTATCGATGTCACCGATCTTCAGCGACACCACCTCGCTGGCGCGTAAGCCTGCACCGTAAGCTACCGATAATGCGGTCTGGTGCTTGAGGTTGTCAACGGCGGCGAGCAGGCGAGCCACCTCCTCACGACTCAATACCACCGGCAGTTTGTGCGGCTCATGCACGGCATGCATCTTGGCCAACAACTCGGGGTGATCCAGCGTCGTTTCAAAGAGAAACTTGAGCCCGGTGAGGGTTGCATTTAGTGAAATCGGCGAGATACCGTGATCAACCAAATGCAATTGATAACGGCGTAAATCTTCGACGCTGGCGGTATCCGGCGAGCGCCCCAGAAAACTAGCGAATCGCTTCACAACACGGATATAACCAGCCTGGGTTTTTGGGGAAAGTTTGCGCATTCGCATGTCGTCAATCATGCGTTGGCGCAACGGGGTAACGGGTTTACTTGTCGAAGTCATGACACTGCTCCTATCTTGAAACAAGGCGGATTGCCTTATTCCTTAACATAGGAAACAGTTACAGTCTTTCAACCACCCTCAGGCTTATGATCACAGCGACAATAGCGCGTAGCGGTTTAGTCCCTTGGCCGATTTTCGCCTGTCACGCAGCTATATTTACTGTTGATTCTATGTCTGTTTCTAGACTAATACCAGACTCTTGGGGCCTTGGTAGATGCTGCCGACGAAATTGTTTATGCCATGTAAAAAAGCCCTTGCCTATATAAAATAAGGGCTTTCTACCATTCGGCCCTCAAATATCAACACGATTCGAGAGGGGCTTGGTTTATTTCGCGCCTTTCGATGGCGTAGTAATCGAAAGCGGGTGTTGTGCGGAGCCGGGTGACTTAAATCGATCACCTAAATTCCACCGGCGGTTTTCAATTTCCGTATATAGGTAGCCGTCGGCATGCAAATCGCCCTCTTCATCCTCCCAGGGCGCCATCCATATCCGCATCACTTTGGCCTGCGTCCTAATAGGAATCGGCTGCTCGATACGGGGTACCGCAACCTGGCTTGTATGTGCTTGTCCAGGGTTGATGGTCTGGTTTTTTTTATCATCGGATTTGTCGTCTTCTGATACCGTCTTCACAGTGTCCGATGATTCGGTAGCCTGGTAAACTTGCCGCGCCGACATGCAGCGGACGCCGTCAACTCCGCCAGGACATGAAAAATCACCTTTACCAATGCCCATGAAGGAACAGCCTTGCAAAATACCGGCTATAGCAATGGTTGTTAGTTTCAAAAAGCGCTTATCTACCATTAATTTCGTCTTCAAGGTCTTTCTCCAATAAGGTTTTGAATGATTTAGCCCCGCCTCTAAACGTGTTATGAGATGGCAGGAAGGTGAATGGCACGCCCTGAATATCAAGGAGTTTGGTTGCAACCACCGCCTTCTGTAAGGGCTTTAGGTCACAGGTGCCCTCTTGACGTATCAGGGCGGGCAACTTCGAATAATCTTTCGCTATCAGCGCTTTTAACGACTGGGCTTTATCTTTGTTGCAGATCAATTTTTTGCTGATTTCAGCCGACTCTTTGCCCAATACCGGTATCAGAACCAGCTTAAACACATACTCTTTACCCAGTGGCTCAAGCTGTCCGATTAAATCATGACAATAATTGCATTGCGGATCGACAAAAATCACCACTTCCTTTTTGCCGATACCGATTGAAAATATCGAAAGCTCATCAGGGTTTAAACCGATTTTTCGCAAATCCACTTTATCAATACCTTTGGTATCGCCCACCGAGCCAATAATCTTGCCTTGCCACATATCGACCAGCTTGAAATTGCCGGCCACTACAAAATGGCCGTTATCCGATATCAAGAAGGTCTTATCGTCGGCCTTGATCATTGACAGACCAGTCACGGGCAATCTTTTTACCTCGTCAACACTGCGCATAATGTCTTTGACTTCTGCTGTCATTTCACCGTCAGTCCTTGGTTTTGTCGATTGAGCCACCGGATCAGAGTCGACGGCTTGTGATTGACCGACGATTCCCATCAATACTATGAGGACACCTAATTTTTTTATCACACTGTTCTCCTAAAATTAACGTCCATAACCGCTATAAACTCCACGCTAGCCACCTACGTACCTATCGCCAAAACCTGCCATTCCGCCGCGCTGAACACCGTTGCCGCTCATTATGTTGCTGTTCATCATGTTGTCGTTCATCATATTACCGCTATAGTTGTTGTTCATACTTCGTGCGCCACCCTGCGAATCAGTCCCTTGATTCGATTTGGATTTAGGATTGAGCGACATGCCGCGAATCATGATGAAATCAACTTTCCGTCCGGCATCGATTTCGATAATCGGGAAGATGTTTTTGGCCATTTCCAGGTAGTAATCGGCAATTTGCTCGGCTGCGCCTCTGATACCCCCCATGACTGCCTGACCGGCCAGCATTTCCGGAGACGGATACTGGAAAGCTTGAGGCTCGCCTGGGACTACGTTTGTTCTTATGGATTGTACTTTCTGTGGCGCAAACGCATGGGTAATGCCGGAAACGAAACCCGATAACAATGCATTGCCGATAATTTGGCCGTTTTTACTGACAAGACGACCGCGAATACCGGCTTTACCGTCTTCTCCAACCGAATAGGCATCTATTGATGCTTCAATAACTGTACCGTCTTTCTTCACGCATGAGATGCGTTCTGCTCTCATGTATGCCCGCTCGGCGCTCAGGTCACCGTAACCACTGGCTATCAGGAAGCACTCGCGTATATCCATCCGGTAGCGGTTCGGCAAAATGGCTTCGTGCTTCACGCGCAACATCGCAGGAAAAGGATCCTGTTTGGATTGATTCGACGTGGGTGCATCTAAGCCGGTTACCAGTGTCCCGCTCAAAATACTGCCGGCAGGCAAGAACATATCCGGCATACCCGTATTGTTGGCTGCTTTTTTGATATTAACGAATTCGGTTATTTTTTTGTCGCCGGTCTTTTTGGTTCCATCCTTGTTATTGGCATCTTTGGTTGTTTTACCACCTTCCCCTGAACGGGTTACTACACGAATTTTAGGGCCTGTTTCGGTAGGCGCCACTTCGTTTTCAGCAAGTGTGGGCGGCTGCTGACCTAATAGCTCTGGCTGTCCGGGTTCGTATTTGGCATTTGCTTTCCTCTTGCCAGTTGATTTGTTGTCCAAGGGCACTTCGGGCAGAGGTATTTGGGTTTTTAGCGCGTCCTGCGCGACTTCGAGTTTTTGGTAAAGTTCGGTCGTTTGCTGAGTCAATTTTTCAGTGCGTTTATTCAGTTCGTCCGATCGCGTTTTGATCAATTCAGAGGCTTCCTGAATCTTTTGGTCCTGCCGCTGGAATGTCATACGGATATTTGAAAAGTCTTCGGTTAGCTTTTTAATTTTTCCGGCCATTGCATCTATCGAGACATCCCTGGGGCTTTTGCCGTTGAATAGCGTGTACTCGACCTTTCTGGGTTTTTGTATGAAACTTTTTGACTTATCATCGGACGTAGCGGTTATAAGGATCGCGGCCGCGACAAATAGGGCCGCACCGCCGCCAGTGAGTGTTAGTTGTTTGCGCTTTGAGGGATCAAGTGTTTCATACCATTTTACTAATTTTTCTTTGGGTGTTTTCTTTTCAAGATCGATCACATTGAACTCCTGGCTGTTTACAGTAATGCGGGTCTTACTTCTTCACCGCTTTTTCCTTCCGGCAAGCGCATCAGAATAAATACTTCGGTTTTTTCACCCGATTCCAGGCGGACCTTCGGCCACGCGGCAACGGCCATAATGTTTTCAGCCGCACAATAGGCTTCTTCAAAAACACTGACTGCCGATCCATTGTTTTGCGCGATCACGATGACGATCCTGGAGTCATGTCCCGAAAGCAACTGACTGGGCGTAAAGGTTAAACTAGCCGAGTGGCACACACCCGCCGAGCGAAGCTCGTTGGTCACTTCTTCCAGGGTAAATCCTTGCGGTATTTGTTGTTTACCCAGGTTTTGCATGATGGCTTTTATTTCCGTGACATACGGTGAGTCTTGACGAAAAAACGTATCTGTTCTCGATGATGCCGCCTCAGTGGGTGACGCTTTGTTCGGATCCTGCTCAATTCTGATTTCTACCGGCATCAACCGTTCTTGAGGCGTTAACTGAAGCGATGTCGTATTCTCTGTTTCCGTGTCGGAAATAAACAGACTCACCGGCGTTTCGGAATCGGTGGCGATATAAACTGCCGAACCCTCTATCTTGGTTTCTACGTTGTCAACAGTCAGTACCTTCGGGTCGGCATACGGTGTCACAATACGATTGAGCTTGCCTTTGGCGATAACAACGCTTTCCGTTCTACCGGGCTTGGGTTTGATGGTGATGCCTGACTGGAGACCAATATCGATTTCCTTGTCTTTAGCAGAGTCTTTAGCCGACGCTTTTTTTGGTTCAGGTGCTTTATCAAGAATTTTGGGTCTTTTCTTTGGTTTTGGTGTGGACTCTGGGGCTTGAGCAGGTTCCGCTGGCGTAGCTTGCTCTGCAGATGGGTGATTTTGATCTTGTATTTCAGTGGCTCCGTTAACCAGCGGTTCACTTATTTGATTCGGTTTGATATGGGTGTTTTGATTGCCAACACCCATACCTGGATCCCCGGCAATACCTTCCTGATAAGGCGCTAACTCACTACCACTAACGGCCTGAAACGGAAGTTCTGGTGGAAGTTCGTTAGCCAAGGCTGTTGATGCCCAGGCTATTGAAATAAGCAATATTTTTACTCGCATCGTTGACTCCTATTTTTTGATCAGTTTTTGACGTTCTTCTTCAGCTTTCTGTTTCGTTTCTTCTTTCTGCAGAACGCTGAGTAATCTGGGCATACCTTCATAAGAGGCCATTTGCGTGATGCTTGGCGAGTATTGCTTAACGTCGATCTTGAACTCGAAGGTTTGCTCGGTTGGCGTTGATTTACCCCCTGCGCCAGTCATGCGGTTCCGTCCCGTTACAAAGACCTTGTCTGTCTCTGGTTCGTAGGTCACACGGACAATTTCAAACGTTGAAGACACTTTTTCCTGTTTCAGCGTATCGAGTTCTTGAGTAATTTGTTCGGCGACAATGGATCTGATTTCACCGGTCACCATGCCGCTAAACGACTCCAGAACGAAGTCAGCGTTTTCCGGTGTGACGTTGCCAATCAGCGTCGCTGTGTACATCCCCCAAGCTTTTTTGTAGCCCTCTGACGCCTTGTTTTTGGCAATCTCTGATTTTTCTGACAGACCGGGCGGAATTAAAATCACGACGGTATCCTTTTTCAGCCAGCCAATCAGTGACAACAAATTCAGCGCCATCAGGAAAATGCAAACAGACTTCAAGAATCGATTCGATGCCTGCAGGCTAAGCCAAGTCGAGGCAAATTTTTTGTAATCCATGGTGTGTCCTAAAAGAATCGGCGAATGAATGCAAGGGGTCTTGATGTCGGAGGGGTTTCTGATGAGCCAAGTCCTGCATCCCAATACAGTAGGTGCAACAGGAATCCATTGGCTTGCCTGTCTTTGATCTTGCGGTAGAACTTTATGCCAACCAATCCAATCACCAGCAATATGCCGAGATAATTCACCATGATGCCAATACCAAACATGATAGCGAGCAAGATGAATTCGTCGAGTTCCCAAAACAGAACTTGTTGCGGGTCGTCAAGGTAATTGGGTATGTCTCTCATTTCAGTTGCCTGTCAGTGGAATTATTTCAGTGCGACGATTTTTAGAGCGATGCTCTTCAGTATCGTTAGCCTCTAACGGAAATGCTTCGCCAAAACCCTTGTGTGATATTTTTGATGGTTGAACTCCGTGTTGAATAAGATAGTCGCGAACGGCTCTGGCTCGTCTGTGTGATAATTTCCTGTTGTACTTTGCCGAGCCTTTCGAATCGGTATGCCCTTCGACTTGAATATGCATAAGGCTGGGCGAATCAATTCGACGCAAGAAATTACTCAGCTTGTCCAGTTCGGACACTGGAATCGAAGCATGGTCAAACTCAAAAGAAACTGTTTCAGTCTCCAGAATAGCGTTGTCCGTAACGGGTGCCAGAGCGAATGACTGCAACTGCGGAGTTACGGCTTGCTCAGTCGCGTTTTTCTGTCCAGAAACAGAAAGCGCATGCTGAAATCCTCCCTGGACGATTACTTGATTTTGCGAGCCTCGAATGTTCTTGTAGTCCAGATCAGCTATAACGGGTGGCAAATAAGCGACTATGGTTATCCGTTCGCAGTTGTCGCCAGATGTTTCGAAAGGACAAGTCGACGTTGACGAGCAACCTGAAATAGTCATACCAGCCAGTATTGCGATGGGCAGTTTATTGAAGCTTTTCATTAATAATTTTCTCGTAGTGTTTAACGTGATTCATATAGGCTTTACCTCGCGTCGGATTCGATGGGGCGTGGTAGTCGGCTACGGTTTTGCTGACGTTATTTTTTGTGTTGAGATCTTTTAGATAGCCTGCGGCTACGTTGATATTGGTTTTGGGGTCGAGCAGTGATAATTCATTGGCTACCTTGTCGCTATGCCAATACAGATTAACCTGCATAATTCCCACATCGACATTTCTGATGCCCTGACTGATTAAATGCATCAGCGCCTGTTCTGCGGCTTGCTTGTTAGCGTATCGCCTGGCACCGGCTTTAATACCGCTCTTCCCTTCATTGACGTTCAACGTCCATGGCCAAGGCCGAAAGGTGCCGTCACGCCAACGCGTTCCGCTTTCCTGGACTGCAATGCTGTATAAAGTCGTAACATTAATGCCGGCATAATTTGCAGCGCTGCCCCAGACGCTGTTTTGCAGCATAGGGTTTGAGTAAGACGAGCTTGAAAAAAGCAAGGCGCTTGCCATAAGTATTATTTTCATGGCTGCTATAGTAAGCGGTTAGAAATAATTACATCGGGTCGAAAGACGCGCTTTTTCGGTCTCTTTTGTTTTTCTTTTTCATCTTTAATCCCTGGCATTACTTGCCTGTTCTGGAGATGAGTCCTGGCGCTCTAGGGCATAGAAACCCCTTCCAAGTTCGAGATCTGCCCGTGTCGATAAAAATGGTTCGTAATCGACTATTGAAACAGCCGAAAGGGGACAAAGCCTTTGTTGACGTGCTGTTGATGGCTACCAAAAGTAGGCGCTTTAGGCGAAGAAGCCGGATTGGAGGTTATGGAAACTACCTGCGAACTGACGCTTAAAACGAGCTTTGATTGTACCTTGCTATTCAGTGTTGGATTTTTGCCAGCTAACAAAGTCGATACTGAACAGGGAAAAGTATTAACACAATTAGTTTTATAAATTTTCGTTTATTTCGTTTATGCTATTATGATAACTACAAATAACAATTGGAGTAAGCGAAAATGACTTTATCAAACATTGCTCACCTGCCCACCCCGCAAGAGGCAGAAGAGGCAAAAATAACCAGTCGAACATTATCAAAATATGCCAATAATGAACGACTGCACATAAAAATAGCCGGTGATAACAGCGAATCAGACGATTTAATCGTTCCTGGCTATGCAATAAATTTGTTGCTGGACATCTTAACGGAAATGTCCAAGGGCAATGCCATAACGGTTATGCCGATTCATGCTGAATTATCCACACAGGAAACAGCAGGGCTTTTAAATGTAAGCCGCCCTCACTTGGTTGAGTTGTTGGAACAAGGCAAAATACCGTTTAGAAAAGTTGGAACGCATCGGCGGGTTTTGGCTAAAGATGTTTTTGACTATAAACAGCGCATAGACGAAGACCGCTTAAAAGCCCTGGATGAATTAGCAGCCCAAGCCCAAGAGCTGGGTATGGGATATGAATAGTGGCCAAGTTTTCAGTTATTTATGATGCTTGTGTTTTATATCCTGCACCCTTAAGGGACTTGTTAATGCAGTTGGCTTTAACCGATCTGTTTAAGGCGCGGTGGACAGATCAAATTCACCAAGAATGGATTGAAGCGTTATTGAGACGGAATAAATACGACAGAAAAGTTTTAGAAAGAACGCGCGAATTAATGGATGCCAGTGTGCGTGATGCCAAGGTATCGGGCTATGAAGCATTAATTGAAGCGTTAGTCTTACCCGATCCAGATGACAGGCATGTTTTAGCCGCCGCTATTAAAGCGGGTGTGAATGCTATTGTCACGTTCAATTTAAAAGATTTCCCCAGTAACGTCTTATCAAAATACGGCATTGAAGCGATACATCCTGATGAGTTTGTTTATAGTCAGATTGATTTGGCTCCCGCAATCGCTTGTGGTGCAATCAAAAGACAGCGGGAATCATTAAGGAATCCACCAAAAGCAAAGGATGAGTTTTTAGCGATACTGCAAAAACAACAGCTACCACAAACAGTATCGGCATTAAGAACTTATATTGATTTGATCTAGGTTCTGTTGACGTTTCATCTCAGCCATAAAAGTACCGAGGAAAATGACAGCATCCCCATGTAATTAACAGCCTTTTTCTCATATCGAGTGGCAATTCTGCGGTAATGCTTGAGCTTGCCAAACATGCATTCGACCGCATGCCGCTCTTTATAATGCCAATAATCGCACTCAATT
>DAINRH010000114.1:6290-12716 GCA_036741905.1 Methylobacter sp. | reverse complement strand
ATTGAAAGGTCGGCGTCTTTGTCGTAATAAACTTGCATGGTTTTTCCTGTTTTTTGGGTGTTTAAAATTAATTTAGGTAAAAGGTTCAAGATAAAAGGTTTTTTTGAGCCTTTAACCTTTGACCTTGATCACAAATGCAGCCCTTTTTCGCCTCTTGAAATGCCGGTCGGTCCGGAGCGAACGACTTCAATAATACTATCGCTGTCAATGGCTGCGATAAAAGCATCCAGTTTACTGGAAGGACCGGTCATTTCCACGACATAAGTGGTCGGCGTTACGTCGATAATCTTGCCGCGAAATATAGCCGCTATGCCTCTGATTTCTTCGCGGGTGTGTTCGCTGGTCTTGATCTTGACCATCATCAGCTCCCGTTCAATATGATCGGACTCGGCCAAGTCTATCAATTTAACCACATCGATCAGTTTATTCAGCTGTTTGGTGATTTGCTCGATAATATCATCGCTGCCGCGAGTGACCAGGGTCATGCGCGACAGGCTGGGATCTTCCGTGGGCGCTACGGTCAAGGACTCGATATTGTAGCCGCGCGCGGAAAACAAGCCCGCCACCCGCGATAACGCACCGGATTCATTTTCAATCAGGATAGAAATAATATGTCTCATTATGCCAATTCCCTGTCGGTGGATGTGCCCGGCGCAACTCTTAAGGTCATATCGTTATGGGCTTTGCCTGCTTCAATCATCGGGTAAACATTTTCGGTTCGGTCAGTCAGGATGTCCAAGAACACCGTGCGGTCTTTCAGCGCAAAAGCTTCTTCGAGCGCAGGTCTGACATCTTCGGGCTTATCGATACGCATGCCGATATGGCCGTACGCTTCCGCCAGCTTGACGAAGTCCGGAATGGCGTCCATGTACGAATGCGAGTAACGGCTTTCGTAGGAAAATTCCTGCCATTGGCGGACCATACCCAAATAGCTGTTGTTCAGGTTAATGATTTTTACCGGCGCATTGTATTGCAGCGCGGTCGATAATTCCTGAATGCACATCTGGATGCTGCCGTCGCCGGTTACACAGGCGACTTCAGACTCGGGAAACGCCAGTTTAACGCCGATGGCCGCAGGCAAGCCAAAACCCATCGTGCCCAAACCGCCCGAATTAATCCAATGCCGCGGCTTGTCGAACGGATAATATTGGGCAGCCCACATTTGATGCTGGCCGACATCCGAGGTGACATACGCTTCGCCTTTGGTAACCTCATACAACTGCTCAATCACGTATTGCGGCTTGATCAAGAGGCTGTTGTGGTCGTACTCCATGCACTTGACGGCCCGCCATTGGTCGATCTGCTTCCACCAGCTTTCCAAGGCTTTCTTGGACGGTTTCTTTTTGCTTTCCCTGATCATTTCCAGCATCTGTTCCAATACCGGTTTGACTTCGCCGACGATAGGAATCGCAACCTTAACGGTTTTGGAGATGGACGCAGGATCAACATCGATATGGATAATCTGGGCGTGCGGGCAAAACTGGTCCAGCTTGCCGGTAACCCGGTCGTCAAAACGCGCACCGATAGCGATAATCACATCGCTGTCATGCATCGCCATGTTGGCCTCATAAGTGCCGTGCATCCCGAGCATGCCGACGAACTGCTTGTCGGTTGCAGGATAAGCGCCCAGACCCATCAAGGTATTGGTAACAGGAAAGCCCAAGGTGTGCGCGAATTCGGTCAATTCCTTGCTGGCTTCACCCAAAATCACGCCACCGCCGGAATAAATGATCGGCTTCTGCGCGGTCAATAATAAATCCACCGCTTTTTTAATCTGCCCTTTATGACCGGTAACCGCCGGATTATAGGAACGGATGGATACTTTTTTAGGGTATTTATAAGGTACTTTGATTCTGGGATCGGTGATGTCTTTAGGCACGTCAACGACAACGGGGCCGGGGCGGCCGGTTGTCGCCACATAAAATGCCTTCTTGATAGTTTCAGCCAGTTTGGTGACATCTTTGACCAGGAAATTATGCTTCACGCACGGCCGGGTAATGCCGACCATGTCGACTTCCTGGAACGCATCGCTGCCGATGACCGGCGACGGCACTTGGCCGGAAATAACCACCATCGGGATCGAATCCATATAAGCGGTGGCAATACCGGTTACGGCGTTGGTAGCGCCGGGGCCTGAAGTAACCAGAACCACGCCCGGCTTGCCGGTAGCGCGTGCATAGCCGTCCGCCGCATGGGTCGCGCCTTGTTCGTGTCGAACCAGAATATGTTTGACTCTGAATTACAATTTGTGCGCCGTTTAGCTCCACGCTAATACCCTCAAATAAACTTTCGAATTAAGCCGAATTATATGTGTTTTTAAAAACTTAAGACCCAAATACCCGGTGTATTTTAAAGAACGTCATATAGACTGCTGCTGGTAGCCGCCTTTTTCAGACAACATAATGCAAGCATTTTACTAGGTTTCTGGTCAAATTGTACACGCATCTCTTATCCTTTTTAATCTTGCCCTTATGCTAATAATCAATAATAAAAGCAGGGAAATATAGAACTATCGTTAAATTAAGGCACTGTCAGCGGATGTTAAGAAAGGCCGATTAAGCCTGATGCGAACGTCGTTCCCTTGCCCAACATGGATTTACGGCGTATTCAAATTCAGCTAATGACTAACATAGCGATACTGGCTAATTGAAACCATGGCGCGACGGAAGGGCAATGACGACAACCGACACTGCTACGCCGAAAATTCAACCTCGTAACCGGCAAACTTGCGGATATTAATGACGCCGGTATCCAGTAATAAATATTGTCCTTTAATACCGTGCAGCACACCTGACACTTCAGCGCTCTTATCAAGATTGAACGACTTGACCTTGATGGGATAGCAATCCACTGGAAAATGAATATCCACAGGCACCGCACCGGCTAAAAACTCAGTCGCCTGCTGACCGAAACGCCGGGCAACCTCGGCCAGCTCCGAGGCGCAAATGGCGACTAACTCATCCCGCTTTGCAACCAGATCGATAGGCTCGGCCTTATTTTTAAGCATTTGCTGCCAACTGGTTTTATCGCTGACATGTTTGGCGATAGCGATCTCGATCAAGCCGGAAATATAACGCGACTGCACTTTAAAAATCGGCAAGGCCTGCACCGCGCCCTGATCTATCCAGCGTGTCGGAATTTGCGTCTGCCGGGTAATGCCGACCTTGATACCGCTGGAATTAGCGAGATAAACCACATGCGGCTGAAAACAAAACTCCTCGCCCCATGACGGTTCCCGGCAGGTGCCGGCCTCATAATGGCAGGTTTCCGGTTTCATGATGCACATGTCGCATTGCGCCAGCGAGGTAAAGCAGGGATAACAGTAGCCCTGATTAAAGCTCTTTTTAATCGCCCTGTTGCAATGCACGCACAGAATCTTACCGGTATACACCAGCTTAATCGGCTTACCGATCAGCGGGTTTAAAGCGACCGCTTGCTCGCCTAACGGTAACTCGTACTGAACCGGTTTTAAGCTGTCCGACTCCAGCCGGGCATGCATTTTTCTTAATTGTCCCTGCATTCAGGTATTTCCTATAAAACTAACAACAACGGGTCGGTTAACTATAACCGTCAGTATTTTTTTCCAGCCAACGCTCGGCTTGGGATATTAACAATTCCTTTTTCCAGAAAGGCGCTCTCGACTTTAACGCTTCCATGATGTATCGACTGGCGTCAAACGCATCCCCGCGGTGCGATGTCCACACCGCCACCAGCACGATCGGTTCATTGGGCAGAATATCGCCCACTCGATGCACCACCAACGCATCGATAACCGGCCATTGCCGCACCGCTTCGGCAACGATTTTTTTCAGCTGTTTTTCGGTCATGCCGGGATAATGTTCCAGCGTCATGCCCTTAACCTCATCGCCTTCATTGAAATCGCGCATCGTGCCTATAAAGATGCTGGTTGCGCCGAACTTACCGGCCATATTATGTGCCGAATGCTGATGACTCTGAATTTCCTGCCAGGGATCGAAAGATTCCGGGTAAACTTTTATGTCCATGCTCAGCCTCCGGTCACCGGCGGAAAAAAAGCCACCTCATCGCCATCCTTAACAGCGCTATTCAATTCAACATAGTCCATATTCACAGCAGCCAATACATTCTCCGGCAGTGCTTTATTCGGATTAGCGCTGTGCCAGACATCGCTGACCGTAACCGCCCCTGAAAACGCCAGATTATCTTCCGAGCGGCCGATACTTTCTTTCAAGCTGGCAAAATAACGTACCTTAATTGACATGATCAGTCACTCAGTCACAAAAAATAGAATTAGCACGAGGCGCATTGCACGGAAGACCTGTAGTCCGCCATTTTAGTGTTCTTAACCGGCAGTTGTTATAATAAAAAATGCGCCAACCCCTTCACTGCTAATTTTACAGAAAATGACCGCATTAACCCACTTTAATCAATCCGGCGAAGCTCACATGGTCGACGTCGGCGAAAAGGCGATCACCCAGCGCACAGCCGTCGCCGAAGGCTATATTGAAATGCAGCCGTCTACGCTCAAGCTAATCGTAGACGGCGGTCACAAAAAAGGCGACGTTCTGGCTATAGCGAGAATAGCAGGCATTATGGCCAGCAAAAAAACAGCGGACCTGATCCCGCTCTGCCATCCGCTGCCTTTAACGCATGTAGAAATCAAACTGAGCGCTGAAATCGACAGCAACCGGATACGTTGCCAAACCACGGTAAAAACCAACGGACAAACCGGCGTAGAAATGGAAGCGCTTAATGCCACACAGATCGCATTACTGACCATTTACGATATGTGCAAAGCCGTAGACCGAGGCATGGTCATCCAGTCGGTCCGGTTACTGGAGAAAGACGGCGGCAAGTCGGGGCATTGGCTGCGTAACCAAAATTAACTTCTGCGCACCGTAAAACAGAAAAATAAAATTAAATCAGGTACATTGAAAACCCTATCATTCCAGTGAGCAGCCCACTACAGGTAATGTGGTTGTTTATTAGATTTGCTACACTTAACCTATATTTTCAACAACGTGCCGACTGTTTTGGCGCTATTCAAAATAACAGCAGAGACCCATATGCCGATTGTATTAAAAGAACTTGCCGATTTTTGCGGTGCGCGGATTGACGGTGGTGATCCATCGGCAACCATTCATTCAGCGGCAGAGATTACCTCCGCACACCAGGGCCAAGTCACGCAGTTGACCAATAGTCGCTATACCCGGCATATCAAGGATTCAACGGCTTCGGCCTGCTTTATTGCGGAAGGTTTCGCTGTTGAAAACGTACCTGAAGGCATGGCGCTGTTAATTTGCCCCGACCCGGAAATCAGCTTTATCAAAGCAGTCGAACTACTGCACCCTGCCAGAATTTATAATCCTAAGATTGCGCCGCAGGCAGTGCTTGAAGCCAATGTAACGCTTGGCAATGAGGTGTATATCGGACCTTACGCGGTAATCGGCGAAAACTCAATCCTCGGCGATGGCAGCGAAATACATGCAGGCGCTTATCTTGGTAAAAATGTAAAAATAGGCAAAAACTGCCGGGTTTATCCTTATGCCGTTATTTATGATGACGTGATCGTAGGGAATAATGTCATTATTCATTCTGGCGCCATCATCGGCGCTGACGGCTTTGGTTATAAGTTCAGGAATAATCAGCATGTCAAAGTGCCTCAGGTCGGCAATGTAGTTATTGAGGACAATGTCGAGATTGGCGCCAATACCTGTATAGACCGAGGCGCATTGGGCAGCACCTTAATTGGAGCGGGCAGTAAAATCGATAATCTGGTGCAAATCGGGCACAATAATAAAGTCGGCAAAAACGTCATCATGTGCGGTTTAACGGGCGTATCCGGCTCCTGCAACATCGAAGATTATGCGATTTTGGCGGGAAGCTCAGGCATTGCCGACCATGTTACGATTGGTCAAGGCGCCATAGTCATGGCACGTTCCGGCGTGGCCGGCGACGTCAAGGCAGGAACACAGGTTTTCGGGAGTCCTGCAAAAGATAAAAAAACCGCTTATAAAGAGCAGATAGCAATCAGCAAATTACCGGAGTTATTGAAAAAAGTAAAAATGTTGGAAGAAAAAATCCAGATGTTGGAAAAAGATATATAGTTAATATCGAATGACCCGCCAAGCATTTATTAACGCCTGTTGCGCGTCGCCATGCGTGAATAAACGCAACCCAGTCCCAGCTATCAAGCCGGCATACATAGTTAAAAAGTAAGTAAACAGAGTCGCCTTTAACTATTTGAACAGTCCGATAGGGGCGGGGCGGACGCTCAAAAAAAACCAAGACTATTGGAATAGATGTAAAGAAAAAAAGCACCCCCCGTCAACATAACGAGAGGTGCTTTTTTAATTGACTACGCTTGAAGTTTTATTGCGCAGTTTTATTGCTGGTTTTTTTCGCGTCTATTTTCGAGAAAACTTCAGCGTTACTCGCTGCAACAGC
>DAINRH010000114.1:0-6238 GCA_036741905.1 Methylobacter sp. | reverse complement strand
TTATCTTTTTCTTGTTCTTCAGCCATTTTAAAATCCTCGAATAGTTTATATTATATTATTCCCTTTCCTCAAAGGGAGCCTCCCAACAAATTGCTTCATTGAGTTGCTTGTCGAATTAAGTAATAAACGACAGGGTACTTTTTATCATGAGACACGGCTTTGTGTCAAAACTATAAATTTAAAAAACACCAATCGCGGCAGGATTAATGACCCGATCGGAATTGCCGGCAATTGCAAACCAGCAAAACACTACACCGCAACACATTGAAAATTAATGTAAATATATTTATATACCTAATGAGACGCAAATCGATCAAAAAATATGACCGGCAATAAATGTTGCCGCTTAAGAGCTAATGAATTGAAATCGAGTTGCCGGAATTAGAAGGAATCGCGCTAAAAATTGCCAAGCCGAAAGATGGCTTAATCGAAAGCGCAATTTCCGCTGTTTCAGCAAAAAAACCGGGGGCTGCGCCTTTTTATCGGTATTGATAGATTCGGACTAAGGTGGCGTAAAAATTCACTCTCTCACCGGTTTTTTATCCAGCTTCCTTTGCAGCGTGCGCCTGTGCATATTTAGCGCCCTGGCAGCAGCCGAAATATTGCCGTCGTGCTGCATCAGTACTTTTTGCAGATGCTCCCATTCCAGACGTTTTACGGATAAGGGATTTTCACTGATCGAAACCGACGAGTCGCCTTCATTTTTATGCAGGGCGTTGACAATTTCATCGGCATTGGCCGGCTTGGTTAAATAATGTGTGGCGCCCAGTTTTATTGCTTCAACCGCCGTAGCAATGCTGGCAAAGCCGGTCAACATCACGCAAGTGGTATTGTCATCCAATGAGATCAGTTTTTTCACCAGTTCCAGGCCGGACTCATGCCCGATACGTAAATCAATCACTGCATATTCGGGCAAATAACGCTCGGCAAATGCTATGCCGGTTTTAACATCGTTAGCGACCAATACCTCATAATTTCTCTTTTCTAATGCGCCCTTTAGCACCTTGCAAAAAGTCTCGTCATCATCCACCAGCAACAGCCGTGGTTTATCCATTTCCTGGGTTGACATTATTGTTCTCTGTATTTAAAAGAGGGAGGGTGATTTCCACGCAGGCTCCGCCCGACTCGCTGTTGTAAAGATGAATTTTACCGCCTAGGCGATTAATGGTGGAATAGGCTAAGAATAAGCCGACGCCTAAACCGCGTTTTTTGCTGACAACGGGTTGCTTACCGGCAAAATCGATTAATTCCGGCGGCAGGCCGGGGCCAAAATCCCTGATTTTAATAACGGCGTAATCTAAATCCCATGACGCATGAAATTCTATACCCTTTTCCGGCGGAGACGCTTCCGCAGCATTATTTAAAATGTTAATAATCGAGTGCGTCAGCGTCAGCTCGGCAATGATTTTTGCCTGCATAGCGACTTCAGGATTAATAAAAAAACGGAGTTTTGCCGCCGGTTTGTGAGTGCGCCATTGATTGATTACCTCATCAATATAATCAGCCAACAGCATCGCGCTCCCTGACTCGGCGCGCATTTCACCGGCAGAGGCCGACATCACCGATAACGCTGTTTTGCACCGGTCAATCTGTTGCTGCATGATCAATAATTTCTCGTGCAAATCCGGAAAGCGGTGAACAGGGAATTCTTGCTCCAGCTCATGAGCCACAATGGCAATAGTACCCAATGGCGTTCCCATATCGTGAGCGGCACTGGCCGCCAACGTACCTAATGCCACAACACGTTCGTCTCTTAACGCATTTTCCCTGGCTTCCGCCAGGTTTCGCTCCTGCGCCTTGAGCGTTTTAGCCAATTCAACCACAAAGAATGCGACTAAACCGGCGCTAAATACAAAACCGAACCACATGCCGAAAATATGCAGGTTAAAATAGTGAGTGTCGCTCATCGCATGAACTTGCTGTAACAGCTCATAATTTTTCGTATCGGAATACTTCATTTCCGGATTGGGCATATGAGGCTCTATCGACGGCAGAGGAATATTATAGGCCATTAATGCCGTATACATGGACGTGGTTAAAATCACCATGTACCAGGCATAAGATTGGTGCAGCATGATGGCGGTAATAATCAGGGGTAACAGAAATACCCAGGTAATGGGATTTGATGCCCCCCCGGTCAGATACAGTAATGCCGTAATAGCAAAAACATCAATAACTAACTGAGAAAAAATTTCCAATTCAGTAACAGGTTCTTCTGTTTCCAAACGCATCGAAGTATAAACATTAACGACGCCTATCGACATTATCACCAGCCAGAGCTGCTGCTCCGGTAGGCGAATGTTAAGGCCGTATACGGATAAAACGATGAGTATAACCTCGCTGACTATCATCAGGTTTCTGAGAATAAACAGCCATTTCAGGTTTTGTCGGGCAGAGAACTCGGACTTAGGGGCGGCGTATGAGAGCATTTTTATAAAACAATGGTTATTAGAATTAACTTAGGAACGGGCACGAAATAACTTGAGCAAGCTGCCAATAGCCTGCACTCCCGCTGCACACTTACGGCGCGAGTTATTCAAATTATTTCATGTTTATTCCTTAAATAAAAAACCGGAAATATTTAAGAACATTATCGGTATTTTATTTAAAAATTAAACAACAATTAAACTGCGACAATATGTCACATTTTGTGTTGCATTATTTATTGATATTATTAACCTAACTTTTAAGGCTCTTGTAGAGCACCATAGCTGAAAAGTTGCGTTATATTCTTCCTAAATATATTCCAAGGCGGTTTTTTTAAACCGCCTTTTTTTTGTCTTTTGCATCCCAACGTTAGCCAAAAACCACGCCTAGCCCGCCTAAACCGCAATAACCCATAGGATTTTTGGCCAAATATTGTTGGTGCATATCTTCGGCATAATAAAACTCACTGGCCGGCATGATCTCGGTAGTTATTTGTTTAAATCCTGCTTCAGCGAGTTGCTGCTGAAAATACTGTTTTGATTCAAGCGCTTCATCGAGTTGTTGCGAGGTACAAGTATAAATCCCGGATCTATATTGCGTGCCGATGTCATTGCCTTGCCTCATCCCTTGGGTGGGATTATGGGATTCCCAAAAAAGCCGGAGCAACTCACGGTATGGAACAATTGCCGGATCGTAAACCACTTTGACAACCTCATTATGCCCAGTCAATCCGGTACATAACTCCTCATAAGTCGGATTAGGCGTGTAGCCGCCGGTATATCCGACTGCCGTACTGAACACCCCGGGATATTGCCAGAATTTCCGCTCCGCCCCCCAAAAACAGCCCATTCCAAACAAAGCCTGCGCCATCGCGTCCGGAAACGGTGGAACTATCGGGTTGCCTGTTACAAAATGTCTGTTTGTAACAACCATAGGGGTACTTCGACCCAGTAATGCTTCTTTGGAACTAGGCAAGGTAAGTTTTTTTGATGAAAAAATCATGGCTTGTGGTATTTTTGTAAGACTGTTTGGGCAAGGATTCATGATCCTAATGCCGTAAAATGTATGACTTTTAACTGGAAAAACATGATAGAGCAAGATTTATTACGCCGTTTTTTATTTGAAGAGCTGGGCGTTCGCGGGGAATGGGTCAAATTATCCAGCAGCTGGCAAGCGGCAAAACGTCATCAGCGCGGTTCTGAAATCGTGCAACAGCAGTTGGGGCAAGCGCTGGCGGCCGTAGTCATGCTGTCGGCTACCGTCAAGTTTAAAGGTTCGATGATCCTTCAGGCCCAAGGCGACGGCGATATAAAAACCCTGGTTGCACAGGCGACGGATCAGCGAAAAATAAGAGGTCTGGTAAGAGGCAAGGAAAATATCAGCGCCGGACCGTTAGAAGCGATGTTCGGCCAAGGGCGACTGGTGTTAACCATAGAATCGGAAAGCGGCGCGCCTTATCAGGGCATCGTTCCGCTTCAAGGCAACAATTTAGCTGCCGTTTTGCAGACCTATTTTGAACAATCCGAGCAACTTAAAACCCGATTGTGGCTGTTTGCCAATGCCACTCATGCCGTAGGATTATTATTACAGGAACTGCCGGCCCAGGAAAATTATGAAACCGATTGGGAGCATATCGAAATACTGGCAAACACCGTAACCGAGCAGGAACTGTTCGAATTGGATTGCGAACAGCTCTTGTATCGATTATTCAACCAAGAAAAAGTCAGGCTATTTGACGCTGAACCGGTTGAATTCAGCTGCGCCTGTTCGCGGACAAACATCGAAAAAACATTATTCGCTATGGGGAGAGCCGAACTGGAAGATATTCTGAAGGAACGCGATATTATTGAAGTCAACTGCGAATTCTGTAGCGAACACTACTGCTTTGATAAAGTTGACGTGGAAAATATCCTGTCTCAGAAGAATAGCGCTGCAAATTCCGACACCCGGCATTAATTACTCATTCCTATGAAAACCGGACTCATCAAACGAAGTCTTCGCATTGTTTTTTTACTGGCCCTGACCGCTTCATTATCCGGTTGCATGCACTGGATTCGAGCTTATCAAGTCTACTTGCAGATGGATGAATTCGACCGGCACTTTTCCGTCTCGGCCAATGATGAATTCACCTTGCGCTTCAAAGATCCCATTCTTTACAGCAAGGATTTCGTTTCCCTATCCAAGCTTTATGCCAGCCAGGACGATCCAACCCCGGAAGGCAGACGCTGGCGATACTGGTTTCGCAAGGTTGACGGCAATAATAAGCTAATCAAGCCGGACGTGAAGTTTTATTCGGATTTAAACTTTAATGCCGAAAATCGCTTGATTGCCTGGTCGTTTTCTTCACTTTTTTTAGCGATCGCCCCGCCCAAGTTTTTAGAGGTTTCCTTACGCTCTATAGGCGGCGCCGAAATCGATAAAGACAAGCAACAGCTCAAAGCCAACTCGGCATTACTGGAAAAAATTTCCGATGACTTACCTAAAAAACCGGCCATTCTGGCACAGTTCGGAGAACCGTTTGAAATTAAGGATGAAGGAGAGCAGGAAGTCTATATTTACCGTTTTCTGCTGGAAACCCATCATATAGAAGAAGGGTACGAGGACCGCGCCTTAAACGAGGTTAAAATCAGCTTTGATAAAAAGACCCAAGAGCTGGTTAGAATGGCCGGGCGCTTTGCGGGACTTAAAGTTTCAATTAATTACCGAAAGTTTCTGGATGAACCGCAAGATATTGCACAGAGCAAACCGGAATAGCGAAATTGTAAGTACACGGATAATAGACCACTGATGACAGGGATTTTTTATCAACCTAACCCCATGCATTTTCCAGGTCAACGCCCCTTCCCGGCAATAAAAAAGGCTTGAACAGTCAATGTCCAAGCCTTTTTTTGTTGCGCCGACCGGGGTTGTTAGGCCGACACCCTAATCAGCCGTTACTTACAGCTTATCGGCATTTTTATCCAGGTACTCTGCAACACCGGCAGGATTTGCGTTCATGCCTGAATCGCCTTTATGCCAGCCTGCCGGACATACTTCGCCATGTTCTTCGTGGAATTGCAAGGCATCGATCATACGCAACAGTTCATCCATGTCGCGGCCTAAAGGCAGATCGTTAACAACCTGATGACGGACTTTGCCGGTACGATCGATCAGGAATGTACCGCGGTAAGCCACCGCCGGAGCATCCGCTTCAACATCATAATCTTTGCAAATAGAGTGAGATATATCCGCTGCCATTGTATAACGGACAGGGCCTATACCGCCTTTATTGACGGGTGTATTACGCCATGCATTATGAGTGAAATGAGAATCTATAGATACGGCAATCACTTCGACATTACGGCTTTTGAATGCATCCATACGGTGATCTAAAGCGATCAACTCGCTTGGACAAACAAAAGTGAAGTCTAGCGGGTAGAAAAATACTACCGCATATTTTCCGCTAGTAGCCTCAGAAAAACTAAATGAATCAACTATTTGACCATCGCCCAGAACCGCAGGAACTGTAAAATCAGGTGCTTGTTTACCGACTAATACGCTCATTGATCATCTCCAAATAAATAGTGAAAAAACAAAAGACTGTTAACTTTAGTGTTAGCCACTGAAGCAGTGGATTGGTCAAATTGTACACTAGATTAGTAGGGATTTGTCTAAATTGTTGTGATTTTTAGCTTGCTTTAATTTTAATTTTAGCCATAATTTGTCATCAATAGCTTACAATAGAGTCAGGAATTTGCTCTCCTGGGGTTTTTTTAAGGCCTGTCGCCCTAACTTGGCTGTTAAATTCACTTAGTTCATTCGTTTGATGGAA
>DAINRH010000113.1:11314-12730 GCA_036741905.1 Methylobacter sp. | reverse complement strand
CCCCAAGGAATTGTTGTCTCTGGGGATTCGGCAGTATCGGCAGGTGATTGAAAAACCTTATCGGATTATTTATGAAACATTTGCCGATAAAGTTGTAGTCCATGCAATACTCGATGGACGGCGTGATATGCAAACCCTGCTTATGCAGCGTATTTTGCGTGTTTGAGGTTAGGACTGTTCGTTCCGCTTTTCCAAGCTCCAGCTACACTGCCATTATGTTAAGGAGAAGACCTCCCTCTCCTGTTGGAGAGGGTCGGGGTGAGGAGAACAAAAATAAGGAAAAATGCTTTATTGGATCCCCTCATCCTAACCTTCTCCCGGTGGGAGAAGGGACTGGTTTCTTAACTTAATAGCGGTGAAACTCACGCGAAACTGCGACTGCATGGATGCAGGAGGTAGAGCAACGCAGGGAGCGGTTGCCGAGAGCTTCGCCAACTTCGTTCCCAAACAGGCGCTTGGGAACGAGCAAACCCTTGGATTAAAATCATGCTGCCACCCCTAAAACCCATCACCATGAAAGAACGCGTCTCCATGGCTTTTATCGAAAAAGGCCAGGTTGACGTTAAAGACGGCGCTTTCGTCGTCATCGACGAAAGCGGCATCAGAACCCATATTCCGGTCGGCAGTATCGCCTGCATCATGCTCGAACCGGGGACGCGGGTTTCTCATCATGCCGTGGCTTTGGCCGCCAGAGCCGGAACCTTGCTGGTTTGGGTCGGCGAGGCCGGGGTTCGGCTTTATGCGTCCGGCCAGCCGGGCGGGGCGCGTTCGGATCGCTTGCTGTATCAGGCCAAGTTGGCATTGGACGATGTCGCGCGCTTAAAAGTGGTGCGCAAAATGTACGAAATCCGTTTCGGCGAAAAGCCGCCGGAACGGCGTAGCGTCGAACAACTGCGCGGCATAGAAGGCGCTCGCGTTAAAAAAATCTACCAGTTATTAGCCAAACAGGCGGGCGTGGAATGGAAAGGTCGCAATTACGACCAGACCGACTGGGATAGCGGCGATATGCCGAACCGCTGCATCAGTTCGGCAACAGCCTGTTTGTACGGCATCAGCGAAGCGGCGGTACTGGCGGCAGGTTACGCGCCCGCCATCGGCTTTATTCATACCGGCAAACCCTTGTCATTCGTCTACGACATCGCCGATTTGTTCAAGTTTGACGACATTATTCCCCATGCATTTAAAATCGCGGCCAAAAATTATCACAACCCGGAACGGGAAGTGCGTTTGATGTGCCGCGATATTTTCCGGCAAAGCAAAATCCTCAAAAAAATCATCCCTACCATAGAAGAAGTCCTGGCTGCCGGTGAACTTGAATTGCCGAAACCTGCTGAAGAGAATATCGCTCCGGCCATTCCTAACCCTGAGAGTATCGGCGATGTTGGTCATCGTAGTTGAAAACGTCCCGCACCGGTT
>DAINRH010000113.1:0-11304 GCA_036741905.1 Methylobacter sp. | reverse complement strand
GGCCGTTTGGCTGATTGAGATTCGGGCGGGCGTTTATGTCGGCGATTTATCGGCTAAAGTCAGAGAGATGATCTGGGCGCAGATTGTAGACGGCATTGAAGACGGCAATGCGATTATGACCTGGAGCACCAATACCGAATCGGGCTTTGATTTTCTGACCCTAGGCGAAAACCGCCGTTTGCCGGTCGAGTTTGACGGACTCAAACTGGTTTCTTTTTATCCGATTGAAGACCCAAAGGATAAAGATGCTCTTTAACAATTTAATGGTAAAAAACCGGCTTTTTTGCGGTAGAAAAACGGAAGCGTTTATTCCGCTTTATTAACAATATGTTATGATCAGTGTGTTCCCCACATCCGTGGGGATGAACCGATGGAAAACAGTGCATTATTCTTTCTTGAGCAGTGTTCCCCACATCCGTGGGGATGAACCGAACAAATACACTTATTTACATGTTTTGCAAGGGTGTTCCCCACATCCGTGGGGATGAACCGCGTAGGGAGTTAATCCTATGAATACAATAACTGTGTTCCCCACATCCGTGGGGATGAACCGCTAAATTACTATTACGATGGTAATTGTTGAAAGTGTTCCCCACATCCGTGGGGATGAACCGCGCTTGTTGAGTACGGGCATGACCATAAGTATGTGTTCCCCACATCCGTGGGGATGAACCGCGTAGGGAGTTAATCCTATGAAAAAATTTACAGTGTTCCCCACATCCGTGGGGATGAACCGCGAGCACGTCTATTCACCCGTTATCAAAGCTGGTGTTCCCCACATCCGTGGGGATGAACCGACTAGAAAATTACAAAAAACGATGGAATAAAAGTGTTCCCCACATCCGTGGGGATGAACCGCCTTGCAAACCTCGGATAGGTATTTTCTTGGGGTGTTCCCCACATCCGTGGGGATGAACCGCCAGAGATCAGCGCTGGCGACCTATTTCTGAAGTGTTCCCCACATCCGTGGGGATGAACCGCCGAATATGGCAGCCGATACTAATTGGACGGCGTGTTCCCCACATCCGTGGGGATGAACCGCTCACGGATGAGCAACTAATCAAAATCGAACGGTGTTCCCCACATCCGTGGGGATGAACCGTCCGATTCTTGTGATCACCAATGGCGTGGAGTGTGTTCCCCACATCCGTGGGGATGAACCGGGCTGGTCATCAGTCGGCATGAGCATATCGCTGTGTTCCCCACATCCGTGGGGATGAACCGAATGACCATTTTCCGCCCGTCCATACGGTTCTGTGTTCCCCACATCCGTGGGGATGAACCGTCTGCTCATGGCGCGGCACGCTGAACATGGCGGTGTTCCCCACATCCGTGGGGATGAACCGCCTAATGCTCTTAATGATCTCCTCTGCTTCATGTGTTCCCCACATCCGTGGGGATGAACCGGCTATCCAGTTTTAAGCTCTGGCAAGCGTATTGTGTTCCCCACATCCGTGGGGATGAACCGTATGGTGTTCGGGCTACCGGATCCACCTGCCGGTGTTCCCCACATCCGTGGGGATGAACCTTGATTCGACGCCGCATTGATCCGTTCGTTTGCGTGTTCCCCACATCCGTGGGGATGAACCGCACATGGATCACTTCATGTGGACAGCTCGTGGAGTGTTCCCCACATCCGTGGGGATGAACCGCGGCTCTTTACAAGATGATATTCCGCTCCAACGTGTTCCCCACATCCGTGGGGATGAACCGAATTGGGCGCCGCAATCGCCAGCGAAACCGAAGTGTTCCCCACATCCGTGGGGATGAACCGCACACCGACGCCACCGCCGCCGATGTCTGCGTGTGTTCCCCACATCCGTGGGGATGAACCGCACGGTTATCCTCTCGGTACATATCGAGCGCAGTGTTCCCCACATCCGTGGGGATGAACCGATTTGGAAAAACAATATCAAATGTACGAAAACGTGTTCCCCACATCCGTGGGGATGAACCGCCTTAGAAATAGCTAGGCGGCGCACTTTCGCAGTGTTCCCCACATCCGTGGGGATGAACCGACCGAGTTGAGCGCTTTTTGGGTGTCTGCATCGTGTTCCACATCCGTGGGGGCGGTAAATATCAACATAACTGTCGCCAAAAGTTTTTCAGATTAATAAATACGGTCGGCTAAATACTGCTCGCTTTATCGGTATTTATCAGTCGAATTCGTTCTGTTGTTCGTTGCCGAATAGTTACGATAGCACTGCCCGCGCGAAGTCGATTTTATCATCGTCATGCGGTTGAATTCATCGCTACTTTGCGCTGTTTAAAGACGACAAGGGAAATATGGTTGTACCTTGTCCGCTTCATATCTTACAATCCCGGTGGGTGTGCAGTAAGGTTACTGGGCGTGTAGGTTCCCCCACATTAATAACATTAAAATAATATTTTGGAGGATAGTATGTTTAAAATTCGTTCGCTGGTTACAGCCTTGGCGTTGGCAAGTTCGGTTTCGGTGGCTTCGGCTTGGGAGACTTTACCCACAGAAGCACCGGCACCGGCCGATAATGCGACAACGCCTGCTAAGGTTGAGTTGGGTCAAATGTTGTATCACGACCCGCGCCTGTCTTCTACCGGTACGGTTTCCTGCTCTTCCTGCCATAACACTATGCTGGGCGGTGAGGATAACAGGCCGAATTCTATGGGCGTTAACGGTCAAACGGGCGGACGCAGTGCGCCGACAGTTTGGAATGCCGCGTTTAATGCTGTCCAGTTTTGGGATGGCCGGGCGGCAAGCCTGGAGGCGCAAGCCGCAGGTCCGGTAACTAATCCGATTGAAATGGGCATGAAAAACTGGGATGAGGTTGTCGCGCGTCTGAAGTCGATTGAAGGTTATAAGCTGCCTTTTGAGCATGCTTTTGGCACGGATACCATTACTAAAGATGCTGTAACTAAGGCGATTGCGGCTTATGAAAGAACCTTGATTACGCCTAACAGTCCTTATGACAAGTATGTAGGCGGCGATCAATCAGCCTTATCGGCGCAACAGGTTCGCGGTATGGAAAAAGTTGCTGAATTGGGTTGTACCTCTTGCCATAGCGGTCCGGCGTTTAACGGTCCCGGCATGTTCCAGAAGTTTCCTGTCATTCCCAACGGCTATTGGGAAGCGCAACATCATTTCAGCAAGGATAAAGGTTTAGCGGAAGTCAGCAAAAATGCGGCTGATGAGCATTTATTTAAAGTGCCGACCTTACGTAACATCGCTTTGACTGCGCCTTATTTCCATAACGGTTCGGTTAAAACGCTGGATAGCGCGGTAACCTTGATGGCAAAACTGCAATTGGGCAAGGATTTAACTAAAGAAGAAGTTGCGGATATTGTGGCCTTTTTAAATGGTTTGACCGGCGAATTTCCTAAACAGAAAATGCCTGTTTTACCAGGCACACCGGGTTCTACTTTTAATTAAAGTCGATTCGGGAATGACCGAACGGTCATTCCCATGATTGCACTTAGGGAGCTTTGGGCTCCCTTTTTTTATTCTGCGTTATAAATCGGTGTCGCTGCAATGCGCACATCGATCTGCTTTGAAATTTCCTGGTAAACGGGACTGTTTACCGATTCAAAACGCCGCTTAAAGTCGGCCTCATTCATGTGCTCGGGCAGGTCTCTGGGGTCCGGCATAAAGTCGCTGTAATCTTTTATCCCGGACATGGCTTTTTGCATTTTCCGTGCATTTTCCGGCGATGAGGTCGCCATTTCCCCAAAACGTGTTCCGGCCTTGTCGGCCGCCAAGTCGATAAAACTAAAGCCACTGCCGCCTTGCGCGTCGCTGAGTTCCTTTTCTTCACCGGCAAGTTGCGCGGCTTGCTTGTTTACCGATGCGGTAAGCGCTGCCGAACCTATGAAATGTTGAGCCAAATCGATGCGCTTGTATAAAAAAGCGGCATATTGTTGTCCGGCTGAGGGCGCAGATTCAGGTATGGCCAGGAGTTTTTGGGTTTCCTGTTGGTTGACATAGTCGTTGATCGCGGAAATTACGACCCGGTTTTCATCGATGGCGGTTTCCAGCGTAGAACGCTGGTAAGCCAGTTCAAACAGCGGGCGCAACAAGTCCGCCAGCGATAGGCGCCATTTCGGGTTATGCTTGGCTACGATGTCGGCCAGTTTTTGCTGGTAAACATTCAACGCGGAATTATCGCCGGTATGCGTCAGGAAGTTCCGCGCCTGGATCAAGGTATCCTTGTTCGGATAGTAGGTGATGGTGAGTTTTTCCGCATCGATTTTAACCGCCTTGAGCGGCCGGGTTGCCAGAATGAAATATTCATTCAATGATGAATGCTGAATAAGGGTGTCGATAACCCAAGCAGCCCATTTTGCCGGTAACAATAGTTTTCCGGCTTTGAATTTGGTTATTACCGGAAGATCATTGCCGGTAACGTTGCCTAGTCTAAAGCTGATGTTTAAATACTTGCCCAGTCTGTTTTCGGGCAAGGTCATGGTCACTTTAAATCTCAGTTCATCGTTTTTAAGATCCAAATCAGCCGCACTTTTTCTATAGCGGTTTAACAGATAATTGCCGGCGAGATTAAGATCGGCTTCGGTTAACTCGATGATGCCGATCTCATCAGGTTTGGTTTTGGAACCTTCATGCAGGATCTTTTTTGCCCTGGTCAAGTCGTCACGGGTAGGCGACCATCCCACTTCAAGTTCGGGTTTGTCGCCAACGCCAAAAAAAACCAGCATCGCGCATAAAATCACTAATGCACTAAAGCAATACAACACAATACGGAATATGATTTTCATGATCCGACGGCTAAGAAAATTCCAATTTGAAGCCTGCCGATTTTAAATAATCGGCCTCCTGGATTAAATCGGCGCGGGTCAACGGCGCCTGAGCCAACCAACCGTCTGCAAACTGTAGGCGAATTTTGGATTTCGTTAGCGCTATTTTGAAATCGGGTTTGTCATGTTCCTGGCGATTGCGGTGCAGCAACACCGACAGCCGCAAAATAAGGGTTAAAGTGGGCGCGTCAATATGCCAGGGGAACGGTAATTCATTGAACAGGGCGCGGGGAAATTTGCGTCGATGAGACTTGACAATGGTCGATAATAAAATCTGATCCTGCCTGGAAAATCCGGCAAAGTCGCCATTCTCAATGATATACGCGCTGTGCTTGTGATACTGACTGTGGGCGATGTCCTGACCGATTTCATGCAGGTCGGCCGCCCAGTTTAAAAACTGCACCACGTCTTCGTGGTTAGGCCCGCAAAAATCCTCGCCCAATTGTTCCAGAATATAGGCGATCGTCTGCTTAACGCGAACGGCGTGTTCTTTATCGATATGATAACGATCGGCTAAGGCCTGCACGGTTGCCGAGCGAATGTCATGATCATAGAGCCGGCCCAGTAAATCCTGAATGAGCCCTTCCCTGAGCGCGCCGTCGGAAACGGTCATTTGTTCGATGCCCAGGCTTTTGAAAGTGGCGTAGACGATGGCGACGCCGCCTGGAAATACCGGGAGACGTTCAGGATCGAGGTCGGGCAAATTAAGCTCGTTAACATGATTGCACTGAGTGAGATGGGCGACCAGATACTCCAGACCTTCCATCGTTATGCCGTTATTGCTCCAGTTTTTGGCTTTAAGCACTTTATCGATGGCCTTTAAACTGCCTGATGCGCCGATGGCTTCGTCCCAGTTCTTGCGCTGAAATTGTTTTTGGATCGGCTCAAGCTGCTGTTCGGCAAACAAGGTTGCCTGAGTAAAGGCCTCTTTGGATAGCTGGCCGTCTTTAAAAAAGGCGTTACTGACCAACACGCAGCCCATCGGCGTGCTTTCTTTTACTCGGGGCGTGTCGCCGGAGCCGATGATGTATTCGGTGCTGCCGCCGCCTATGTCCATAACCAGGCGCAAGTTAGCGTTGCTGCCCAGACTGTGCGCGACGCCCTGATAGATTAAGCGGGCTTCTTCTATACCGGAAATAATGTGGATGGGGTGATTTAAGGCTTTTTCGGCCTTTTCCAAAAACTGCTGGGAGTTTTTAGCTTGGCGTAAGGTGCTGGTGCCGACGACGCGGACGCTTTCCGGCGGAAAGTTACGGATTCTTTGTCCAAACCGTTCCAGACACTCTAAAGCTCTTTCCTGGGTACGGCTATCGAGGTAATTCTTTTTATCCAGGCCGGACGCAAGTCTTACCATTTCTTTAAGACGATCGAGAGTTTGTAAATTACCATTGGTTAAACTGCAAACAATCATGTGAAAACTGTTAGACCCCAAGTCTACAGCGGCAACGGTTTCGGGAGGTTTCTTCAGCACGGGCTATCCGGTTTTGTCTATGAAGCGTGTTAATATTAGTAAAGGGTAAAGGTTCAAGGTTAAAGGTTCAAGGTGTTTTTTTGCACCTTGAACCTTGCACATTTAACCTCGCGCCTTTAACCTTGTAGCTTGACCCTTAAAGTATTAGTTTCAGCATGAATGCATTATCTCTACGTAATCTCAGAAAAACCTACAATAATGGCTTTGAAGCCTTAAAAGGCATCGATCTCGATGTTGAGGCCGGCGATTTTTTCGCCTTGCTGGGGCCGAATGGCGCCGGCAAGTCAACGGCTATAGGCATTATCAGTTCGCTGGTCAATGAATCCAGCGGTTCAGTCAGCATCTTCGGACATGATTTAAGACGCGAGCGGGCGCAAGCCAAAAGCTGTATCGGCCTGGTTCCGCAGGAAGTTAATTTTAATCAGTTCGACACCGTCAAAAGTATTTTGCTCAATCAGGCCGGTTATTACGGTACGCCGCGCAAACTTGCGCTGCAACGCACCGAATACTGTCTTAAACAAATGGATTTGTGGGATAAGCGCGATACCGTGTCCAGACGTTTGTCGGGCGGCATGAAACGCCGGGTGATGATCGCCCGCGCTCTGGTGCATGCGCCCAAGTTATTGATTCTTGACGAGCCGACCGCAGGCGTCGATATAGAAATACGCCGTTCCATGTGGCAAATGATGCAGGAAGTGAATCAGCAAGGCACGACTATCATTTTAACCACGCACTATCTGGAAGAGGCTGAAAGCCTGTGCCGTAATATCGCCATCATCAATCACGGAAAAATTGTCGAAAATTCCGATATGGCCAGTTTGCTGGCGAGGCTGCATGTCGAACATTTCGTGCTCGATCTGGCGCAGCCTATTGCCGAAACGCCGGTGATTGACGGCTGTCAAATTGAGCGCGTGACGGACAGGACGCTTAATGTTGCCGTGCCTAAAGAGCACAGCCTTAACACGCTATTTAGCCAGTTAAGTATGCAGAATATCGAAGTCACCAGCTTGAAAAACAAGACTAATCGACTGGAACAGTTATTTATGGATTTGATTGACTCAAGCCCCAACGGCTCAAAAACGGCAGGCGATAAATAATGAATTACTCTATTGCCTTTAGGACCATCGTTACCAAGGAGATCTTCCGGTTTATCAGGATCTGGCCGCAAACCCTGCTGCCTCCGGCCATCACCACGGCGCTGTATTTCCTGATTTTCGGCAAGCTGATCGGCGACCGCATAGGCACTATCAGCGGAGCTGGCTATATGGACTATATCGTCCCCGGCATTATTTTAATGTCGGTTATCAGTCACTCCTATGCCAATGTCGTGTCTTCGTTTTACTCGACCAAATTCCAGCGCAATATTGAAGAGTTGCTGGTTGCGCCGATACCCAACTGGGTGATTCTGGGCGGGTATGTCAGCGGCGGCATTATCCGCGGCTTACTGGTGGGCGTTGTTGTGGCTTTAATCTCTTTATTATTTACCGATATTAGCGTTAATAATATCGCCATTACCCTGACGGTCGCGGTGCTGACCGCCACGGTATTTTCTTTGGCGGGCTTTATCAATGCGATACTTGCGGAGAGTTTTGACGATATTTCGATTATCCCGAACTTTGTATTAACCCCGCTAAGCTATCTGGGCGGCGTTTTCTATTCGGTAGACATGCTGCCTGGTTTTTGGCAGATCATCTCGCTGGGCAACCCCATTTTGTACATGATCAATGCCTTTCGTTACGGCTTGATAGGCGTGACGGATATTGATATTCAGATGACTTTTATCATTACCGGCGGCTTTATTATTACCCTGACCTTATTTAGCCTTTACCTTTTGCATAAGGGCATTGGGATTAAAAACTGATGTTATTACCCACTGTCGATTACAGCCGCGAAAGAGATAGGCCAAAATCTGGTTCTCGCAGAGGCATATCCGCCGTAGAGCGTACCCAAACCCAATGCTTTAGAAGAGTTTTTTCCGCTCCCCGTATTGATGAGTTGTAACTTCCGACCTAACCGTAGTAAGAAAGCATTGCATCCCCTGATAACATGCAATGCGCCCTAGCCGCTATTTAAAACAATCAACAGGAGATGTCATGTTATTAAAAAATGGTTCAACAGGCGATGATGTTAAAACACTCCAAACTCGTCTAGGCCTAAGCGCCGACGGGATTTTCGGATCAGGCACCGAAGCAAGCGTAAAGACATGGCAATCGCAAAACGGTCTGACCGCCGACGGAATTGTAGGCGACGCCACTTGGGCGCAGCTGTTTCCAGCATCGCCATCGTCAACTTCTTCGTCTTCGTCAACAGGCTTTAATCTGGAAAACCTTAAAGGCCATGTTCCCGATGAAGTCATTGCCCAAATACCCACTATAGCCGCTATAACGAATGCTTTAAGACTAGCGCACTTCCTGGCGCAGTGCGCTCACGAAAGTGCAAGCTTTACGGTGGTCTATGAAAATTTAAATTATTCAGCCGATGGCTTGGCGGCAACCTTTCCAAAATATTTTCCCGCACCGTTAAACGAATCTTATGCGAGAAATCCAGCCAAGATTGGCGCTAGAGTCTATGCCGACAGAATGGGCAATGGCGACGAAGCCAGCGGCGACGGCTACACATTCAGGGGGCGCGGCTATATCCAACTGACGGGTAAGTCGAATTACGCCGCTTTCGGTAAAGCTGTCAATGAAGATACCGTTGCCAACCCTGACTTAGCGGCGACCCGCTATCCACTGGCATCGGCAGGATTTTTCTTCGATTCAGTCAACCTGTGGACGGTCTGCGACGGCGGTTCAAGCGATGCTGTAATAACAGCCGTCACCCAAAAAGTTAATGGCGGAACGAACGGCTTGGCTGATCGTACCCAGTTTTTTAACACATACTATGCGCTATTAAGTTAGTCTAAGATCGCAGTATTAATGATTTCGCCAAAAATAACTTCCGCGCATGGTTCCCCCTCGCTCTGCGAAGAACCATAACATAGTAGGAGCGGGCCGCGCCCACGACATTTTAGCGGTGCGATTGAGATTTGTCGCACCTTCATCGCGGGCATGGCCCGCTCCTACAGCACTTAACTTAATGGCAGTGACGTGAAGCATGGGAATGATGGTTCCCGTTTCGGGAAGTTATTTTTAACCAAATCCTAAGGCTGGCACGCAATACATCGCGTTTCCGGCCGCTCACCCTATAAATTTTTCCGGAGCGAAAATGCTTAAATACGTCATGCTGGTCTTACTGCTTACGACCTCAAGGTTTGCCTCCGCTGAAGCGGTGCATCACTGTTCGGCGGAGGCCGTCATTCAGGCAAAAAAACTACTGGATTTTCACTTCGGTTTAGATGACAGAACCGAAATTGATGAGCATGTTACCGTGCTTAAACCGATAAAAAACCCTGCCGGGCAAGGCAAGTTTGACGTTCTGGAAGTCTATGGGCATATATACAAAGGCACCTATCGGATGCACTTTATTTATGCTCAAATGGAGAATCAGTGTGTGCTGGTCGGGCAGGAAATTCTGGAGATGACGACGTTGTAATGAAGCTTGCGGCTGTTTTCAATATCCATGCGTATTGGCTTGCAACTCGGTCAATGGCTCCGGCAAGCGGATAACCTCGGATTCGACCCGACCGTCTGCATACAGCGCTATCAATCGATAGCCCGGAGCCGTATCGCTGACACTGAACGCAGGGGTTTCAGGTGTAAATTGAAAGCAGGTGGAAGGCGCGGCCAATACCCGGAAAGTTGCCATTTTTATATCCATGACTTGATGGACATGACCGGTGGTGACGGCTTTTACTTGCGGGTATTTGCCCGCTATCGCCAATAATTCCCGGCTGTTTTCTATGATCATGGTGTCCATCCACGGACTTTTGGTTTCCATAAAATGATGATGAACTGCGATGAGCGCGTGACGATCCGGGTTTTCAGTTAAGCAATTTTCAAGAAACATCAATTCATCTTTCGATAAACGGCCGCCGGGCTCTCCGGGTATCCGGCTATTCAGGCTAATCAACTGCCAGTTATCCAGCTTAACCTGTTTGCGGCAGTTAATCCTGTCGGTATTAAATACCTGCTGCATGAGGTCATAATCGTCATGATTGCCGGGCAGGCAGATACATGGCGTTTTATAAGCGTCAACGCTGGTTAAGATGCGCCGGTAACTTGCCTGGCAAGGATCCTGAGCCAAGTCGCCAGTCAGCAGAATCAAATCGAAATGATGTTTTTCGGCAAAGGCCTGCTCAAGGCAGGCATTGAAATAATGCTCGGTATTAATTCCCAGCATTTTATCTTCCGGGGCCGCCAGAATATGCAAATCGGATAGTTGCAGGATTGATACACAGGCTGAGTTATTGGTCATGGGAAGTTGTTATGAAATGTCTTTACAAAGAACTTTGGAATTTCTTTGCGGGTTATATAACGCCTTGAGCCGGTCGGGAAGATCGGCGATAGATGACGATAAAAATCCCCGCTCAATAAACCAGTGCATGGTTTGCGTGGACAACACGAATAATTTTTTAAACTTGAGCTCCCCTGCCCTGCGATAAACATATTCAAGCATGCGGTTGCCCCTGGACGAACCTCGATAATCGGGATGTACGGCAAGGCAGGCAATCGCACCGAAGCGGTTTTGCACATCGGGGTGCAGAGCGGTGCAGCCGATAATCAGGCCGTCGCGTTCGATGACAATATAATCGGCGATTTCCATTTCAATTTTTTCTCGGGAGCGCTTGGCTAACTTGCCTTGTTGCTCTAATGGCTTGATCAGCTCCAGAATGCCGCCGATGTCGTTCAGGGTCGCCGGACGCAATTCTTCAAACGCCGTCGAGCTGATCAAGGTGCCGATGCCGTCACGGCTGAATAATTCCAGCAACAGCGCACCGTCGATGGTTCTGTCAATCAAATGCACACGGTCGATGCCGGATTGGCAGCTTTGCATCGCGGCTTTAAGCGGCAAGCTGATGCCGGTGGAGATGTCCGGATGTTGCTGCAAAAACGCGGCGGCTTCAGCGGTGGTCATTTGCTGGATTTGTTCGCCGTTATCGGGATTGCAGC
>DAINRH010000112.1:0-12846 GCA_036741905.1 Methylobacter sp. | reverse complement strand
CGCGTGGGAACGAGGGGTGAACATGTCGCATTGGCTACCGATTCCCATTATGGCGATGCTGCTTTGCTTGAGCGCCTGCACTCCAACCCGTGTCGACAATCCAATGAACTTGATAACGCCGCCCAAAGATTGGCATCAGCCCCCCTATGCCCAAACACAGTCTAACCCGGCCGATCTTAAAGAATGGTGGAAAGGCTTTCAGGACCCGACGCTTAACGCCCTGATTGACCAAGCATTAGCGAACAATCACGATCTTCGGAGCGCCGTAGCGCGCGTCCGCGAAGCCAAAGCCATGACCACCGTCGCCGACTCGGCGCTCTATCCAAGCATCGACCTGTACGCCTCCGGCGGCCGGGAAAAAAAGATCGACCGAATTATCGGCGTACCGAACAATCAAGGCATCGGGCTGTTCACGCCCACTGCCGATATGATTACCGGCGGGTTGTCCGCCCGCTGGGAAATAGACCTGTTCGGCGCCAGACAGCTGGAAGCGGAAGCCGCCTCCGCCCAGGCGGAAGGAGCCGAACAGGCGCTTCATGCCGCCCAGGCGGGATTGCTGGCGCAAGTGGCGACCCACTATTTAGAACTGCGCGGCGTACAGCAACGCACAGCCATCTTGCAGAAAAACATCAACATCCAGCAGGAGCGCCTGAGGGTGTTAAAGGCATTCATCCGCACCGGCTTGGCCAACCAATGGGATGTCGCCCGCCAGGAAACCTTGGCGAACACCACTGCCGCCGCGCTTCCTACGCTCAAGAGCGCCGCCTCAAACCTGATTAATCGCCTGGCCGTATTGCTGGGCGAGCCGCCGGAAAATATGCAAAACCGCTTGGCTCATGCCGAGCCGTTACCTGCAAATTCGCCGGGCATCCCCCGGCTTCTGCCCTCGGCCTTGCTGGAACAAAGACCGGATCTGCGCTTGGCGCAAACCGAAGTCGCCGCGATGGCGGCCCGCCTTGGCGCGGCGCGGGCCGATTTGCTGCCAAAACTGGTGCTGTCGGCTAGCGGCGGTTTCGGCGCTTTGGATTCGAGCGGATTCTCAAGTCTTGCCGAGACTGTCTATACGCTCGGTTCGGGACTCACCGCGCCGATATTCAATGCCGGACGCATCCGGGCCCACATCACCGCCTTTGATGCCAGGCTGGATCAAGTTGCGGCGAATTACGAGAAGACCTTTCTGCTCGCGCTGGAAGACGTGGAAAACGCCTATGTCGCGCATGTCTCCTCGTTGGAGCGCCGCGACCGAATGACCGAGGCCGAAACTTCGGCTGAGGAAGCCTACCGGCTGGCCAATGGCTTATATCGACACGGCGCTAATGATTATCTGTCCGTACTGGACGCCCAGCGCACCCAACTCGTCGTCGCAGATGAACGGGCCAAAGCCGAAACTGCGGTGCATGTTGCCCTGGTCTCGATTTACCGGGCTTTTGGCGGCGGGTGGATAGCCGAAGCCGCTCACTGATAATTTATGTCTTGCCTGCACAGCTGTTTTGTACGGCAAAAGGAGGCGGAACAAGGACTGTAGAGAAGACCAGCGAGACAGAACAACTCGCTTAAGAATTGAAGTACGACCGGGTCAGTCCACGAAAAGCACGAAAGACACGAAATAAATCAATAGGCTGTATTGATTGAGCGGTGCGCCCTTTGGGTGAAGGCTTGGAAATTGATAATTTTTCGTGCTTTTCGTGCTTTTCGTGGACGAAATGATTTTTCCAGGATTAAGACAATCTTCAGCGGAAACAATTCTAAGTCTATGTTTTAAAACCCGGCTAAGTCTCGAATAAAAGAAGCAACAAAACTTACCCTTAAATATAACCAGGAGTTACACTGCGATGTCATTTTTCACAATTCCCTATCAAATCCATTTCGAAGACACAATGGCGTACGGATCGCACCATTATCTGACCAATTTTCGTTTTCAATGCGCAGCAAGAGAAGCGTTTTACTTTGGGCCGGGCTTGGACGGCAAAAACCGCTGGCGGGATGACTTGGCGAATCTTGTCATGCTGACCTACGAAGGGTACAGCCGCAATCTCGCCCCGGTCAGATTGGGCGACAAGCTAGCCCTGTTGCTGACTTATGGCGAAGTCACCCGGTCCTCCCTGCAACTGTGCGTCCGGGCTGTAAAAGAAGACGGGACGCCGGTCACCGTCGGCTTCCAGCGAATTCTCTGCGTGGAAAAAGATACCAAAGAATTTTTGGTGGTGCCCGAATCGCTGGCCCAGTATTACGGGATCATTGACGAGCCGCTGACTGGGGCCGGTTTCGCAGCGGCGGCGCTGGAAGGCGGCAGCGCCCTGAAGAAACTGTTCACCGATGAGGTCTGCGCTTTAGGAAAACGGGTGACCGAAGGCAAAAATCACGGCGCTGCATTTATCAACCTTTCCGGCGAGACCATCTTCGATTTTGACAACGTCCAAGCCAAGACGGCCTTAGATTTCGGCAGTATCCAAACCGATAAACCCGCCGCCAAGCCGCTCTCGAAGACTTCCAGCCCTCGCACCGCCTTAGTGCTGCCCGGTCAAGGCTCCTATCAACGCGAAACTATACGGTCGCTTTACGAGGCCTACCCTGAATTTCACGCGACCTTTGCAGACGCAGACCGCCTGGCCCTGAAATATTTCGGCTACGCCTTCCTGCCGTTGGTCATGGCGAAAACCGATGCCGAGCATGATAACCTGCTTAATCAGTGTCCGAATCTCGACCAGATCGGCATTTACCTCTCCGGCGTCTTAACGGCTCAAGCGGTGTTAAATTCCGGACTCCACGTTGACGGCGTCCTAGGCCATAGCGTTGGCGAGATTGGCGCGTTGACGGTTTCCGGGGCGATTTCAATGGATGCCGGTCTGGAAATCATTTGCCTGCGGATCATCGCGCTTCGCGACCTGAAGGGTTGCGGCATTATGGCTGCGATACCCAAATCACGCCAAGAGGTGAGCTTGGCATTAACCGAGTTGGGGCCTTCCAGTTTGGAAATCGCCGTGGTTAACCATGCCCGTCAAACCGTCGTGTCGGGAAACGCGGCGGATGCCGACCGTTTTGGCCGACACTTGGCGACACAGGGGATTGGTTTTACGCCATTGCGCAGCCATTATCCGTTTCATTCCTCTTTGCTGAGTCCGGCCGTCGAAGCCTTTGCTGCCAGCCTACGCCACATCACTGCCCGAACCGCCGCAATCGACCTTTTCTCACCGATGGACGGTCATTGGCACAGTCATGGCCGCGCTATTTTAGAGCAACTGCCCTCGCACTTAATCACTCCATTGGATTTCCAAGCTGCGGTAACCCAGTTGTACGACGAGGGCGTCCGAACCTTCATTCACTGCGGACAGGGCAACGCGATCGCTACGATCATTGCCAAAGCGCTTGGCGAACCGGCCGATTTACGGGCATTGCCCGCCCTGGTCGAAGATACCTCTGCGTCGGCCGGCATCGACCGTTTGAAAATAACCGATCAAGTCAGTTCCCCAATCCCAGCAACGCCGATAGCCGCTCAAGTTGACCGCCAGACCGAAGCGATTGCGCCAGTCAATCCCGAGGTTCCGCACTCCGATCAGGCAGCGGTGGAAATGCCTATCGCCATCGTCGGCCTGGGCGGAGTCTTCTCAGGAGCTAAAGACGTCGCCGACTTTTGGCATCATGTTGTGGAAGGCGTGAGCGGCATCGTCGATCTCGGCGAACTTGATCCCGACCTGCGCGATGATTTTCTTAGCCCGGAAGGGGTGCGACCGGACAAAGCCTATTCCCTGCTGATTGGACAGGCTCCCGAGCTGGATCACGCCGATCATCCGGGCTTACGCTACAGCCGGGCCGAATTCCTTGCCCTGCCGAAAGTCCAACAATACTTGGCCGTTGCTTTGGCGGAAGCGCTCGGCGAGTCGAACGCGGCGCTTTCGAATATCGCCGCAGAGAGGATTAAATGTCTGGTCGGCGCTACAGCCGACGGTTCCATCGATCATGATACGGCCCAATTTTCCGCCTGTATTGCCGACATGTTGCAACCGGCTGCGGACTCGGCCGAAGAGCGCTTCATCGGCGCGCTGGACGCTGCCCTCGGCGTTTCAGCCGAGACGATCCGCTCACTGGCCCAATCCGATATGTATGAAGCGGTAGTCGATCGTCAGGTGGGACAAGGCGTATTCGGTTACGTCCTGGACACGGCCTGCTCCTCGTCGCTCTATACCGCGGCGCTCGGCATCCATGCCTTGCGCGACGGCGAATGCGACGTGGCCTTGGCGGGCGGCGTCTATGAAGCCAATCTGGCAAACAGTTGCCTGTTTTCACAATTCAAAGGTTTATCATCCAGCGGTAGCCGACCTTTGGACGCCTCTGCGGACGGCGTGGTGTTCGGAAGCGGAGCCGCCATTCTGGTTCTCAAACGTTTACCTGACGCCGTTGCCGCAGGCGATAAAATATGGGGCGTTATCCGCTCTATCGGCCTTTCCAGCGACGGCAAAAGCCCCTCGGTCAATGTCCCCCAAGCTGAAGGCCAACGTCTGGCAATGCATCGGGCCTACGAAAATAGCGGCATTGACCCCGCCACCGTGCAAGTCGTAGAAGCTCATGCCACCGCCACGCCAGTCGGCGATGCCACTGAATTTAAGGCGTTGAGCCAAATGTTCGGGCATCTTAGCGACCGTCATCCCGCCATTATCCTCGGCAGCGTCAAGGCAACCGTGGGCCATACCGGCTGGTTGGCCGGCGCCGCATCGGTCATCAAACTGTGCAAATCCATGGAGCAAAGCCTGATTCCGGCCCAGCATCTTTGGACTCGTCCCAGCGACAAAATCGATCTGGCCAATTCGCCTTTCAGCATCAGCACCACTGCACAGCCGTGGCTGCCCAACAGCGACGGTCAACCGCGCCGCGCCGGGGTTGACGGCTTCGGCTTCGGCGGAACCAACGCCCATTTGATCGTTGATCAATATCTACCCGCGTACCATGATCGATTGCCGGTGCGTCCGGTAAATCCGCCAACGGCAACCACGCTGGCTATCGTCGGCATCGGCGGCCTGTTTCCCAATGCCTTGGGCGGTATTGCCGGACAGCCGGCATCGGGCGGCGTTCCGCATCGTTTTGCTAAATCGGCATTGGGCTTGCCGACCGGCAAACCGTTGCTGCCGGATGCGGTCGATCAAATGGACACCGCCCAGCTGTTGGCTTTACTCGCCGTCGAGCAGGCATTGCAAGGCCTTAAGGATTGGCAATCCATCGCCGAATCCATCGCTGTAATCGTCGGAATTGAGGGCAAGACAACGCTCGGCATCAGCGCTAACGAAATGATCTTCAAAGACCGTTTGTTCCGTCAGTTACGCGACCGACGCGCCGATTTCCCGGTTAACGACAGCGAATGGTCGGCCCTGCTGGAACAGCTCGATACCGCGATACAAACCCGCAACCGTCCGTCGGGGTCTTACACCTTGCCCGGCTGCATGCCTAATGTCGTCGCCGGTCGGGTAGCCAATTACTTCAATCTTAAAGGCCCGAATATGGTGATCGACAAAGGCGCCGAGTCCTTGGCGCAAACTCTTGAAGTCGCCACCCAGTTGCTGCGCCACGGCGACTGTAAATTGGCCTTGCTGGGCGCAATCAACGCTCACGGCGGCAATCTGGCCGCCCAGTCCAGTCCGCGTCAGTCGGCAGGCGGCGCAAAACCGGTCGGCGAAGCGGCGCTGATGCTGGCCGTGACAACGCTGTCCGAAGCGGCAGCGCAAGGCTGGCCGGTGCTGGGCACGATACAGGTCGAAACCGCCGCGAGCCGACCCGACGGAATCGGTCAAGCGGTCGGCGCTACGGCGTGGGACTACCGCGGAGCCGAAGGCGTCGTTGAATTGATGGCGGCGCTGGACCGCGTCCAATCGGGCCTGGCAACGACTTTGCGTTGGGGCGACGCCAAACGGCAGATACGCCTGCTGCCCAATGGGGCAACAAGTCCTGCGGAAACCCAGCACAGCGGTTTTGTAACGGGAACCCCGATCGTCAATTACACGCCGACCCTGGTGCCTGAGTCGCTGAGCCTGGACCGCCCCGCCTTGTCGCTGGCGCACCGGCGCATCCTGTTCCTGACCGACGATCCGCAAGGCTTCCAAGCGATGGCGGCTGACGGCGGCCTGACCGGCCTCAACTACCGGATCGTCAGTCCCGTTGCGCTGCCGGGTTCTGCCGCCTTGACCGTCGATACCGCGTCCGAGTCCAGCATTGCCGAATCGCTACGCGCCTTGGCCGATTTTCCTTTCGATACGCTCATCGCCGTCCGTGATCTGAGCCGTCAAACCGGAAAAGCCTTGCTGGAACAACCCTGGGATAGCCGTTTCATCGAGTTGATTTTTGCTGTTGCGCAGCACAGCTACGAAAACCTGAGTTCCGGCCAGGTGGTGCTGGGCGCTTTATGTTTGGGCGGAACCGATGCGGACGGCCTGCTTGATCCTGAAACCGGGCTGGTTGCCGGTTTTCTCAAATCACTAACCCGTGAACTGCCTACGGCAACCTGCCGCATAGTCCAGACCACGGCCATAGACCTAAAAACCGGTTTGCAGGAACTGTCTGCCGAACTCGGCGATGGCAGCAGCGGAGGTTTGCCGATCGAGACCTGCTATCTTGGCGGTCGGCGTCACGTCTTAATGTTGTCCGAAAGGCAGGCCTATGCAGCGCCGGGACAAGCGCTGCTCAATGCGTCTTCGGTCGTGGTAGCTACCGGCGGCGGCCGCGGCGTGACCGCCGTTCTGGTTGAGTCGATGCTTGAAAGCATCGGCTGCACCGTAGTTCTGCTCGGACGAACCGACCTGTCGGCGATACCCGCAACCGTGCTAGCCATGGATGATGAAACGTTTCGGGATTACGAAACGCTTTTTTACCGCGAACAAATGGCCTTGCAACCGGGCGTCCGCCTGTCGGAAAGCAAACAGCGTTATCAAGCGTTAGCAGCGGCCCGAGAATTACAGGCGATTTTGAATCAATTAGGCAAGCTTCGCGGAACCGTCATCTATCGTGCCGTCGACATTACCAACCAACAAGCGGTCGATAACGTCATCGCCGACGTCGCCAAGGAACTGGGCCGGATCGATCTGGTTGTACACGGCGCAGGCATTCAGACCTCGCGGCGTTTGCCCAAGAAAACCTTGTATGAGATCCGCAGCACCATCGCCACCAAGGTGTCCGGCCTGCATCACATTTACGGGGCCTGCCGTCGCCACCTGCCGAACCGGACGGTGCATTATCACTTGCTCACTTCGGCGTTCAGCGTAATGGGCAATGACGGACAACCGGATTACGGCGCGGCCAATGAGGCCTTGAACCGGATTGCCGCGCGAATGGCCGCAGACGGCGGCTCCGGCACTTGGTCGACAATCGCCTGGTTGGGTTGGGACAGCATCGGCATGACCCGAGGCTCGGAATTTGCCGCATTGGGTAGTGAGCGGCAGATTCGTGGGGTCACCGCGGAGGAAGGCAAGGCGCTGTTCCAATCACTGTTGGCGGGGCCGCCGGCCCAACCGATCAATGTCCTGCTGACGGCCGGCGAGCTTGATTTTTTCCAAGTCCCGCTGAGCGGCGGCATCCCAACGCAGGCCGCCTCGCCCGCTTGGTCGCTATCTTTGACGGACATTCCTTTCGCGATCGGCCATCAGGTCAACGGCAAACCGACCATACCCGGCGCTTACGAGCTGGAGCTGGCGGCGCGAGCGGCACAGGCGGCGCTGCCGGAGTTACCGGTCATCGGTTTCGACCATTGCCGGTTCCTGCGTTTCGTCAAACTAACCGACGACGCGCCAACCGATCTACGCAGCCGAATTCGGGTTCTGGAAAACACCGGGCTGACCGCGCGGGTGGAAGTCGTATTGCTGTCGGACTTTGTGCATGCCTCAGGCGTCGTTCTTGAAGCCGATGTGCGCCATCTGGAATGCGAGGTGGTTTTGGGCAAGTTGCCGGACGCAGCGCTGCAACCCCGAAGCCAAGGCGATCAACCGGCCGCAGGTATGACCGTCATGGATCCGTACAACGCTGACGGCTCGGCGGTTTATCACGGCGGCGTTTTTCATCACCTGCATTGGATCACCTTGGGGCCGCGTTCTCACCAAGCCAAGTTCCGGCTTGTCGATCACCCCTACGAGGCGCTGTTGGCAAGTCATATTACGCCGTTCTTAGCCATCGATGCAGCGCTCACCTTATCGATCCTAACCTGGAATCCGGACGGATCGATGCCGGTCTGCGTCGCGGCTGAAATCGGTTCGATCCGCTGGAACGCGCCGTTGAACGACAACGCACTGATGCAAGCCGCGCAACCGGTGACGATCACCGCCAGCGCTTCCCGGCGCGCCGATGGACGGATACTTGGCGACTGGATGGATATTCGCACCGCCGACGGCAAAGTGGCGATGACCATAACCGGCACGGTTGCCCAGCCTTACGGCGTGGTCGATGCAGTGACCTTGTTGACCGCTGCCGCCCCAAGCGATCTGGAGGAGATTCGGTGAATGAGTCGAATCCGCCCAAAGTCGCCTTAATCGATATGGCTAGCTGCGAACACATATTGGCAATGGCTCCCGCTTGCCTTTCCGCGCGTGAAACACAGCGTTGGCGGCAATATCGGCATCAACGGCGTCAGCAGGAATGGTTGGCCGGACGTCTGGCCGCTAAAGCTCTCTTTTGGCAGCGTTTGGAACAATTCGGCGCCGCCGACCCGTCAGAGCATCCTCACCTGCAACAGCTAACGCCATCGGCGTTGGCAGCGTTGCCGATGAAGGAGTTGCATCAAATCGAAATTTTAGCGCCTGAACAGGGCAAAGCACCGCAATTATTCTGGAAAGGAACGCCGGTAAACGGCGCTCTTTCCGTCGCCCATGCCGGAGGGCTGGTCTGCGTCGGCATAAACTCGACCGGCGAAATAGGCCTTGACGTCGAAACCTGCGAGCTTCGAGCATCGGCCTATTACCGCAGTTCGTTCGCCGAATCCGAACACCGCTGGGTGCAACGGCTGGGAGGGAGCAACCGGAACCGGTGGATGTTCGGCTACACCCTGCTTTGGGCGTTTAAAGAGTCGTTGTTCAAAACCGGTCTGCTAATGCAGTCGGGCATGATCGCTGCCGACACGATCATTATCGGTCTGCCCGACCTCATCGACGATCGTTTTTCGGATTGGTCGCAGCTCAACATTGTCCCCCTACTGCCCATTGACCTGCGTTCCGGTTCGTTGCCTCAGGGTCGCCCGGTGCGCGCCGCTTATTGTTTCAATGGGCGGTGCGTGATAACCCTTATTCATCTTTGCATCAAATCAACCTCTACAAACCTATCAAAGGACTTTTTATGACGACTATCAGCACGCTACAAACCACCACCTTGGACACCGTTCAGCGCCTCTTTGCCGAGGTGACCCGCTATCCCCGCGAACTACTGGAGCCCCATGCCGACCTGGAAGAAGACTTGGGCATCGATTCAGTAAAATTGGGAGAGATTTTAGCCGTTCTGCGCGAGAATTTTGAGCTGGAAAGCCGACTGACCGACGACATCAGGGAAATCCGCAGCATTGCGACTATCGCCGATTTAATCCAAGCCCGGCTCGGCGAAGCGCCGTCAATAGCGGCTCAGGCAACGCCTATCGCCGCCCCGTTGCCTGAGCTAAGCGATCGGCAGGATCTGCTGACTCAAGTGACCGCCGTGGTCGCCGAAATAACCCGCTACCCTCTTGAACTGCTGACATCTGCCGCCGATCTGGAAGAAGACTTGGGTATCGATTCGGTAAAACTGGGGGAGATTTTAGCCGTCCTGCGCGAGCGTTTCGGCATGGAAAGCAGGCTGACCGACGACATCAGGGAAATCCGCAGCATTGCGACTATCGCCGCTTTGCTCGCAGCCCGGCTTGAGCGAACAGCACAACCGGTTCGGCCCGCTGAAAGCATTCAGCCGGCCCGGACAACGTCCGTCGTAGAAGAAGAGGCGATCAGCCATGCCGGGGAACAAGTCGAACAACAGCCCGACGCCCCCTTAACGCCAAAGACTAGCCATAAACCCTATATGAACAAAATCGTGCTGGTCACCGATTCAGGCCATGGACTGGGCAAAACCATTGCGTCCCATTTGGCCCGCCTTGGCGCTACGGTATTGATAAACTCCTTTCAGCAACGCGAACGCGGTGAAGCGACGACGGCCCAAATCATCGCAGAAGGCGGTCATGCCCATCACCTGTGGGGCTCGGTAGCCAACGAAAACCACATCGAACAACTCTTTAAAGAAATCGAACAGAAATTCGGGGCGCTGGACTGGATCGTAAGCAATGCCCCCGATAATCTGTTGGAACAACAAAAGGATTTGCTGCCGAAGCATTGGGAGACTGTTTTTCAAACGAACGTAACCGGCCTGCATATGCTGGCGCTAAAATCCGTGCCTTTAATGGCCCATCGCCAAGGCGGCAGAATCGTCGCCTTGGCGTCTAACGGCGTTCAGCAGCATTTGGAGAATCATGGAGCCCAAAACCCTGTTAAGGCGGCCATGGACTCCTTGGTCAAATACCTGGCCGTTGAACTGGGCGAAGACAATATCCGTATCAACAGTCTCGGCATCGGCCCAATCTACGAAGAGAGCCTGCTGGCTTCGCCGGATGGAAATCAAGCCGTTCCGCGTACGCCCGGTCGTCGGCTATGCACGGAGCAGGATATTGCCAATACCGTCGAGTTTATGTTGAGCGATCAGTCGAACATGATCAACGGCACTAACTTGATTATCGATGGCGGATTGTCGCTACGAATTTAAAGCCATTCCCAACAGGGAATATACCTGAGTATCGTATTTTATTCGCCATGAAGACACAAAGCTTCGTGCCTTCATGGCGAATAAAAAAATCGTGTAACGCTACGATCGGCTAACCTTTTCTTTTCCGCTCACTATCGCTTGCACCTGAGTTGAATCTAAGTTTTATAGCAAAAGAGGTTAACGGGGGCTTGCGTAACAAAAATCTGTTGGTATAATAGCCAGCTCGAAGTTGAACAGGCTTCAGGCGCGTAGCTCAGTTGGTTAGAGCACCACCTTGACATGGTGGGGGTCGGTGGTTCGAGTCCACTCGTGCCTACCAAACACTAAAGCACTGCACCGCAGTGCTTTTTTTATTGTAGACACTAAAACATAGATAAACGATGCCGGTAATTACCCTCCCCGATGGCTCCAAGCGAGAATACGACCACGCTGTAACAGTAATGGACGTTGCGCTGTCTATCGGTTCGGGCTTAGCCAAGGCGACTTTGGCGGGCAAGGTTAACGGCAATCTGGTCGATGCCGGCACCTTGATCGATCAGGACGCAACACTGCAACTGATTACCGCAAAGGATGAAGACGGTATCGATGTCATTCGTCATTCAACCGCACATCTATTGGCTCAGGCCGTCAAACAGTTATTCCCTTCAGCGCAAGTGACCATCGGGCCGGTTATCGAAAACGGCTTTTTTTACGATTTCGCCTACGAAAGACCTTTTACCCCCGAAGACCTGAGCGCCATTGAGAAAAAGATGGAACAACTGGTTGCCGAAGATTACGCCATCCATCGTTCGGTGTTATCGCGCGATGAGGCGGTAAAGTTTTTCAAGGATCTGGGCGAGGCGTATAAAGCCGAGATTATCGAATCCATCCCCGCCAATGAAGATTTGTCTTTATATGAGCAAGGCGGCTTTACCGACCTGTGCCGCGGCCCTCACGTACCCAGCACCGGCAAACTAAAAGTCTTCAAGCTGATGAAGATTGCCGGAGCCTATTGGCGCGGCAATTCCGACAATGAAATGCTGCAACGTATTTACGGTACGGCATGGGGCGACAAAAAAGACTTGCAGGCTTATCTGCATCGACTGGAAGAAGCGGAAAAACGCGATCACCGCAAGCTGGCAAAAACACTGGATTTGTTTCATTCTCAGGAAGAAGCGCCCGGCATGGTGTTCTGGCATGAAAAAGGCTGGGTCATTTATCAGCAGGTTGAGCAATACATTCGCGAGAAATTACGGGTAAACGGTTACGGCGAAGTCAGAACGCCGCAAGTCGTGGATCGCTCGCTTTGGGAAAAATCCGGTCACTGGGAAAAGTTCGGCGACATGATTTTCACCACGCATTCCGAGAATCGCGATTACGCGATCAAGCCGATGAACTGTCCTTGCCATGTACAGATTTATAATCAGGGCCTTAAAAGCTACCGCGATTTGCCGATCCGCCTGGCGGAATTCGGCTCCTGTCACCGCAACGAACCATCGGGCACCCTGCACGGCTTGATGCGGGTCAGAAACTTCGTTCAGGACGACGCGCATATCTTCTGCACCGAAGGCCAGATTCAGGATGAAGTATCGACCTTTATCGACATGCTGTTCGATGTCTACAAAGATTTCGGCTTTGAAGAAGTTATCATTAAATTATCCACCCGCCCCGCAAACCGGGTCGGCGATGATTCGGTTTGGGACAAGGCGGAAAATGCCTTGGAACTGGCGCTTAACACTAAAGGACTGAAGTGGGATTTGCAGCCGGGTGAAGGCGCTTTTTACGGCCCTAAAATCGAATTCTCATTAAAAGACTGCATCGGACGAGTCTGGCAATGCGGCACCATTCAAGTGGACTTTTCGATGCCGGGCCGTCTGGACGCGACCTATATTGCCGAAGACGGATCGCGACAAGTGCCGGTCATGTTGCATCGGGCGATACTCGGATCACTGGAACGCTTTATCGGTATTTTGATCGAACAACACGCAGGGACCTTCCCGCTGTGGCTGTCTCCAGTACAAATAGTCGTGCTTAATATTACCGATCGACATTCGGAATATGCATCGCAAGTTATGCTAGACCTTGAAAAACAAGGCATCCGGGTAAAAATTGACTTGAGAAATG
>DAINRH010000111.1:7036-12847 GCA_036741905.1 Methylobacter sp. | reverse complement strand
CATGCAGGGTGTTGTGGGGGCTGAGGGTTAGAGACCCTCGGCTACCCGATTAGGCATTGACCTGATTACCTAATAAATTATTGAGCGTGAGAGACAGTTCACTCTCAAGGGCTTTAGCTCCCGGCATTGTGTTTTCATATTCGATTCTTCGAATGTGTGATAAATCAAAGGGAAATCTTAGTTCCTGATTTGTTTTTTGATAAAGCAAAATAGTTTCTTTCCCGATGGTATGAGCGATGCCAAGTTCATACATTACATTCGGATTGAGATTGCTCATGTCTGCGATAATAATTCGCGCCTCACAAATTGATTTCCATATGTCTTGAATTATTGCTCTGTTTGATTTGATGTCGTCAGCTCGTTTGCAAACGAGACCAAATTCTTGCTTCTCCACAGTGGGCTTTACAACCGTTTGATAGATTTCTGTAAGCTCTGCTGTGAAAGGCATCAGAACGAAGGCTAAGCGACCATCTACTTTATATTGAGCTGGGCCAAAAATTGGGTTGATTTGAATAGTATTCATTTCTGCGTTTACTCTCTGCAACTCGGATTCAACATGACTTTTCGCTATAGCATCAAGCGCCGCTTGTCTTTCTTCCTTACCCAAGTCAATCAATGATGCAGGAAAGGCGATAACAAATGGGGTGTCGAATCCAAACTCCCATTTGGCAGCTGTATATATTTCTTCGGCAGGAAATCGCTCTTGGCGGTAATCAAGCGAATTTGTGGATGGCATGCCAGCCTGCTTTTGCGCTGCAACCCAGAGAGTATCCGCATCTAGAATAATTACGACGCTGCATGGTAGCATGCTCCGTACTACCGCACTCCTGATCTTCTTTATTCTGACTTCCGCCTGTGTGGATTCTAGAAACTCATCCAATAGGGTGTTTATTTTTTGTGATAACTCACTCGGTAAATTGCCTCCCACCATCCTAGCGCCGCCTGTATGGAACACATAACCTCCTATGATGCATAACGTTAAGTAGACACCTTTTTAGGTGTATATTAAATTTCAATCGCAGGTGTATAACGCAACTCCTGAGAACCGTTAGGCAAGATACTATATATGTTGAAGCATTGATAGCAACCTTTTTACGCAAATAAAAATACACCTCCGAAACTTTCTTATTCCGGGATTAACCAACAACCCGACCAATCAACTCCCCCAACTTAACCGCCTTCCCCGCCTTAAACTCGGCATCCCACTCCGCCTTATCCTTGCCGAACAAAACAATAATCGTAGAGCCCATATTAAACCGTCCCATTTCTTCGCCGATGTTCAACGTAGGCGCATCATCGCCATACTGCCAATCTTGCACTGAACTGACGCTTGGCGGAGTGACGACGCCATGCCAAACAGTCTCCACACTGGACACGAAGATTGCGCCGACCAGTACCAAAGCCATCGGGCCAACTTCCGTATCAAATATGGCGGCGACGCGCTCGTTTCTGGCGAATAATTCTGGAACCGAATTAACGGTTGCCGGGTTCACGCTGAACAAACGGCCGGGAATATGCACCATTTCCTTTAAGGTGCCGGTCAACGGCATGTGCAGGCGGTGATAGTCTTTAGGCGACAAATAAATGGTGGTGAATACGCCGTTATTAAACGGCTCGGCGCGGGCTGCATCGCCGCCCAGCAAGTCGGTTGCGGTAAAGCTTTTGCCTTTGGCTTGGAAGATTTTGCCGCCTGAAATATCTCCGGCTTGGCTGACTGCGCCATCGCATGGGCAGACGATTGCGTTTCGTTCGCTGCTGAAGGCTCTAACATCGGGTTTTAGTTCACGGGTGAAAAAGTGGTTAAAGCTCTTGTAGGCATTGATATCCGGCTCCAGCGCTTCATCCATGTTGACGCCGTAATGCCTGATGATCTGCTTGATAAACAGGTTTTTCCAGGCCTTGTTTTCGCAGTGGGTCAGTTTGCTCATCATGGCGGACAGCGCGTGATGCGGCAAAACGTATTGGGGCAGGGTGGTCAGGGCTTCTTTAAAGTTCATGGTCGGTAATTGTCGGGTGTTTTGCCGCTTAAGAAATACGCGAAGGCAATGATTTCCGCGACGGCAACATAGAGTTCATTGGGGATTTCATCGCCTAATGGAATCTGGGCCAGAATTCTTGCCAGTTCCGGTTCGGTTTGTAGCGGAATTCCGTGATGTTCGGCGATTGCCAAGATTTGTTCCGCAGTAAGGCCCGAGCCTTTGGCGGTCACCTTGGGCGCATTTTTGCCGTCGTATTTTAATGCGACGGCAATGTCCGAGGTGTAGTAGGTCTTAGCCATGATGATCTAGGTGATTACCGCAAAAAGAACAGTATCCACGAAAATCACGAAAGGCACGAAAAATACAATATGTTCGTGTTTTTTGTGTTTTTCGTGGACGATGCTTTTTGGCGGATTCATTATTAAATCACTTAAGGCAGCGTAACCAATTCCGGCGCTTGCCAATCGGGATTTTTATGTTCGACGACGACGGTGGTGTAGATGCCGCCGCGCACGTTAAACTCGGCGCGGATGCGCATGAAATTGGGCGCTATGGCTTTTACCAGGTCGTCGAGGATTTCATTGGTGACCGCTTCATGGAATGCGCCTTGATCGCGGAATGCCCACATATACAGCTTAAGCGCCTTGAGTTCCACGCACAGCGCTGCCGGTATGTATTCGATCTGGATGGTGGCAAAATCCGGTTGGCCTGTTTTAGGGCACAGACAGGTGAACTCAGGCACGTCGATGCGGATTGTATAATCGCGGCCTTGTTTTGGGTTGTCGAAAGTTTCCAGATCTTTGCTTGGTCGTGTTGTCATTATCAGCTTATAAATAGGGAGGGTATGTAAAAAAAGTCGAAACTCGGTAATAATACCCGATTATTTTAATTCAACTGTTGGGATATTCATACCAGTACTATGAAACTGGAAAAAATCAAGCTTTCGGGTTTCAAATCCTTTGTTGATCAAACGGTCATTCCAATCAGCGGTAACTTAACCGCCATCGTCGGGCCTAACGGCTGCGGAAAATCCAATATTATCGATGCAGTGCGCTGGGTGATGGGCGAAAGTTCCGCCAAGCATTTGCGCGGCGGCAGCATGGCCGATGTGATTTTTAACGGCTCGTCGGGACGCAAACCGGTCAGCACGGCTTCGGTCGAGCTGGTTTTTAATAACGCCGACAGCAAGCTGGGCGGCGAATATTCCCAATACGATACCATCGCGATCAAGCGCCAAGTCAGTCGCGACGGTACTTCCGTGTTCATGCTGAACGGTTCGCGCTGTCGACGTAAGGACATTACCGACATCTTTTTGGGTACCGGTCTGGGATCGAGAAGTTATGCGATCATCGAGCAGGGTACTATTTCCCGCATGGTCGAAGCCAAGCCGGATGAATTAAGGGTTCATATCGAAGAAGCGGCGGGCGTGTCCAAATACAAGGAACGCCGCAGTGAAACCGAAACCCGGATGAAGCACACCCGCGAGAATCTGGAGCGGCTTGATGATCTGCGCGACGAAGTTGAAAAGCAAATCAAGCATCTGCAAAAGCAGGCCGAAAAAGCCGAAAAATATACCGAGCTGAAAAAGCAGGAACGCCAATTCAAGCTGGAACTGCTGGCGATGCGTTGGAATACCTATCATCAGGCCGCGAAACAGCTGGATGAAAAATTGCAGGCAGTGGCTCACGAGCATAACCGTTTGTTTGTAGAGCTGCGCAACATCGATAACAGCATCGAAGCCAAGCGCGCCGAGCATAAGACCCAGCAACAGCAGACCAACAACTCTCAGAGTGATTATTACCAGATTGTCGCCGAAGTCAGCGGTCTTGAGCAGACCATCAAACACAGCGAAAGCAGCCGCGAACAAACCGAGATTGAAATTAACCGTTTGCGCCAGCAGGCCGACCAGTCGTTAAAAGAACTCGAAGCCGATGTGCAGCAGCTGGAAGAGATTAAAGAAGCTTTGCTTGAAGCGGAAGAAGCGTTGATTGTCGCCGAGGAGCGGCAGGAAGACGTTTTATACAATCAGCAGGAAGTGCAGCAGCAAAAAACAGCTTGGCAGGAGCAATGGGAAGCCTACCGGACGACCAGCTCAAGCTACAAAGAACAGGCCGAGGTGCAGCGGGTAAAAACCGTGCAGTTGGAAAACCAGAATCGCCAGTTGCAGATTCGTCTGGATAAGTTGCACGGCGAGCGTAGCGAGCTGGAGGCCGACGACTTGCAAAGCGAGATTGAATTGCTGGATACGAGCATCGAAATTATTGAAACGCAACGCGCCGATCTTCATCAACAGCTTGAAGACCTGCATCAGCAGATACGCGAGCAGCGGCAACAGATCAAGCAGTATCATGACGGATTGCATACGCGCCGCTCGGAAATGCAAAGCGTCAAAGGCAAAATCACCTCGCTGGAATTATTGCAGCAGCATGCGATGGGGAAGGATAACAAACACCTGAGCGCATGGCTTGCGTCCGTGGATTTGGCCGAAAACCGGCGACTTGCCGAGTTCCTTGATGTGCAACCAGGCTGGGATAAGGCGGTTGAAACGGTGTTGGGCAGTTATCTTGAGGCGATTTGCATAGAAAGCGCCGACCAGGTTATTCCGGGCTTGCAGCGTTTGACCGACGAGTCGTTGATGCTGGTTGAAACCGGCGCTAAAACGTCGGGTTACGCTGAAGCTAACCCGACCTACATAAGCTTGCTGGATAAGGTAAAAGCGCCGTGGGATTTAAGCAATTTGTTGGCTGGGGTTTACTGCGTCGATGATGCCGAAACGGCGAGAACTTTATCCGTCCAGTTAAAGTCGCATGAATCGGTAATCACCCCAGACGGCACCTGGTTCGGTTCCGGCTGGATAAAAATAATCCGCGCCAAAGACAGTAAAACCGGCGTGTTGCAACGCGAAAAAGACTTGCGCCTGTTAAAGCAGCGTCAGGAAGAGCTGCATATCGAAATCGAAGCGTTTGAAGACCAACTGGAAACTGCCGAAACCGGCTTGAAAGATGCGGAAGCCGCGCGCGAATCGATTCAGCAACAGGACAATAGCTTGGGCAGCGAGCTGTCGGTAAAAAGCGCCGAATTCAGCGCGCATTCGGCCCGGCTGGAACATCAGCAACGCCGCCTGGAGCAGGTCTGTAACGATATTGATGAGTTAAGCCGCGAGACCGCCGATAATGCCGAGACTATCGCCGAATACCAGCTGTTGTTGGAACAGGCCGAGCAGAGCATGGAACAACAGGAGCAAAACAAGCACAGTCTGGAGACGTTAAACCAGCAGCTGCAATCCGAGCAACAGCGCGTCGACCAATCCGCCAATGAAGCCAGGCAGCAGGTTTACAGCATCAAGGCGCAAATCGAATCGCTGCGATCTTCCGAAACCTTAACCGGCAAACAGCTCGATAGGTTACGGCTGCAACATCAACAATCGGTCGAACGCATTGCCGATCTGGAGCTTAATCTGCACCAAACGCTGACCCCGATGGATGAGGAAAAAAAGCAGCTGGAGCAGAGGGTTGTGGACAAGGAACTGCTGGAGACGCGTTTGAAGAAACAACGCCTGCTTCAGGAAGACCTCGAAGCGGAAATAACTGAGCTGTCCGAGGAACATGTCCGGGTGCAGCGGGCCTTGGAAAAGCAAAAAGAAGCGCTGGATACGATTCGTTTTGAATTGCAGGAAAGCAAAGTGCGCCGGCAAACCGTCAACGAGCAGCTCAAAGAAATCGATGCCGATGTCGAGCAGGTATTGCAAAGCTTGCCGGAACAGGCCGAAGAAAACAGCTGGAAAAGAACGGTCGACGACTTATTGGCTCAAATCGAAAGATTAGGTACCATT
>DAINRH010000111.1:0-7016 GCA_036741905.1 Methylobacter sp. | reverse complement strand
AAGATCGATAAAGAAAGTCGGCTGCGCTTTAAAGAAACATTCGATAAAATAAACACCGGGTTGCAGGAAAAGTTCCCCAAACTATTCGGGGGCGGTCATGCTTATCTGGAATTGACTGAACAAGACGAGCTGGAATCGGGCGTAAACATTATTGCCAGACCTCCCGGTAAGAAGAATAGCTCCATTCATTTGTTGTCGGGTGGAGAGAAAGCATTAACGGCGGTCGCCTTGGTGTTCTCGATTTTCGAACTTAATCCGGCGCCTTTTTGTTTGCTGGATGAAGTCGATGCGCCGCTGGATGATGCTAACGTTGGGCGGTTTTCAAAAATGGTTGAAGAGATGTCTGCATCTGTGCAGTTTTTGTATATTTCCCACAACAAAGTGACAATGGAAATTGCAAAACAGCTGGCAGGTGTTACTATGAAAGAGCCGGGCGTGTCCAGTTGATATTGAAGAAGCAGTGAGTCTGGCGGAAATCTAATGGATAAAGAAATATTAAGAATTGTAATTATTGCAACCGGCATGGTTGTCGTTATCGGCATGTTGATCTGGGCTTATATAAAAGATAAAAAAGCACGGGAAGACCTGGAGTTTTACGATGACGCTGACGATCAGCCGTTGACGTCGGATCCCCTCATGGGGACGGAAGACGACTTCGATATTGCTCCGCTGACGGCTAAAGGTAATCACGCGCATGACAAATCGGATCGATATTATGATGAAGATGAAGAAGACGATGATTATTATGAACAGGATGACGACCTGGAACCGCCGCCACGCGCCGCCGCGCCGGCGATTATTCAGTTCAGCATTATCACCAAGGCGGACGAAGATTTTAACGGCGCCGATTTGGTTGACGCCTTTGAATCGGTCGGCCTTGAATACGGCAGTTTGAAAATATTCGAACGCTTGGATGCTAATCGGCTGGTCGATTTTGGCGTGGCCTGTATTGTAGAACCGGGCACCTTCCCGGATAAAGATATAGAAAACTTTTATTGCCCCGGCATCGTGTTTTTTATGCAGCCCGAAGCGTTAGATGATGCACCGGCCGTTTTTGACGACTACATAGAAACCATCAATTTGCTGGCCGCTAAATTGGACGGCGTGGTGCTTGATCACAGAAGACAGCCGTTAACTGAGGCGACCGTTCAGGCTATTCGGCAGAGTTTGTAAGGACTCCATCAATAATAACTTCCGCTTAGGGTTCCCACGCTCTGCGTGGTAACCCAGATCGCGAAGCTTTAGCTTGGCGAGACAGGAAGCTAAAGCTTCCAGTACTGAATTCCCAAGCTGGAGAGGCTGTGAAAGTATTATCCAAATTAGGCTAAAAACATTTTTTACCACGAAGGCACTAAGAACACGAAGTTTTCAATATATTGAATTCAAACGATTTTTTTCTTCGTGTCTTCGTGGTGAATTCTTTAATTTTTTCTAAAAACGAATACTTTCACAGCCTCTGGAGCTTGGGAATTAGCGCATTCTTCAACGCAATCCTTAATTTTCGTTCAGATTATTCACGATGCCATCTCTCAGCAATACGCAGTTAGCGCTTTTAAAACAAGCCGACCTCGAATTAACCCAGTTATCCCCTGAGCTGATTGCTCAAATCGCAGCTCAGTCCAATCCAAAAGACCTGACCGACGAGCAACTGCTTGAGTTTTTGCAAGTCTGTAACGCGTTGTATCGAGGCGGCGAATCCTTTATTTCCGATGCGGATTACGACTTTGTTTTTCTGGCCGAACTGCAAAAACGCCATCCGCACCATCCCTATTTAGAGACCGTCGAATCGGAAGCCGGATTTGTCGGCAAGACCGTTGCGTTGCCGGAGCCTATGCTCTCGACCGAAAAAACCTATAGTCAAAGCGGTATCGAAAAATGGCTGTCCCGGCTGGAAAAAGCCGCCGAAGACTGCGATGTGGATTTTTCGACGCTGATGATCCGCGCCACGCCCAAGCTGGACGGCTATGCGGCCTACGATGACGGAAAGCTGCTGTACACGCGCGGCGACGGCCGCAAAGGCACCGACATCAGCCGGGTTTTCGAGCGCGGCTTGATCGTCGGCGGCAATGGTAAGCGAGGGCAGGGCGCAGGCGAAATTGTAGTCAGCCAGACTTATTTCAACACGTATCTGGCCGAGTATTTTGAAAATTCCAGGAACTTCCAGGCCAGCATCATCAAAGAAAAAGACCTGGAACAACACGCTTTGGAAGCCATACAAAACCATGCGGCGGTATTTTTTCCATTTACCCAGCTGCCCGATTGGCAAGGCACGGCAGCCGAAGTGTTGGCCGATTTCGAACGGGTTATCGAAAAAGTATACTCACTGGTCGATTACGATGTCGACGGCGTGGTTTTCGAGCTGGTCGGCAATGAACAGATAAAAAAATATCTGGGCGCAACGCGGCACCACCACCGCTGGCAGATCGCCTATAAAAGCAACGTCGAAACCGCTGAAGTGATCGTGCTTAAAGTCACCCCGCAAACCTCCCGTTCCGGCCGGGTTAATCCGGTTGCCGAGCTGACGCCGACCAAACTCAGCGGCGCGGTGATTTCCAGGGCGACGGCGCATCATTACGGCATGGTCAAGGAGCTGGGTATCGGTGAGGGAACGCTGATCGAGTTAACGCGCTCGGGTTTGGTGATACCCAAAATCGAGCGTGTCATTACTTCAGCAACACCGCAAATCCCCGAACATTGCCCTAGTTGCGGCAGCGAACTGGTTTGGGACAACGATTACCTTTATTGCCTGAACACCACAAAATGCCCCGCGCAAATTGAAAACACCATCGAGCATTTTTTCAAGACCCTGGCGAATGTCGACGGTTTCGGGCAAAAAACCGTCGAAAAACTCCACGCTTGCGGCGTCAACTCGGTTTATTCCGTTTACCAGCTGGACATGAAGCAATTGCAGGACATGGGCTTTGGCGACAAAACCGCGCAAAACCTGATGGACCAATTGCAACGCAGCCGAACCGAAGCCATAGACGATTGGCGTTTTCTGGGCGCTTTCGGCATTCACCGGATGGGGCTGGGTAACTGCGAACGCCTGCTGCAACATCATCATCTGCTGGATATATTTAATTTGACTGTTGAAGACGTAATCAATATCGAAGGTTTTGCCGATAAAACCGGCGCTGCGGTGGTCGAATGTCTGGCAAAAATCAAAGCCGATTTTATGCAAATCTACCAGCTGGGTTTTAACTTAATTCAAACGCCGTTAAGCGCTGAGCAGCAGCAAAACATCAGCTCGATTTCCGGTAAAACCATCGTTTTTACCGGTACCATGATTCACGGCAAGCGCGATGATATGAGCAAGGAAGCCAAGCGTTTGGGCGCAAAAGTGGGCGCATCGGTTACCGGGAAGACGGATTTCCTGGTTACCGGTTCCGATGTGGGTGCAGCAAAAATCGCCGCCGCCACGGAAAAGGGTGTGCGGGTTATTAATGAAGAGGATTATTTGGCGTTGTTAGAGGGATAATTCCTGTCGCATAATTAGATTTTATCGTTCCCACGCTCCGGCGTGGGAATGCAGTAGTAGACGCTCCAGCGTCCCGGAACTTTGTGCGGTCGAGGTGTTTTCTGCTGGTGGTATTTCGTAACGCTGGAGCGTTACGAACTGAATTCCCACGCTGGAGCGTGGGAGCTATGTATCCAATCTACGCGACTGATATGTCTATGCTTAACTTCTACACTGAACTGAAACCTTTCACCGATTTCATCGACTTCACCCGCCCCGAGCTTTATCGGCAAGCCCCTGGCGATTGGCTGGTGGTGATCAGCGATGTGCGCGGCTCGACCGACGCTATCAAAGCCGGTCATTACAAATGGGTCAATATGGCGGGCGCGACGACCATCGTGGCATTGGCCAATATTCTGGGCAGTACCGATTTTCCGTTTGTGTTCGGCGGCGATGGCGCCACTGCGTTGGTGCCGGGCGAACGACGAGCGGAGATCGAGCGCGTGCTCAGCGCCGCTCGCGCCCATGTCTTCGAGGCGTTCGGACTCAAACTTGTCACCGGCTTGATTGAGCATAGCGAACTTATTGCGGCCGGGACTCCGATCAGCGTTGCTCGTTTTATGTTACCCGGCGGCCCCTCAATCGCCTTTTTTAGCGGCGAAGGGCTCTCATCGGCAGAAAAGTGGGTCAAGTCCGGGCGCGGCGTTATCGCCGAGCATGCATATCACGATCAGACCGATGCTATCAAAGGGCTTTCCTGCCGCTGGGCGCCGTTAAAGAGCGCACGCGGCGCTATGCTGTCGATTCTCGTGCGTCCCTGCGAGAAGGGCGAACAGGCGCTGGCGACCTTGCATCGGCTGCTTGCCGAGATCGAAAAGATAGTCGATCTCGAAGCGCCCGAGGCCAATCCGATCAAGATACGCCGGCTTAGCGCCGAACGTATCTGGCGGGCGGCGCGGGCTGAGGCGCGTATCCAAGGGCCGCGTTATTTTTTTCTCGCTATTTGCAAAATCGCTGCTGAAATGATCCTGGTGCGCATCCTTCGTTTGCTGAAATTCAAGTTTGCGAATATAGACATCGACAAATATATCGATTCGTTGCCGGCTCATTCCGATTTCAGGAAATTTGATGAAACGCTACGCATGGTCATTGACTGCTCAGCTGAGATGCAGAAGGCTATACGCGCTTTACTCGAACGCGAGCGGGCCGCCGGAACGATTTACTTTGGGTTGCATGCTTCGCCCACTGCGCTAATGACCTGTTTTTTGAGGCGACTTGAAGAGGGTGGACATGTGCATTTCGTCGACGGTAACGATGGCGGCTACGCGATGGCCGCTGTAGAACTTAAGGCGCAGATGGCAGGCAAATTCTGACGAGGTACGATGGATTTGTTTTTTATCGCTTTTTAACCGTTAGTGGATCTATTCGCAATCGAATACTTCACAATGCTCAGGGTGCATATTACGGTTGAATCACAGCGAACTGGGCTTGTCAGCAATGGCACTCAGCTTCAGTCAAAGCATATCCCTTTTACGGCGTTGATTGATGGCGTGTGGTTATTGCCATCAGAATTCCGATCTTAGCCCACCAGGGAAAACGACTCCCTGCCGGGCTTGTTTTCCCGGTGTTTTTTAATGACAATACAAGGTAATCAACATGAACTCTGTAATAAAACAGACTGATCTACCGGAGAACATTGCCATGGCCCAATCTCATCAACCTGAAAGTGCTTTCTTGTCCGAAGAAGAGTACCTAAAAAGCGAACTGACATCGGAGACCAAGCGCGAGTATATCGACGGTCAGATTTATGCGATGGCAGGGGCCGGATTTAACCATAATTGTATTTCGGCTAACATCGCTCGTAAATTCGGTAATCATCTGGAAGGCACCCCCTGCGCCACGTTCATGGCCGACATGAAAGTAAAACTAGGTAAAAACTTCTTTTATCCCGATGTTCTGGTGGACTGCAACAAAATGGCAGGCAATGATTATTTCTCAACATCGCCTGTGATTATTGTTGAGGTGTTATCTAATTCGACCAGAAAACGCGATCTTACAACAAAACTCATTCAATACATTAACTTACCTTCTGTACAAGAATATGTATTGATAGAACAGGATATTGTTTCCGTGCAAGTGCTGCGTAGAAGTAACCATTGGCAATCTGAATATTTTTTTCTGGGGGATTCAGTTACGTTTGAATCAATTGGCTTTACGCTGGCGGTTGAAGCTATTTACGATCGTGTTGACAATCAAGACATGAATGACTTCAGGCAACACATTTTGTTGTCTCAAGGGTAGTAATCCTCTCGGAACAGTGACAGAACTGTATAGGACATCTTCATCGCTTGCGTGGATAGCTTGACACTCATCAATTTACCGTAACGCTATGTCTCGTTATACTTTTTTAAAAAAAACCTACATGTGTAAGCGGCAGAGCCGGGGGTTTACCCATGATTAATTACACTATTGTTCATTTCGGACGCCTCCATTACGCCAGTTAAAAATTTTACTGCGCTAAGATGGTAAATATCATCTTACCCGCATAACCCAATAAAATTATGATCAACGCAGCCGACCCGACCGGTAGTTCCGAGAAAAATCCTTATTTAGGATCGTTAACAATATTAACTTCGCTGTTTTTTATCTGGGGTTTTATAACCTGTTTGAACGATATTTTGATTCCGCATTTGAAAGCGGTCTTCACCCTGAATTACACCCAGGCAATGTTGGTGCAATTTTGCTTTTTTACCGCTTATTTTGTCGTTTCCGTTCCCAGCGGCTATTTGGTCGAAAAAATCGCTTACAAAGGCGGCATCATCGCCGGGTTATCCATAGCGGGCATCGGCTGTTTACTGTTTTATCCGGCCGCAAGTTCGCATTCTTACCCGTTATTTCTGGCGGCTTTTTTTGTGTTGGCGTCTGGTATTACCTTGTTGCAGGTCGCCGCAAATCCGTATGTCGCCATATTAGGCAATCCGGCAACCGCGTCCAGCCGATTGACCCTGACTCAGGCGTTTAATTCGCTGGGTACGACTATCGCTCCTTATTTCGGCGCGTTATTTATCCTTGCCACTGCCGTTAAAACGGCGGATGAAATCAAGCTGCTGAACGCTGACGAATTGTCGGTTTACCAAGCGGCGCAAGCTGCCGCTGTGCAAGTTCCTTACTTGTTGCTTGCCGCGGTTTTATTTTTTATTGCGGTGCTGTTTGCGCTGATCAAATTGCCCAAGATTGCAGCGGCCGACGTGCGGCTTTCAGACGGCGAAGAGGATGTTCATCAGAGCGCCTGGAGCCACAAGCATCTGGTCTTGGGCGCAATCGGCATTTTTGTTTATGTCGGCGGTGAAGTATCGATCGGCAGTTTTTTGATCAATTTTCTCGGCGAGCCCGACATTGCCGGGTTGGCGGAACAAGAGGCCGGAAAGTATGTGTCGTTTTATTGGGGCGGCGCGATGGTCGGGCGATTTATCGGCGCGGCGGTCATGCAAAAAATCCGGCCCGACAAAGTACTCACCTTTAACGCGGTAACGGCGGCGCTGTTGGTTTTAATGACTAT
>DAINRH010000110.1:12004-13085 GCA_036741905.1 Methylobacter sp. | reverse complement strand
AGCCAATAAGCTTGAAAAGCCGTCTTTGTTGTTTGTTAAGCAGTTTGCGAATGCTGTTTCAGCAGCTGAACCACGTGGTCCAACCATCAAATCGATGTGAGCAACTTCGTTGCCTTCACCAACTAAAGATTCGCCAACGCATAATTTATTAATCTTAGCCATGCTTACTGTCCCCTGTGAAGAAAAAAATGAAAAAATTGAATCTACTATCGACATTGTTAATGTCCCCTTATTTGTTTTTAACAAATTCCTTTTGAAGCCCTATTAGTAACAGTATTGTTACTGATTAAGATCCTCTAAAAATGCCGTTAATACTGTCGCCACAATCATGTCGGCTGTAGTACCCGGATTTATACCATAAATCTTAAGCTCCTGATCCAGACAAAAAAGCAATGGCTTTATTTGCGCAGGATTATCAGTTTTAGACAGCTCCTCACTGAGCTGAGCCATTTTGGTAGCTATCATCTCAGAGTACTGATCTCCGTATTTCCTTTCGATATGACTATCCGGAAATTGGCTCAGCACATCAGCATACACTAATACCGCAGCCCAATTCCTGTCACTCCACCGATCAAGTCCAATATTATACCTTAAAAGTAGGAAATTAAAAATATCGTGATAATCAGTTGCGTATTGGAGTGCAACACGATCTTTTGCTCCGGCCATTTTCATCGCTTCAGTCAAGGTAACCGAGGCTTTTTCATGGACATCCTGTTCGTCAGAGCCGCCCAAACCGCCCGGCGATGCTAACGTTATGGCCTTAAAAACCCAATCGGCATCTTCTACCGTTGTATCGCTAATAACCTTGCCGACCGCCTGCCTTAAGGTTAATTCCGGATCCTTGCGACTGATAGCCTGAATCAATGGCGCACACAGCAAAATAATGCCTAGATTGGTATTGCAACCTACCGCCTCGCGCGTTGCCTTGACGGCGTAATAAATTTTCTCGCCCAATGAGTAATCGGGATTGCAAAGAGGCTCCGCGCTGACCTTGGCGCTGACTCTAAAGTCGGCCACGGTCATATCATGACCATCCGCATAAACACTGACATTGCCGGGCTTAAATGCCTGCACGTCAACC
>DAINRH010000110.1:1460-11941 GCA_036741905.1 Methylobacter sp. | reverse complement strand
GGCAATATTGACATCGCAAACGCTTTCCAATCCTTTCCATGCCGGTATGCTGTTGACTTCAATGATCGTGCAACGCCCTTCCCTATCCCGAATAATATCGACGCCGGCATAATCCATCGCTAACGCAGTCGTCGCTTTAACGGCCAAATCGACCATTTCCGGCTCCAAATCAATCAGTTCGCAACTCGCGCCGCGAGCAACGTTATTAAGCCAGAATTTTCCGCGTCTGCGCATTGCCGCAACCGCACGGCCGTTAATCACAAACACACGGTGATCTGAAAACCCCTCGCCTTCGCAATGAACAAAACGTTGCAGATAATAAACACCGTGACTGCCGGTCAGCCAAAACAAGTCCGTCGTTTTTTCAATACGGCGTATGCCTTCGCCCTGCGAACCGAACAAGGGCTTGCTGATCAACAAATGACCCTGTTTTAATTCAGCTTCTGCAATCCTCAACGCTTCGTCACGGTCACGCAGCACCCAGGTCATCGGCGTCGGAAGCCCTGCATGGTGCAGCAAAAAACTGGTCATGGCCTTATCGACACTGCGCTCGACCGCATGTCCGTCATTGTAGACGGGAATCCCCATCGCCTTTAACGCATGCAGAAAATCCAGGTACAACACGACTTCCTCAAGCGAACCGCCGGGCACGCCGCGTACAAAAGCCGCATCGGGAAGCGCGTGTTCAAAACCCGGCATAAAGATCGGCTGCTTGCCGGGTTCGATTGCAAACCGGCATTCTGTCAGCGAAACGTAATCACTGCTATAGCCGCGACCGGCAAAGGCCAAGCTTAACTGTTTGCCATGCCAGCCGGGATCATCGGTAAAAATCGCTATTCGACCCACGCCTACGCTCTCGGCAACTGCTCCTGCGTTGCTCTATCTCCTGCATCCTTGCAGTCGTACGCCCCAAACGACAGATCCAACAACGTATTATCCAACTTGCCTGCGCGGAAACTTTTACCCGATTCAACCGCGGTCACAATAACACTGGCCGGACTGAACAGCATCGCGTCGATTTTAAAGAAGTCGTATTCGTACTGTTTGAAGATGTCCGCAAACGGTTTGCCGTAATCTTTAGACGTTGAACTGGGCAGTTCTTTAGCCAGTTTTTCTGCCGCTTCATCGCTGCCTTTGACAAAGATATGCACCTGACCGGCAAACAAAATTGCGTCGTTAGTGCGCCCCATGGCTTTGACAAAATTCGGGTGCGGAGGACAGATCGGCGCACTGCCGCTGCCGTCAATGATATTTTCCAATGGAAAATGCAAGGCATGAGCCTTATGCATAGCCACTTCAAGCACCCGTGCAACCACTTGTACGCCACCGGCCAAACTGCTAGTCGGAGTGACGATAATGGTCAGCTTGGATGGATCGACCTTGCAGGCGGCGGCGACTTTTTCGACGATTTCAACCGGCGGCACCGCATCGTTTTCAATCACTAACACAGTGGAATCGTTGCTGTCCTGATACTCCAGTTCCTTGTACAACTCTTCAACCGGCTCCTGCTTGCCGTCTTTCAACTTGGTTGCCATTGCGCGAGCAGGGCCTGAGCCGAGTGCGTAATATTTCTCATGAGACAAACTCCAGCCAGCATATTGACTACCCAAACAGCCCAAAACCGGGTTGCCGGTATGAACGTTGACCGATAACGGCCAGTTGGTCGTATAAGGGCTGTGACTGATGGTGACAGTGCCCATGCCGCCCAGGCAGATTTCCGCAATAATGCGCCCCGCCTCGATTCCGCCCGGTACTTTGATGCCCGCGTCGATGATGGTGCAGCCATTGGCTAACGTTTCCACGCCTAAACGTAATTTATCGGCATTATCGAGTAAATGCCGCACCAAGGGCTGGGTCAATTTGTTAACGCTGGCTGTATATTCCATGTCGATCAGAACCTTCTAGTTTATTAATAATAAGTTGTTGTTTAGTCAGCAGCTGTTCCACTACAGACTGTGCGTTTTTTTGGTGCGCAATAATACTGCACAATGGCTGCCCTGCGCGACACATATTGCCGGGTTTGGGCAAATCCATGCACCAAGGCGGCCATTCAAAATGATCGGGAATAATTAAATCACGCTCGGCATAAACGACTTGATAGCCGGTTTGCTGAGACGACGGCAACCAGGCAACTAAAGTCGTCCCTATACAGGCTTGAATATGCCCGCCCAGCAAATCCCGATCGTATAACTGCATACTGGCTGAAGGCCGCGGATTGATTTCCAAAACGTAACTGCAATCGTCCTCATGAATAAAATCCAGCGAATTTAAGCCTTTCAATTCAAAAACCGGAACCATTCGTTTTAACCAATCCCTTATCAGCGCTTGCTGCGTGTCCGACAGCTCGGCGTTATTGATTACCCCTGAAAAAACAAACGCCTGCGTTTCGCTTAATGCAACAGACCATTGCCTGTTAAAACCGATGATTTGCACCTGCTGTCCGTCAGCCAAGAACAGCGCCGAATACGTCGTACCGGCTTGAAATCTTTGCCAGTAAACCGAATTATCAATCGCACAGCCATCGTAACGTCGTATCCCGACCCCGCCCTGCCCTTGCATAGGCTTAATCAGCCAGCCATCTGCACAACCGGGCGCGCTAAAAATAACATCGGGATGGGGAATATTTAGCGCATCCAGCGTTGAAAAAAACGCCGGTTTATCCAGTTGTCTTGCAAAGGCATCGGGATCGTTGCCCAGCACAATCAAGCGGCGCTTCAGGTAATGCAGGCTTTCCGGATAACACTCAAAGCCGCTGCCGTAAACGACATGGGCTACGGCGTAACGTTCGATAAAGTAGTCGACAGCGGGCGCCAAGTCCGGCTCGGCTAATGATGCAACCTGACGGAAATCTTCCGCATAATCTTGCATATCAAGATCGGCAAACAGGTCAATGATCAAAGGCTTTAAGCCCGCGTGTTTTGCAGCCTGCGCCAGCATGCGCCCTGAGCCGGCGACTATCAATATCGTTTCCATGCTACACCCTAGCCAACAAAAACATCCCCCCCGCTATTCCGCGCACTGGCGACAACAAAACTCAACTTATCGAAATGCACAAATGCTTGTCTGGCCTGATCGGCGATTGATTCAGCCAACGCCACCCCATCAATAGCGCAAAATCCGGTCGGTCCCCATGAAGTTTGACCGATAGCCACCGCACCTTGCCGCTCCAGCCATTGCATTGCCTCTGCAACTTCCGGACTGGTAAAAACGCCGCCCTGAGCCGAGGAGAAATGTTCGCCGACCGAACGCTGCAATTGGCTAATCACATCGCCGAATTTAATAATGTCGTTTTCGGCCGCCGCAGGCAGACCCTGCATCAGCAATAGATAGCACAACCGCGCGGCCTCCTGCCGGGGAAACGGCGGCAGCTCTTTAAAAGCCTGTATTTCCTGCTGACCGTGCAGGCCTTGACCGCGCTGATCGAACACCAGAATAAACCGCCAATCGTCCGGTACATCCATATGCGCCAGCACCGGCGGCGTAATGGTTTTTTCGCCGCGACCGCCATCGACAACCAGGCCGCCCTGTTCAAAAACGCCGATGCCGATGCCGGAACGCAAGCCCCGGTCAGTCATGGCGGCGATGTCGCGCACGCTAAGCCCCAAGCCGTAAAACTCATTAAGCGCCGCGCCGATTGCCAGCGACATTTGCGTACCCGAGCCCAAACCGACATGCTCCGGAATCGCGGCTTCAATGGCGATATTGAGCCGGTCGGATACGTGCAGCGTCTCGCACAACATGGACACGCACTTTTCCGCCCGCTGTGCGGCGGGACCGGTAATAGCGAGTTGCCCGGCGCCGGTGACCGACAGACGGGTGCTGATTTCATTAAGTGCAACGCCGATGCTGCCGAAATGTCGGCCTAAGGATCCGCTTAAATCGATAAACCCCATGTGTAATCTGGCGGGAGCAATGACTGAGACTTTAGAATGTTGAACTATCAAGGGTTATGGCTGTATTTGTGCTGCAAAAATTTCTGGAAGTATACATGATCGGCCTAGCGGCTGCGAGCTAAGGTGTGGAAGCTTGATACCCATCTGAACGGCATATCACCACGAAGACACGAAGTTTTTTACTTTGGATTTTCTTCGTGAACTTCGTGTCTTCGTGGTGAATTAATTAATCAGTTAATTTATTGGCTCAGCATAATGGTTAACTGAGCCAAATCGCTGACCGTCAAATCGCACCGTTCAACTGTCAACGGATCGACCTGCTCCGTCGACGGTATAAACACCGAAACAGCTCCCGCTCTGGATGCCGCCACGATACCGGCATGAGAATCTTCAAGCACCAGACACCGGCCGATGTCCACTTGCAACGCTTCGGCGGCTTTTAAAAAAATATCCGGCTCCGGCTTGCCCTGCTGAACCTGATCGCGGGCGATGATGGTTGAAAAAACCTCTTTTATCCCCGCCAGCTCAAGACATTCCCGTGCATTTATCATTCGGCTGTTAGTCGCCAAGCAATAAGGGATTTTTTGCCGAACCAGCAATGCCAGCAATTCGCTAAAGCCGTGTTTGATTGTTATGCCGTGGACATCAACATGGTCGCGCCAGCAATCGCCGCTCAACCGCTTAAAGGCGCGCAGATCGAATTCGGCGCCGCAATAGTCGATCCACTTCAGCTCGACATCCTGATAATGCAGCCCTGACAGAGAGCCGCAAAAATCATCCGAAAAATCATAGCCCATCGCGCTTGCAGCCTGCTGCCAGGCGATAATATAGGTACTCTCGGTATCCAAAACCAGGCCGTCCATATCGAATATAACCGCCGAAAAATCAGCCAACTTAATCACTGGATAACCTTGATATATTCCCCATGCGCTTCACGACTGGAACCGACCACGATCCGCTTAACGCCAAACTCCGATTGTTCCAGCATACCTGACACCGCCACCCTCTCGCCGTTGACAGCCTGTCCCGTATAAGTCGCCGTAAAGCTGACGATAGAACCGATCTGCTGATGGTCTATCTTGAATTCAGCTGGATAATCGAACCCGCGAGCATCATCAATCACCCGGCACTGCAAGGTAATAGCCCCGCATTTTTGATACGCAACGACCTCGGGTCTTGCGCTATGATCGATAAAATTCAAATCGAATTTCCGCCCGTTAATCACCGCCTTGTTGCATTTGCGCCGCTCATGCCAAACATAGTCGTCGAAACTCAAATCGCACGAACGGCGATCGTAAGATTGTTGCCAATCCTGATCGTTCAAAGCCTGCAAATGTCCCTGTTCGATAAGTTTGCGGGTAATGGTCCGGCATTGGTGAAAAATTTCCCTGCCGTAACAGACCAGATCAATATCCGAGCCTGGGTTTTGCACGCCGACCAGAATCGAACCCGTCACGCCGGTTTGCGCCAAATCCAAGCCGTGTTGCCCAAGTAATTCGCACAACCTGAACACATCCCGCTCGACAGCATCATGCCGGGCGGCCTGCATGAGTTGTTGCAATCGGTGTTGAGGCTGGTGATGTTTGACGATACGGTCTACGGCGACCGCATGCAAATGGGCATCCAAAACCGGGGAGTAATGCAGATAATCGGGATACTGTTGTTGCAGAAGACGATTGGCTTGCTCAGTCGCAACTTTTTTCCAGCCGGAAGGCGTCAATACATAGCGTAAAAAACACAGCGCCTTACCGCCTTCCAGACCCTGTTCCACTACCGCAAAAATAAGTCCCTCAGCAGTTTCAATAAAATCCTTGGCAAAAAACATGCTAAAAACGAGCAAGACTGCTTTTTAGCGCCAGCATATCCAAGCAGACCGTCAAACCGCTCTTTCCCAACTGTCAGGCATATTCGCGCTGATCCATTGCGGTTTGAGCAGTAAAGAATCTCTTAAAGTGCGGCATAAAACTGACCGTAATCGGTATCGAATAAAAACAGTACATCGCCGCCGCTTCGCCGGTTGACACGCCGAACATCCACTGGGGCATAAACAAGGTCATAATCGCCATGCCGAAATGATAGCTGGCGATGCGCCAATTATCTTTCCAGACAAAACCGCTGACCGCCAAACCGAATAACGACCCCCAGGTAACCAGTAAGCCAAAGGCGCTGGAGATGTGGTAGCCGATATGGTATTTGCCCATAAACAAGCACGAAATCATATTGCCGATAAAATTCGGCGCAATGTCGGATAGTTGCCATTCTTTAGGCAAGAAGCTGAAAACCAGAAATGACGAACTGAGCATTACGCCGATAATAGTCGCCTTTTTCAGCGCGGTTTTATCGGATGAATAAGTCGCCAACGCGGGCATGATCGCCAGCGCCTGCAAGCTGATATGGTAGGTCGACAGCTCGCTCAACCATTGATTGCTGCCGTAACCGCACTGATCCGCAACCGGATAAGCGAAATACTGAATAAATTCCATCAGGGAAAAATGAAAAATGGCGTAAGACCGGGCAACCCGAACCCACAGCGGCTCGTTTTTATCGAGGAAAGTAACACTCGATGCGGCCAGTCCAGCCAGACCCAGGCCAAGAGACATATCAGCACTAAAACACATAAATTATTCCGTAACTTAAAATTGTTGTTAAAAAAATTGCGCCAAAAAATTACCTTTAATTTTTTGCAGTAGTTTTTATTTTACAGGCTTGAAACTGTCATGACCACCTCGTCCGGTTCAAAAATCATTATTTTGTTTCTGAAGCGGTGTAGCTAATCGGAGCATCGGGCAAGCGGAATTTTTAGGGGCGAGCGGGACGGGGATTGTACCCACGTCCCTACCGTTTTCGACAACTACAGCCATATCTTCATCCTTCAAACGTTTCGGACGGGGTTGCAAACCCCGTCCAGCCGCAACAAAATCAAAGCGTTCACCACGAAGGACACGAAGGACACGAAGGACACGAAGGACACGAAGTTTTCAATGCATTGAATTAAAAGTCATTATTTTTCTTTGTATCCTTCGTGGTGAATAGGCTCTTAAACTGATTTGGATAATACTTTCACAATCTCTGGAGCTTGGGAACCCGCGTAACATCGGACGCATAGGGTCATGACGCCCCGCTTGAAGCGAAATATTGGTCGGCATCGAAACAAGGCAATAACTCAATGATCTGCATTGTCAGCCGCTACCGGCAAAGACAACAACCTGCCGCCTTAACCGGCAATGCCGCAAACTTGCTAGTTTTTTATCGAGTGAATATACTAACCCGGTATGACTTGCTTTAGGTATTCATGGACTATCGTCCGCAGAATTGAAACGGGAAGTCGGTGAGTTCGCTTAAGAAATAGCCAACAAAGCCTACGCTGCCCCCGCAACGGTAAACAAGTAAAAGGTTTGCAAACGCCACTGTGTCAAGCATGGGAAGGCGCTAACCTTGAAAGTTCAAACATCGACTTTCACCTTGTCAGCCCGGAGACCGGCCTGAAGCGATAATCGAATTTGTGCGCGGAGGGCGCCCAGATGGATTGCTCTCCTTCGCGTCCGTCCTGCATTTTCTCCCTGTACAGATTATTTCCGCCGGCAACGTTCCCGGCTTTGCTGTCTCTTTAATCAGGAGAAAACACATGTCATCAACACCTGTTTTGCTCGATAACGCCCAAACACCGGCTCGTTCCGAAGTCTTAAAAGACAAAATCCTGCCCGCTATGCTGGCTGGCATGTTTGGCTTGGCGCTGCTGTATGCCGCCGGTTTCGCCGAAACCTCGCAACTGCATAACGCTGCCCATGACGGACGGCATTCCGCCAGCTTTCCGTGTCATTAATGTTTAATCTGACTACCTTCAGAGAGCTTGTTGTTGCGGCTCTCTGGACGGGCTTACTGGCCGGTTTGTTATTAACCGCCGTTCAACAAATCCAAGTCATCCCAACCCTGCTCCAGGCCGAAGTGTTCGAGGAAGCAGCGGTCGTTGCCAATACGGAAAGCAGCCACGAGCACCACGACTGGCAGCCTGAAAACGGTTGGGAACGGACGTTTTTTACCGCAGTAGCCAATATCAGCCTGGGCGTGGGTTTTGCGCTGTTGCTTGGTTCGGTCATGTGCTTGCGCGGTCGCCCCCGCAGTTGGCGCATGGGATTATTGTGGGGATTGGCGGGCTACCTGACTTTTTTCGTCGCGCCGTCGTTAGGATTGCCGCCGGAAGTGCCCGGCACCGAAGCGGCCAAACTGGCGGACCGGCAAAGTTGGTGGTTGATAACGGTGCTCGATACCGGTTTCGGCCTGTCGCTGCTGGCTTTCGCCCTTACCAAAACCAACCAGTTTTTCGGCGTGGTGTTGCTCGCAGCGCCGCATTTAATCAGCGCGCCGCAGCCGGAAGCTCACGGCAGCGCCGCGCCTGCCGAATTGGCGCAGGCTTTTATAATAGCTGCTGTATTTGCCAATGCTGTCTTTTGGCTGGCTATCGGCGGCTTGATGGGGCGGTTTTACAAAAAACAGTCATGAGAACCCACAACAAACACGTATTGATGTGCATCGGCCCGCGCTGCTCCGGCAACAACGAAGAGGCGTTTCAACAGCTGGGCCAAAAAATCGACGCCCGCCCCCAACTCAAAGTAAAACGCACCCGCTCAAACTGTTTTGCCGTCTGCAAAAACGGCCCGATCCTGGTCGTTTACCCCGAAGGCGTCTGGTATTCCTGTACCGACGAGTCGGTGCTGGAGCGCATCGTCAGCGAACACCTGGAAAATGACGTCGAAGTCAGCGAACACGTTTTCCACCGCTTGGGCATCGGCGATGCCTGATATGAACAAGCCTATAGCGTTGCTGACCCATGCGCCCAACGACCTGATGGTGCTGCACAGCGCACAGGCGCAAATGCCGGAAGGTTTTCCGGAGGTCACCGGCATTAACTTGCAAGCATTGGAAAGCGACGCGCAAATGGCCGGGTTGTTGGAGCATCAGCTTGCTTCGGCCAATATCATCGTGCTGCGCGTACTGGGCCGTCTCGGTAGCGTACCCGGCTTTACCGATCTGCTGCGCCGCACCAAAAAACAAGGATTGCACTTAATCGCGATCAGCGGCACCGGCGAGCCTGACCCCGAATTGGCCGCCGCATCCACCGTATCATCCGACGTGCTGCATCAGGTACAGGCCTACTTCCAGGCGGGCGGCAGCGTCAATACGGCGCAACTGCTGCGCTACCTTTCCGATCATTTTTTGCTGACCGGCTTCGGTTTTGAACCGGCTGTCGATTTGCCGGAACACGGCATTTATCACCCCGATTTATCCCAAGATGCGAGCATAAACGATTGGCTTGCCCTGCGAGCGCCGGATCGGGGCAGCGTGGGCATCGTGTTTTACCGCGCCCACTGGATGAGCGGCAACACGCGCTTTATCGATGCTTTAGTTGACGCGTTGGAAAAACACGGGCTGAACGTACTGCCCGTGTTCACCTCGTCATTACGCGCTGGCCATAGCGATGATGCTATGCCGACAGCGCTACGCTATTTCAGCGGCGAACAAGGCGCTCATATCGACGTGCTGATCAACACCACCGCCTTTGCGATGGGCGAAATCACTCCCGGCGGAGCCACGCCCGCAGGCTGGTCGGTGTCCGTGCTGGAACAACTCGATGTGCCCGTGCTGCAAGCCATCACCAGCGGCATGATGCAGCATCAATGGGAGCAATCGGCGCGCGGCCTGAACCCGCTGGATGCGGCAATGAATGTGGTATTGCCGGAATTCGACGGGCGCATCATCACCGTACCGCTGTCGTTCAAGACGAAAGCCTCCGGCCCATCGAATGAACTGATCGAATACGAACCCGTGCCGGATCGCGTCGCGCGCATTGCCCAAATCGCCTCACGCTTTGCAAGGCTTAAACGCCTGAACAATAGCGATAAGCGTATCGCCTTCGTGTTCACCAATTCCAACAGCAAAGCCTCGCAAATCGGCAACGCGGTCGGCCTGGATGCTCCTGCATCGTTGATGCGGATTCTGCAAGCCATGCAAGCCGCCGGTTACAACATCGGCAAGCTGCCGGAGAGCGGCACCGCGCTGATCCACGAACTGATCGACCGTTGCGCTTACGACAATACCTATCTGACCAGCGAACAGTTAACTCATGCCGTCGGCCGCGTATCGGCCGCGCAATATCAAGCATGGTTTGACGACCTGCCCGTTGAGATGCAGGACAAAATGACAGCGCAATGGGGAGCCGCGCCGGGCGAGGCTTATGTGCATGACGACCATCTCGGCTTGGCAGGCATAGAGTTAGGCAACAGCTTCGTCGCGTTACAGCCGCCGCGCGGTTACGGCATGGATCCCGACGCGATTTACCACCAGCCCGACTTGCCGCCTACTCACCATTACTATGCGCTGTACCGCTGGCTGCGCGACGAATGGAAGGCCGATGCCATCGTGCATGTCGGCAAGCACGGCACGCTCGAATGGCTGCCGGGCAAAGGCGTAGGCTTGTCGGAAAACTGTTTCCCCGATGCGCTGTTGGCCGATATGCCGTTGTTTTACCCGTTCATCATCAACGATCCCGGCGAAGGCGCGCAGGCCAAGCGCCGCGCCCATGCGGTCGTT
>DAINRH010000110.1:0-1390 GCA_036741905.1 Methylobacter sp. | reverse complement strand
GCAACAAATCTGGGACTTGGTCAAAGAAACCAATCTGGATACCGACTTGCAGGCGAGGCTGTTGCATCATGACCATGACCACGATGATGACCATCATGGACATCACCACGAGCATCACGAGCATCACCACGATCATGAGCATCACGACCATCATCACTGTGCTCATGGACATGACGAACATCATCATGATCATGATGAACATGACCACGATCATGGAGAAGAACACCATGACCACCATCACGGACATCATCATGACCACTACGACGATCACCATCACGACGACTGCATGGATGCAGGAGGTAGAGCAATGCAGGGAGCAATTGCCGGAGACAGTCTGCCCGAACTGCTGAGCAAAATGGCCGGCGCTGATGTCGCGCATTTGATCGAGGATCTGGACGGCTATCTTTGCGAACTGGGCGCGGCGCAAATCCGCGACGGCTTGCATATACTCGGACAAGCGCCGGAAAATGAGCAACTGGTAGATATGCTGGTCTCGCTGACCCGCTTGCCAAATCAGGACATCCCCGGATTGCCTATAGAAATTGCGCGGCTATTTGGACTGAGCATGGACTCGCTGCTCGAACATCAGGGCCGCCGATTGGATCAAGCAAATGGCGATCTTGAACGACTGGCCGGACGGCCTTTGCCTACTCATGCCGACGTACTGGAAACCATCGAATTATTAAGCAAACAACTATTCAAAGAATTGCAAGCGCATGATTATTCCGAATCCGCCATAGACCAGGCTATCGCGCGTATTTATGGTTCCCACGCTCTGCGTGGTAACCCAGTCGTGGACGCTCCGGCGTCCCGAACCGCAGAGCGGTTGAGCCTGCATTCCCACGCGGAGCGTGGAAACGATGATTTCACAGCTGTAAAACGCATACTGAACTATGCCTGCCGCGAATTAGCCCCCAACCTCGCCCGCGCCACCGACGAAATCGACAACCTGCTGCGCGGCCTGTCCGGCGGCTATGTGCCGGCCGGCCCCAGCGGTTCGCCGACACGCGGCATGGCGAGCATCCTGCCGACCGGACGCAATTTTTACTCGGTCGATCCGCGCAGCGTACCGTCCCAATCCGCCTGGCGCGTTGGCCGGCAACTTGCCCACGAAGTGCTGTCGCGCTATGTCCGCGAAACCGGCGATTATCCCGAGAGCGTCGCGATCAGCATCTGGGGCACCAGCGCAATGCGCACCCACGGCGACGACGTAGCGCAGATTCTGGCGCTGCTCGGCGTGCGCCCGGTATGGCAAGCCGAAAACCGCCGCCTGACCGGCGTCGAAGTCATTCCTTTGGATGAACTAAAACGTCCGCGCATCGATGTCACGACCCGCATCAGCGGTTTTTTCCGCGACGCTTTTCCGCAACTGATCGATTTGATTGACGAT
>DAINRH010000109.1:0-13153 GCA_036741905.1 Methylobacter sp. | reverse complement strand
ATGTTCCGGGAATTTTCGTTTAAACGCCTTGACTGCGGGAACCAGCGTGTCCTGTTGCATTCTGTCCCGTGCAGGAACCGGGGTTTTGTTCTCCAGGCAATTGCGCATACTCGCGCCCACCGCATAAATATCCGTCCACGGGCCTAGCTGGGCGCTCAGGTCATGCTGCTCTATCGGCGAGTAACCCTTGGTCAACACCTTGCTTTGCTTGCCCAAGTGCGACTTCGGATAGCCCTGAATCGCGCCAAAATCCAGCAACAACGCATCATTGCCCGGCCGCACCAGGATATTGGAGGGCTTAATATCCAGATGAATAAATTGTTGGCTATGAATATGCCCCAGTCCCGCCAATAAGGAGGTGAACAAGGACAAGAAAAAATCTTCGGAAACAGACAGCGATTTAGTGTTTAGCAACTTATCCAGCGTAACCCCGTAATCGTAAGTCATCACCATATAAACGGTGGAATTGGCTTTAAAAAAACCGATCACCTGGACAATATTCGGGTGTTTTAAGGTCGATAACACCTTGGCTTCTTCAAAGAACAATACCCGGCCGCGCTTAAATAAAGCCGCCGCTTCTTCGCTGTTGGCGACCACCACATTATTCCAGGTTCGGTGGGCAAACTTTCGGGGCAGATATTCCTTAATGGCAACCTGAAACTGATCCTTTATTTGCCTGGCCAGATAAACAGAACTAAAGCCGCCGTGCGCCAGCTCCCGCTCAATTACATACTGGTCTATAATGGTGCCGGTTTGCAGATAATTCCACTCTTTGGGATAAGTCTGGGGATCGTAGTATTCAGCCATTGTGCGTTTGTTTGTACTGGAAGCCCGTCAATTATAGGTGAAAAATGATTAGAAGCATGACCGCGTTTGCCGGTAACGAGATAGAAATCGGCGACTTAACCATAAGCTGTGAATTGCGCTCCGTCAATCACCGTTACTGCGACATTAGCTTAAGACTGCCGGACCGCCTGCGTTTTGTTGAAGCCGAACTGCGCTCAGCCATCGCCGCCAAGATCAATCGAGGCAAAGTCGAATGTTCATTGAGTTACAAGAAACAGGCTAAAAGCGGCCAAAACTTTATCATTAATACCGATGCCGTCGCCACGCTGCTTGCCGCGACTTCTATCATAGAACAGCAAATGATAGGGCCTTTGTCCTTTTCGGCGCTCGATGTGCTGGCATTTCCCGGCATCCAGCAGGAGCCGGATATTGACAAGGAGCAACTCAATCTGGGCATCGCAAGCCTGGTCGATCAAACCCTGGCGCAACTGCTGGAGGCGCGGGAAAGAGAAGGCGTTCAACTTAAGCTCCTGATTGAAGAGCGCTGCGCAAAAATGTTGGTTTTTGTCGTTTCCGCGGGCAAACGCCTGCCGGAAGTGTTGTTGTTGATTCGCAATAAACTGAATGACCGGATTACCGAACTGGTCGCGCAACCCGATTTCGACCGGCTGGAGCAGGAACTGGTGCTGCTGGCTCAAAAACTGGACATCACCGAAGAACTCGACAGACTGGAAACCCATATTACTGAGGTGTTGCGGGTGCTCAAGCAAAAAGACCCGGTCGGCAGACGGCTGGATTTTTTAATGCAGGAATTGAATCGTGAAGCCAATACCTTGGGTTCCAAATCGACCGATAAGGAAATGACTAAAATCGCCATCGAGCTGAAAGTGCTGATCGAGCAGATGCGCGAACAGATTCAGAATATAGAGTAGGGTTTCAGGGAAAAGCCGCTGAAGTGCTTGAACCCGCTCCACACCATAGAAGCCGAAGTTGATAAAGCGACATTTGAACCGCCCTCATCCTGAGTACTCAGTCAAATTTATAATGTCGAGTGAAGAAGGCTATGTGGGAGCGGCTTTAGCCGCGATATGACGGTTTAAATAGCAATTGAGCTATTTCTTATGGCGATTCGCAAGGAACAGAGAAGAAAAAACACAATGCCTCCTACCAACTTATCCCGATTTTCGCGCAGTCTTTGGCTGACCTTGGGCATGTTTGTCCTGTTCGCGATTCTTTTTGCCCTATACGTCCGCTCGGAAAAGCAGATTGATCGCGCCCATGAGTCTCGATTGCAATCCCTCTTGCTGGCTGACGAATTACGTCAGTCGTCAGATGACCTTACGCGTACGGTGCGCAGTTATGTCATCACCGGCAACCCTCTCTATAAACGGCATTTTCAGGAAATTCTCGACATCCGCGACGGCAAGATGCCGCGCCCGGTCAATTATCGCAACATTTATTGGGATCTGGTACTGAGCGATGACCGGCGGCCGCAGCCGGACAGCGGGCAAAATATTGCCTTGCTGGAGCTGATGCGGCAAGCCGGTTTTACCGAGGAAGAATTTGCCAAACTGGCAAAAGCCAAGGCCAATTCGGATGCGCTCACCGCCACTGAATTCGCCGCGATGAAGCTGGTCGAATCAACCGCTAACGTTACCGAGGCCAACCGTCTGAAGGCAAGCCTGATGGTGCAGGACGCCGCCTATCACCAAGCCAAGGCCGAAATCATGCAGCCGATCGGCGAGTTTTACCGGCTGATAGAGCAACGCACCCTGAATAGCGTTCATGCCGCGGAGCATGCCGCCGCGCTATTGCGCATGACGTTCGTTTCGTCAGGCTTGCTGTTGATATTCATGTTGTGGCGCGTTTATCGGGCTTTGTATGCCACATTGGGTACGTCGGTGGGGGAGTTGTACGCGCATATTATCTGCATAGGCCGCGGAGATTTTTCATCGGCCATTCCGGTTGCGCGAGGCATGGAAAACACGGTGTTGGGTTGGCTGTCGGAAACGCAGCTCGATCTTGCCCGCTTTGATGCCCTGCACAAAGAAGCCGAAGCGGTAAACCAGCGCATGACTCAGCTTTATGCCGCTTTAAGCCAGTGCAACCAAGCCATCGTGCGCTGCAATAACGAACAAGAGTTGTTTCCGCAGATTTGCCGCGATGCGGTGACTTTCGGCGGGATGAAGATGGCATGGATAGGTTTGTTGGACGAACAAAGCAAACAGCTTAAGCCGGTTGCGTCTTATGGCCAAGGCACGGAATATCTGGAAGGGATTCAAATTTCGATTGATGCAAACGAGGAGGCCGGACGCGGCCCGACCGGAACCGCCATGCGTAAAGATCAGCCGTTTTGGTGCCAGGATTTTCAGCATGATCCCGCCACCGCAAAATGGCGCGAGCGCGGTGCAAAGTTCGGGTGGAAGGCTTCGGCCGCGCTGCCCTTGCACAGCAACGGCGCAGTCATTGGGGTTTTTACGCTATACGCCGCCGACATCAATGCCTTCGATCAACCGGCACGCGACCTGCTGATTGAAATGGCGATGGACATCGACTATGCGCTGAACAGCTTTGAGCGCGAGGCGCGCCGCCAGAATGCCGAGCGCGCGCTGGCAGATTCGCATCACCTGCTTAAAATGATCATCGACACCGCGCCGATGCGTATTTTCTGGAAAGATAGGGAGCTGCGTTACCTGGGCTGCAATCCTGCATTTGCCAAAGACGCCGGCGAATCGGTTCTACAGGATGTGGTCGGCAAAGACGATTACCAGTTGGCCTGGAAAGAACAGGCGGAAAGTTACCGGGCCGACGACCGGCTGGTCATGGATTCGAATACGCCTAAGCTGGCCTTTGAAGAGCGGCAAACCCGGCCCGATGGCACCAACATCTGGCTGCGTACCTCTAAAGTGCCGCTTCAGAACGAGGCGAACGAAACCATCGGCGTATTGGGTATTTACGAAGATATAACCGAGCAAAAGGGCATTGAGGAACGCATCCACTATCTGGCAAATTTCGATCCGCTGACCGGATTACCGAACCGCACCCAGTTGAATGATCATCTTAAATACGCGCTCAGCCTGGCGAAGCGCAGCAACGGCCATCTGGCCTTGATGTTTCTCGATCTCGACCATTTCAAAGACATCAACGACTCACTCGGTCATAGCATCGGCGATGCCCTGTTGATTGAGTTGGCAAAACGCCTGCGCCTGGTGCTGCGAACGGAAGACACGGTGACGCGCTTGGGCGGGGACGAATTCATTTTATTATTACCCGGCGTCGATGCCATCGGCGCCGCGCATGTTGCGCAAAAATTACTGGATGCCATCGCCGAGTCTTATTGGATCGAGCTCTATGACCTGGCCCTGACCGCATCAATCGGCATTGCTCTTTATCCGGCCGATGGCGTGGACCTGGAAACGCTCTCCAAAAGCGCCGATGCCGCCATGTATCGCGCCAAACAGGAAGGACGCCAGTGCTACCGTTTTTTTACCCAGGAAATGCAAGAGCGTTCGGCACGCAACCTGCAATTGGTCAATGCGCTGCATCATGCGCTGGAGCGCAACCAATTACGCGTCTATTACCAGCCGCAAGTGGCGATGCGCGACGGACGCATCATCGGGGCGGAGGCCTTGTTGCGCTGGCAACACCCTGAATTGGGCATGGTGTCTCCGGCAGAATTTATTCCCGTCGCGGAAGGCAGCGGGCTGATCCTGCCGATCGGCGAATGGGTATTAAGATGCGCGGTGCGGCAGGCAAAAGCCTGGATAGCCGACGGTTTCGGGCCGTTGATTATGGCAGTGAACCTGTCCGCGGTGCAGTTTCGCCATCCCGATTTGCCCGAGCTGGTTACGCGCATACTCGACGAAGAGGGCTTGCCGCCCGAGTATCTGGAACTGGAGTTGACCGAAGGCGTGGCCATGCACAACCCGCAAGGCGTCATCGCAGTGATGAACAATTTGCACGAGCGCGGCGTTCGCATGTCGATCGATGACTTCGGCACCGGTTATTCCTCACTGAGCTATCTGAAGAAATTCAAGGTATATAAACTCAAGATCGACCAGTCCTTTGTGCGCGACATCAGTACCGACCCGGAAGATAAGGCTATCGTCAGCTCCATTATCAGCCTGGCCAAGGGCCTTGGCCTGCAAACCATTGCCGAAGGCGTGGAAACGGCAGGGCAACTGGCGTTCCTGCGCGAACAAGGTTGCGATGAGATGCAGGGTTATCTGTTCAGCAAGCCGGTGCCGGTTGAGCAGTTTGAAGCATTATTGACGCGGAACTTCGTTTTTTGATGGGACATGCCGGTCGTTTTGTCGGCCATGACACATAGATAACGCAGCTGATAAAGGGACGCAAAGCTCGGGCATAAGGTAATAACTTCCCGAAACATAAACTCATCATTGCCACGCTCTGCGTTCGTCTTTATACACAAGTACCGGCCCCTTCTCCCTTGAGCGAGAAGGTTGGGGATGAGGGCAGTTCCAATATCGCTTCATCAACTTCGGCTTCTTATAGTCAGGTGCGCATAGCTTGCAGCGAGCAAGCCATGCGCATTGCCGTTGAAAGGATACTGAAAGGTTGCAATGTTAAACTGGTGCGTGGAATAACAGGCGCTTGGATTATTGAAATCGGCCATGATCGGTAAAAAACTATTTATAGTTTACAATTGCGAACCCTGAAACTATCAGATAAAAGAGCATAAGGAACATTAAAATCATGGGGATACTCAGCATACTGCTCTGGACTCCGGCTGCCGGGGCCTTGCTTCTGGCTTTAACGCCCGGCCGGCATATCCGGCTAATCCGCTACATCGCGCATCTGTTCGCTGCTATCGCTTTTTTATTGGTCTGCTGGCTGTTGCACATTTATAACGCGCACGACGCCCAGTTGCAGTTTAACGAATACTTCCCGCTAAACCCTAAATTGGGCAGCGCTTATGCGTTGGGCGTAGACGGATTGTCGATGCCGATGCTGGTGTTGGCGACTTTGCTTAGCTCGATAGCATTGCTGGCCTCGTTGACCGTGTCCGGCAGCGTCAAGGGTTACCATATTTGCCTACTGCTGCTTGAATTCGGCATGTTGGGCGTATTCCTGGCTCAGGACTGGGCATTGTTCTATATCTTCTGGGAAGTAACCCTGATCCCGCTGTTTTTCCTGATCGGCCGTTGGGGCGGCAAGAGGCGGCATGCGGCCAGCCTTAATTTCGTACTGTACACAATGGGCGGTTCGGTTTTTATGCTGATTAGCCTGCTGGCGGTTAGCCAGTACGATCTTCAGCACGGCGGCTCTTTGATGTCGTCGATGCATCAGGCGGCGCAAGACATGCCCAGATTTGAGCAGGTTTTGGTGCTGCTCGGTTTCGTGATCGGTTTTGGCGTCAAGATACCGATTTTCCCGCTGCACGGCTGGCTGCCGTTGGCGCATGTCGAAGCACCGAGTCCAATCAGTATTTTGTTGTCCGGCATCCTGCTGAAAATGGGCGCTTACGGACTGATCCGGGCGGTGGTGATGCTGCCGGAGGCGGCAAAACTGTTGCAGCCTTACCTGATTTTCCTGGGCCTGTTCGGTATGCTTTACGGCGGCGTCTTAGCCTGGCGGCAAAGCGATCTTAAGGCCATGGTTGCTTATGCGTCGGTCAGCCATATGGGTATCGTTTTACAGGGTATCGCGACCTTGAATGAGGCGGGCATTACCGGCGCAGTTGTGCAAATGACCGCCCACGGCCTGATTGCCGGGGCATTGTTTCTGCTGGTCGGGCTGCTGTATGAGCGCACCCATACCCGTAACATTCAGGATTACAGTTCGCTGACCCAGGCGATGCCGCGATTTTCCGTGTTCATGGTTTTAACCCTGCTGGCGGCGATGGGGCTGCCGGGTTCGGTCGGTTTTATTGCTGAAATGCATGCTTTGATAGGCGGATTTTATGCGTTGCCAAGCGTCGCCTTAGGCTTGGGTTTGATGGTGTTTTTCAGCGTCAGCGTCTTGATCGGGGCCGCTTATGCCATCCGCACGATCAGCCTGTTATTTACCGGGCCGACCAAGGCGTCGATGCAGCAGCTTGAAGATTTGAGCGCGCCGGAATTCGCGGCCGCCGGAATACTGGTGACGGGCATTGTGTTTTTCGGTTTGCTGCCTGCGCCGCTGCTTGATTTGTCGGCAGCCACGATCAGCCAAATGAACAGCCTGATCAGTCAACGGATTTTGTAGGATTAGCGATGCAAGAGACCTCTTTAAAATTGCGCGAGCGGATTAACGCTGCGCTGAACCATCTGGATCACGTCCTGCCCGGCCAAGCGCCGATCCTCGATTTCGTGCATCACAACACCTTGCATGGCTTCCAGCATCTGCCGTTTGACGATGCGCTGGCCGAATTCGAAGCCTTGACCGGCATTTGCGGCTATCTTCCCGAAGCGCGAAACCGGGACTTTTACCGGCAGGGCCGTATTGGCGATAGCGACCTGTCCGCCGCCTTTGCGCAATACCCGAACTTACAGGCCGGGCAAATCGTTTGCGCCTTAAAAGACCGGACAATTACCCGTCAGGATATATACCGCATTGCGCTGCTATTCGATTTGCAGGCGCTGAGCGTTAGCCAGTTGAACTGGCAAATAGAAGAATTGGCGGCGCTGGATGCGCTGCAAGCCGATGTGCCCGAGCCGGTTCGCCGGGGTTTGCTTGCCGACGACAGTCATGCGATCCGGCACTTATGGGAAAGTATTTTAACCAAGCTCGGGCTGGAGCAGGCGGCTTTACACCCGGAAAATATGCTGGATTTATCGCTGGAACAGGCTGAAGACTGGCTGGAACACGTTCAGCAACATATCAATGCGGGAGCGACTGAAGCCGTTCCCGCAACGCATCGGCAAATGCGGCAGCAGGCAGGCGCGGCGCTGGATGAACTGCTGGGCCAAGTCGGCGGCAACATCAGCGTGCGGGGCTTTATTCTGGCATTGAGCGGCATCGACATTCTAGACGCTATCCGGTCGCAGCTGATACGTTTTTGCGCATCAGGGCTGGACGAAGGCGTGGCGGCATGGCAGTTGCCCGAGCGCAGTCGCTTAGGGCTTTATGCGGCCTGGCGGGCAACAGCGCAGTACGACGCAAACCCCTTTTTGCATGAGTTACGCGACTGGCAGCAGATTATCGCCGAATTGCCCGAAGACCCGGTCGATGCCATCATCCTGCAACTCGAGCACCTGGAAATACCGCAAGCGCAATGGGAGGGTTATCTGCGCCGGCTGGCGCTGGAAATACCCGGCTGGTCGGGGCTGATCAACTGGCGGCAGCATCACCCCAACTATCATACCTCCAATGATGCGGCGCCGACGCTGGCCGATTATCTGGCCATGCGCCTGACTCTGGACCGGCTGTGGCTGAACCAGATTTGCCGCGACACCTGGAAAATCGAAGCCAAGCTCAGTTCAATCCAAAGCTATTTTCGCAAAAACCTGTCGGAATTTATGGTGCGCAGTCGCTTGTATCAGGGCGGCTTGCCGGAATATCTGACCCACCGCGCGGAATCGCTGGCCTTGCATGCCGGTTCCGAGCGTTACGACCGCAGCGACTGGCAGCAACTTGCCGACCTGATTTGGACCTGGCAGTGTTGTCCGATGTCGGACAAACAGCCCGCAGTCGCTCATGTACCCTATAACAGCGGCTGGCGTTTGTTTCGCTTGTGCCAGCATCTGGGGATTAACGCCGCAGGCCTGCAACAACTGGATACAAAAGATCTGCAAGCCATGTTGGCCGTTCTGGATGAATTCGCCCCGGCCGAACGCAATAAGGTCTGGCTGATTGCTTACGAACATCACTACCGGGAAAATTTTTTCCAGGCAGTGCGCGCCAATCATGATCGCGGCCGCTGGGCCGGACGCGGGCAACGGCCCGATTCGCAGATCATCTTCTGCATGGACGACCGGGAAGAAGGTTTCCGGCGTCATCTTGAAGAGCTCAATCCCGCCGTTGAAACATTGGGCGCGGCCGGTTTTTTCGGCGTTGCGATGAATTACAAGGGCCTGGACGACAGCAAGATAACGCCGCTGTGTCCGGTGGTGGTAACGCCTGCGCATGAAGTGCGGGAAGTGCCCCGGCCCGGCAACGACTCGGCATTGCTCAAGCACAACCGCGGCCTTAAGTTGAGCCGGTGGTTTGCCAATCAGTTGCACCAGGGCCTGCGGCGTAATCTGTTATTGTCGCACCCGGTCATCGACGCGATTGCGCCGGTGACCTTGGCCGGATTATTGGCTAAAGCGCTGTTTCCCAAGCCGCAGCAACGACTGGTTTCCGGCCTGGCCGGGCTGGTTTCGCCCAAAGTTAAAACGCAATTGTTGTTTAGCTCTACCGAGGAAGCGTCCACGCCGGAGCGCCCGAAATTGGGTTTTAACGACAGTGAGCAGGCCGACCGGGTTGCCGGGTTCCTGCGCAATACCGGCCTGACCTATGGCTTCTCGGAACTGGTCGTGCTGATGGGACACGGTTCTATCAGCCAAAACAACCCGCATTTGGCGGCTTACGACTGCGGCGCTTGTAGCGGTCGGCACGGCGGGCCGAATGCCAGGGTGTTTGCGGCGATGGCGAATCGCCCTGAAATACGTAAGCTGTTGGCGGAACGCGGCATCGCTATTCCGTCCGATACCTGGTTTCTCGGCGCCGAGCACAACACCTGCAATGAACAAATCAGCTGGTACGATCTCGATCAGCTGCCGACCGAGCGACTGGCCGGGCTAAAGAAACTACAGCGGGAATTGCGGCATGCCCAACAGATGTCGGCGCACGAGCGCTGCCGAAGGCTGGCATCGGCTCCGCGCAACCCGACGCCCGAACAGGCTTTGGTCCATATAGAGGAACGCGCCGTCGATTTCTCCCAGGCGCGGCCTGAGCTCGGTCATGCCACTAATGCTGCGGCGGTGGTCGGTCGCCGTTCGTTAACCCAAGGCGCATTTTTCGACCGCCGGGTATTTTTGATTTCCTACGATCCGACTCAAGACCCGGACGGCAAAGTGCTGGAAGGTATTTTGCTGGCGGTGGGCCCGGTTGGCGCAGGCATTAACCTGGAATATTATTTTTCCACCGTCAATAACGAACGCTTCGGCTGCGGCTCTAAAGTGCCGCATAACGTCACCGGTTTTTTTGGCGTCATGGAAGGCGCGAGCAGCGATTTACGCACCGGCCTGCCTCAGCAAATGATTGAAATACACGAGCCGATGCGCTTGCAGATGATGGTTGAGGCCAAAACAGCGGTGTTGGAAGAAATCTATCATCGTCAGGCAAGCATACGGGAGCTGGTCGCCGGCGGTTGGGTGCATCTAAGCGCTAAAGACCCCGACAGCGGCGAGATTTTCTCGTTTCAGCCCGGCACGGGTTTTGTGCTTTGGCAAGCCGAGCCAACAGACCTGCCGGTTCGGGATAATTCGCCGGATTGTTACCGGGATCAAACGCTGCCGGTAGCGCCGGCGCTGATCAAACAACAGCCACTGCTTGGAGCTACAAATAGCCCTCTCCAAAGGGAGAGGGTTGGGTGAGGGGAGAATAAAATGAAATTAACCGCCAAAGCTAGGTCATTGAGACAAAACCAAACTGATGTTGAGTGTTTGTTATGGCAGAAACTAAGAAATAGACAAGTATTAAACTTTAAATTTCGCCGACAGTTTCCTATTGTCCCGTTTATTGTGGATTTTTGCTGTCTTGAATTAAAGTTAATTATTGAGCTAGACGGTTCACAGCATTTTGAACAAGCGGCCTATGATGAAGAAAGGAGTTTTTACCTTACACAACGTGGATTTAAAGTGATTCGTTTCTGGAACAATGAGACTATTGAAAATACTGAAGGTGTTTTAGAGAAAATTTATTTGGTTATTTTAGAGATTACAGGCAGGGAAAAATGATTATATTATTTCCCCTCACCCAACCCTCTCCCTTTGGAGAGGGCTTTTTCTTGGCACTAATGAACTCTGTGCTTAGCCTCGTAAATTGCAGGGAAACTTAATAAATGGATGCATTAGTCATGTTAATTCCTTTAATGCCGCTGGTCGCCGCTGCGGCTATCGGCATGGGCCAGCTGTTCGGCGCCATCAGCGGCGAGGCCGATGAAAGCATAACGGCGGATATAGCAAACTGGACCCTTAGCATGTCCTGCCTGCTGACCTTGACCTTACTGGTCTCCGGCCTGCTGGGTAAAAATACCGGCTTCTACACGGTAGGGCATTGGCTGAACAGCGATACCCTGGACATACAGATAAACTTTATTACCGGCGGATTTAATGTCCGTTTGGCCGCGCTGTTTTCAGTATTGCTGACCCTAGTCAGCCACTTTTCAGTTAACTACCTGCATCGGGAAGCGGGTTATCACCGGTTCTTTTTTATGCTGTGCCTGTTTGCTTTTGCAATACTGTTGCTGGTGTTGTCGGGCAACGCGGTCGGCACCTTTATCGGCTGGGAAGTTGCAGGCGTATGTTCCTATTTTTTGATCGCCTACGCTTATGACAGGCCGGTTGCCGCTGCTAACGCGACGCGCGTTTTTGTTACCAACCGTATCGGCGACGCCGCGTTCGTGTTGGGCGCGGGCTTAAGTTACGCCTGGCTTGATAGCGTTAATTGGAGCAATATCAATGCCGCATCCGTCGAGTTCAGCCCTGGCGAAGCGACTGCAATTGCGCTGTGTTTTGCGGTCGCCGCCTTTGCCAAATCGGCGCAGCTGCCGTTCACGCCCTGGCTGGCCAGGGCAATGGAAGGGCCTACGCCGTCAAGCGCGGTATTTTACGGCGCGGTCATGGTGCATGCCGGGGTTTATCTGATCATTTTACTAAGGCCTATTTTTGAGCATGCGCCGTTGGTCATGGCGGTGGTCGCTACCGTTGGCGCGATGACGGCGGTTTACGGTTTTGTGGTTGGCTTGACCCAAACCGATGTTAAAAGCTCATTGATTTTTGCGGCATCCGGGCAATTGGGTTTGATGTTCCTGGAATGCGGCTTGGGGTTTTGGCAGCTGGCCGGCTGGCATCTTTGCGCTCATGCGGTGGTTCGCGGTTATCAATTCCTGACCGCGCCGTCGCTGATGCATAATATGCCGAGTCATTATATAGAGGCCTCGCGGCGCAAAGCGCCTGACCACGCTCACAGCCATCGCCTGCGTCGCGTCGGCGATGTTCCGGCCTGGGTTTATGTCGCGTCTTTACAGCGTTTCTGGCTGGACCCGATTACCGATTGGGCCTTGGTCAAACCGGTGCGCGGCTTGGCGCACGATCTGAGTTATTTCGACGATCATATCATTGACCGAATCATGGGCGCTCCCGCTCCGGCCATCCGGACGCTATCGTCGTTGGCGCAACTGGAAGAACAGCGGGTTGGCGCGCGCCTGGATAATGACTCCGATACATTCGCCCAAGGCAGCGGCGTGGCGGGACAATTGACCGAATGGATGGCGGCCGTGCTGCACTGGTTCGAGGATCGTTTTGTATTGCGCGGCATCGGCAAAAATGCAATCAATTACGGTCGAGAACTTGGACATATCGCCAACCGGTTTGAACAAGCGGTGCTTAGGCCCCGCTATCTGGTGTTGTTTGTGTTTATAACATTGTTAGTTGCATTTTGAGGCGATGTTACGCACCTCTAATGGGGAAGATGCGACCCACAAAAAACAGTCCACGAAAAACACGAAAGGCACGAAAAAAACAGATGAGAAAGACGCATCAGGCAACGCTGCACGGTAAATTTGTATTAACCAAGCCTTACGATTTACATGCTGCGAGTAAGTGTATTTAAAGGTGTTTTATTGCAACCACTTCTTAATTGATCAGATTAAGAGATAACAATATGTTTTTTTTATAATAAAACTTCATAGAACGAATTTACCCTGGACAACACTGAGCGTCACTTACTGCAAGGATAAAACTTTTTCGTGCCTTTCGTGCTTTTCGTGGACGATGCGTAACTTCAATTATTAATGAGAACTTACCCCCTGATGGATATTACTGTTACTCCCTGGTCGGCATCGGCGGCCTTTCCGCTGCTCACTATGCTGACGCTGGTTCCGCTGGCGGCTATGGTCGCTATCCTGTTTTCGCGGTCGTCGACTATTGCACTGCGTTTCGGCTTCGCCGGAGCGTCGTTGACGCTATTGCTGAGCATCTATCTGCTGACTGTGTTCGATTCTGCCACGCCCGGCATTCATCTGGTTGAGCAGGCGCATTTTGCAGGTCTCAGTTACAGCGTCGGCGTCGATGGCACGAATATTTTATTTATCCCGCTGACCGCCGTTTTAACCTTGCTGGCGTTGATCTATACCTTGATCACCCGGCATGCGACCGACCGGCTTTTTATTGCCTGCCTGCTGGGTTATGAAACCGTATTGATCGGCGCATTTGCCGCG
>DAINRH010000108.1:7852-13231 GCA_036741905.1 Methylobacter sp. | reverse complement strand
CATAGGGATAACAGGCAATGTCGGCAATGGTCGCCTGTTCGCCGGCCAGCCAGAAATGGCCGGATAAACGCTGTTCTAATACCGTCAAGCCTTGTTTGCCCAACATTTGGCATTGCTCGATGTCCCAGGGTCTGCCGAGTTTTTTTACTGCCCGGGCCCTGGCGAGTCCGTAGAGAATTTCGTTTTGCGACAGGCTCAGCCACTGCATGACTTCGGCCATGGCTTTGGCGTCTAGCGGAAGCCAGCGCTCGCCGCCATAGCGGCGCGCCAGATACAGCAAAATGGCAGACGAGTCCCAGATAATCGTGCCTTCGTCATCCAGTACCGGTAGCTGGCCGCGCGGATTCAGTTGTAAGAACGCGGCGGTTTTATGTTCGCCTCGCAATAAATCGACCGGTGTCGATTCGTAAGTCAATCCGAGCAATGCGCACAACAATCTGACTTTGTAGCAGTTGCCGGACAGTTCCATGTTGTAAAGTTTCATCGTTTAATCCTTAATGGGAGCGTATTCGGGGGCCGGGATGTTGACGGTGTCGCCCGCTGAACAGCCTGAAGTATCGGTACGGACATAATATGATGTCAAACCAAAAGTATCAAAATGACATGAGTTTTTATACCCGCCTGTCGACAAGCAGTGCTTAACCGCCATCCCTCCGGAGAAGGACCAATGATTTTTACAGCACGGAATCAGGCGGCCGCATAGGCCCGTTCTGTCGCGCTTTACAACAAGCCAAGCAGCGCAGCCTTGACCGCGGCTGAAGTTTTGTTGGCGGCGTTCAACTTGGTGATGACATTACGGATATGAAAGTTGACGGTACGCTCCGAGATATTGAGGATGCTCGAAATCTCGCCAGCCGTTTTGCCGTCGGCAGTCCAGCGAAGTACCGCGATCTCGCGATTTGATAATTTAACGTCGGCTTCCGGCATCAACTTCGGCGTCAGGCATCGCGACATGCTTAAGTGCGCTGCTTGGGTCAGCCAAGCCATTTTGAATTGCTTGGCGTTAAGTTCGGTATCGGAGATCGGCTCATTCGAGCGCGCCAGCGTTAACATGCCTGTAATCCCGTTGAAATCACGGCTGGACTGCGCCCAGCCGTAACGCAAGCCGAACGATTGCGCTTCCTCCCATAGTTCGCGGGCGGGACTGAATAGGTTATCCGTCCAGAGAAGAGGGAGGGGAGAACGCAAACCGTGTTGTACGGTAGGATCAATCGCCAGATAATTCTTGGCTTGATATTGCGCTTGCCAGGCTATTGGGTAATTGCTGAATATTAAGGTCTTTGGCGTTGCCGCAGGTAGCGGCGCACGCAAGCCGTAAGTGCAATAGTCAAAGCCAAGTTCCCGTCCAAGCGAAACGATGGTTTGGAACAGCTGCTGCTCGGATTCAATGGACTGCAATGCTTGAAGTTGATTTTCTTGCCAAGTGTTCATGACTTTTTTCGCTTACGCCTATCGGATGTTGCCAGTGGCTATATTATGACGCTTAAGTTTGGAGCAGGTTTGATTAAAAGCGGCAAAACCTGTCAATAGTGACAGTTGTTGCCGGTAACGAATTCCAGTCTAATATTTATGAAATAGCAGACCTTCTGGAGCCCGCACACTATGAACGCATTCAGAATATAGCCAAGGCCGCCCAAGATTGGAATGACCAAGAGGCGATCAGAGAAGTTAAGGCATAACCGATTGGGGTGAACAATATGACCGCAAAAGAACATTACGAACAGCATCTTGGCGATTTTTATTCATGGATGGTCGGCGACTTTGATGCCAAGCAGCAAGAGCATCAACAGTTTCTGGAAGCTAACGGCCTCTTTCCACAGGCCAACGCAGTCGCCCTGGATTTAGGTGCCGGGCATGGCATACAAAGCGTTTCTTTGGCCAAGTTGGGCTATACGGTAACAGCCATTGATTTTAACAAACAACTTTTATCCGAATTAAAACGCAATGCGCAGCAACTCCCGATTACGGGTTTTGAGGATGATATTCGCCACGTAACAAAATATGCCGATCCAAAACCCGAGCTGATCGTGTGCTGGGGCGACACACTGACCCATCTTGGCAGTTTGGCTGAAATAAGGCAGCTCATTATTGATTGCAGCGAGTTATTAACCGAAGGGGGAAAGCTGATCTTGTCTTTCCGGGATTATTCAGCCGCACTGTTGGGCGATCTGCGCTTCATCCCGGTAAAAAGCGACGACACTAAAATACTGACCTGTTGTCTTGATTATGAAACAGATAAAGTGCGTGTTACAGACCTATTGCAGGTTAGGACGGAAAACGGCTGGCAGCAAAAAGCGAGTTCGTATTATAAAGTCCGTCTTTCGCCAGATGAAATCGTGGAAACCATTGCAGGCTGCGGTTTGGATATAACGTTTAACGAAGTCGTCAACCGAATGACGACCCTAATAGCAACTAAGACATAGCGAGGATAAATATCATGAGTGAATTTAAAGGCGGTTGCCTTTGCGGCGCTGTCCGTTATGCATGTTCAGCCGAACCCGTTTGGTCGGGCAACTGCCATTGCCGCGACTGTCAACGCATCAGCGGCGGTGGCTATATTTCAACTTTGTTTGTTCCGGAGAGTTCAGTCGCCATCACCGGCGAAGTGAAATATTACGATAAAAACGGCGATAGCGGCCAGCGGGTCCGGCGCGGTTTTTGTCCAAGTTGCGGTTCTCAGGTGTTTGGGAAACCGGAAATAATACCCGGTGTGTTGGGAATCAGGGCCGGGAGCCTCGATAATCCGGAGTTATATCGTCCTGCTATGGATATTTACACCGCAAGCGCGCAGCCTTGGGATTTTATGAATCCTGATTTGCCCAAGTTTCCTCAATTGCCGACTACATAACCTATTTCTTAAAATAGCCATGAAACCCATTTCAAATGCGGCTTTTTACTACTGCGGCGTGTGTATGCAGGATGCTGAAAATGAAAAATCCGTTTGCCTAGATGTTTATGCCAAGGGTTCATGGATGCGAGAGGTTTGAAAACCTTGCAACAGAGTTATGCGATTTATACATTTGAAGCGGATTATCAAAAATGAACCTGATTAGCAAGATGCTTCAGCTAACCAACTGTAGAGACGCGATTTATCGCGTCTCTACGGGCGCATTTTTTGGAACTAGCTGTCGGTATATAGAATATTGTGTCTCCGGCTGAAGCAGCTTGCTAATCAGGAGACATTATGTCCAAGCGGGGCGTCCATTGAATTTTAGTCAGTTCGGTTCCGATAATGGAACAACAGTTATCTACTTTCATGGCGCGCCCGGCGCACCGGAAGAATGCGCAATTTTCGATCTTTATGCTAAAGAACACGGGTTGAGGCTTATTTGTTTCGACCGGTTTCATGGCGATTATGCGATAGCCGGTGAGGCGTATTATCAGTTGTTGGCCCAGCAGGTTTCAAAGCAAGCCGCCGGGAAACAAGTAGATATTATCGGTTTTTCAATCGGCGCGTTTATCGCTCTACAGACTTGCCGCTATCTGGGTAACGAAGTCCGGAATTTGCATTTAATCTCGGCTGCCGCACCGTTGGATGAGGGCGGTTTTCTTGAAAACATGGCCGGGAAGCGGGTTTTTCAGTTGGCAAAGACATTCCCGGCCTTATTTGTCCTGCTATCTTGCTGGCAAGGGCTGCTCGCTTTGCTTTTTCCCAAGGCACTATTTCGCTTGTTGTTTGCCGCCGCCGCCGGTGGCGATAAAGCATTGTCCGCCGACCAGGCGTTTCAATCCGGCATCATCAAAGTATTGAGATCGTGCTTTATTGGCGGCGTCCAAGGCTACGTTAGAGACATCAGGGCTTACGTCCAACCTTGGAAAGAAACGCTTTCCGGCATCAATGTCAATACGCACATCTGGCACGGCGCGGATGACAACTGGTCGCCGGTCGCTATGGCGGAATATGTGCAATCGGCGATTCCCGGTTGCGCCTCGATTGAAATATTTAACGGCCTGTCGCATTACTCATGTCTTTATCGGGCTGCGCCTGAAATATGCCGTCAGTTGGGCGCGGGCCTCGGGTGATTCGAGCAAGTATTTAGGAGGTATTGATGCAGAAAATTAATCTTAAGAACTGATGTTACGCACGCTCATAATAAAAAGCGTAGTCCACGAAAAACACGAAAATAGTTAAAACACATCAGAAGGTTGCAAGGAAGACCTGCTTCTTGCCCAACGCCAGGCCAGGGACTATCGGAATGACGACACATCCCGTAAATACTTGTGTAACACGAAGTTTCACCTCCCTGTGCCTGGGTTCCGGCATCCCTGCCAGAACGACGGCATCCCACAGACCTGGGTGTATGACGTAAGGAGCTTGTCTTGGGAGTTTGTGAATGAATGTCGGGGATGACGCCGTCAGCGAGAAACCTACAGCGGATGTTTTTTTTTCGTGCCTTTCGTGGACAATGCGTAACATCAGTTAAGAAAACGTTAAAATACTTCTATCTGTCATTGGCGGGTAAAGCGCCGCGGCTTTTATTTTTACCTTGAACATAACAAGTCACGGGAGCGACAGTGCGTTTACATCATATGGCGTTGGCAATAGTGGTCGTTGCAATTTGGGGAATCAATTTTGTTGTCATCAAAGTCGGGCTTAAAGAAATTCCGCCGATTCTGCTTTGCGCGCTGAGATTTTTTCTCGCCGCGTTTCCGGCGGTCTTTTTCATCAAGCGCCCGGCGGCTTCGTGGCGCATGGTGGTCGGCTTCGGGTTGGTAATGTTCTCGCTACAGTTCGCATTGCTGTTTTCCGGCATGCATGCCGGGACAACGGCAGGGCTGGCGTCTTTGGTGCTTCAGATGCAGGTGTTTTTCACGATTTTACTGGCCGTCTTATTTTTGGCCGAAAAACCATCCGTTTGGCAAATCGTCGGGGCCTTGGTTTCCTTTTCCGGAATCGGGCTGGTCGCTGCGAATATTGGCGGCGACGTTTCGCGTTATGGTTTGCTTCTAATCGTCGCCGCCGCTGCCTCGTGGGGAGTCGGCAGCCTGATTTCCAAGAAGCTCGGCAAAGTCGATATGCTGGCGCTGGTCGTTTGGGCAAGCCTTGTTGCGTGGCCGCCGCTGTTAGTTTTGTCGTTTTTTCTGGAACAAGACAGTTGGCGTGTTGAGCTCATTTCGCATATTTCGTGGCTTACTATCGGCGCGGTCGGCTATATGGTGTATCCGGTGACCCTGCTTGGCTTTGCCGCATGGAGTTGGCTATTTAGCCGCTATCCGGCTGCGACAGTGGCGCCGTTTACGTTGCTGGTGCCGATATTCGGCTTTGGGACTTCGACGTTAATGTTGGGAGAGTCTCTTTCCCAGTGGAAAATAAACGCCGCCGCGCTGGTTATTGCGGGTTTGTGCATCAACCTGTTTGGTTCCCGCATTGCGATTCGC
>DAINRH010000108.1:6343-7752 GCA_036741905.1 Methylobacter sp. | reverse complement strand
CACTATCACCGTTCGCCAAGCCGTCCTGTCCGACCTTGAGGCGTTAGCGCCGCTGTTTGACGGCTATCGCCAGTTTTACGGTCGCGTCAGCGATTTACCTGCCGCAACAGAGTTTTTGTCGTCACGTTTTAATCATGGCGATTCGGTCTTGTTCATTGCGCATGAGGGCGATAAATCTATTGGCTTCACCCAGCTCTATCCGAGCTTTTCATCGGTATCGCTGGCCCGGATATTCGTGCTCAACGACCTGTTCGTTTGTGAGCGCGCACGTAGAAAGGGCGTGGCCTCAACGCTGATGACCGCGGCTGTTGACTACGCAAGCGCCTTGGGCGCTGTTCGCGTATCGCTGTCAACCGCGACAAGCAACGAAGCCGCCCAAAGGCTTTATCAAGCCGCCGGTTGGCAGCGCGATGAGCAGTTCCTTGTTTATCATTTTGCGATTCCTTAATTAGTACTCAGTCAATCCCATCTTGACGGGTAAAAGTAAATCCGTTCGTCCTGAGCCTGTCGAAGGATGAGCGGATTTACGCTGAGTTAAACGATTTTTTACACGACATATCAAGACTGACTGAGTATTAGGAAAATAAACACCATGACTAAAGCTATAGCTTTGCTCGGCGAATACACGCCGACATTTCCGCCGCACGTTTCGACTGATGCTGCCATCAACCACGCTCAACAGCTGTTGGATGTCGATATAACGGCGAACTGGATTTCAACCGAAGACATCGATTCAAGGTTGTTTGAGCATTATTCAGGCATATGGGTTGCACCGGGAAGCCCGTATAAAAATAGGGATAAAACGCTGTGGGCGATACGCTATGCCAGAGAAAACAAAATTCCCTGCTTCGGCACCTGCGGCGGTTTTCAGCATATGGTGATCGAGTATGCCAGGAACGTCTTGGGGTTTAAGGATGCGCAACATGCCGAGTACGATCCGTCCGCTTCAAGCCTGTTTATTTCGCAATTGGCGTGTTCGCTGGCCGGGCGCGAGATGCCGCTTGGTTTTGAGCGGGGGTCTCGGGTAGCGGCAATCTACGGCGGCTTGTCAGCGAAAGAGCGCTATTACTGCAATTTCGGAGTCAATCCGGATTGTATTGATGAATTGAAGCAAGGGCCGCTGAAAGTCTCGGGTTCCGATGCCGAGGGCGAGATTCGCGTCATTGAGCATCCGGATCATCCGTTTTTTATCGGGACGCTGTTCGTGCCGCAAATGCGCTCTATTCCTGAACGGCCGCATCCGTTGGTTACTGCTTTTTTGCGGGCCGCGGCGTTATAAGTGGCGGTATTGATGTGTCGTGTGTGTAACTTCAAGCCCGCGCTTAGTCGTGAATATTTACGCCCGGATTTTTTTGTAAACAAAATAGCCGATGATGGCGAGGCTGAGCCAAACGGTAACCAGCGGTCCG
>DAINRH010000108.1:0-6320 GCA_036741905.1 Methylobacter sp. | reverse complement strand
ATTGAACAAACTGCCGTTCATTTTTATTTGCCATACCCAACCGGCATGACAGCCCATGCAAAGACCTAAGCTTTCTTTAACCTGTGTTCTGAGCACGGCGAGAAAAGCGCCGACCGTCAGCAATGAAAGGAATGCCGAGGCGTTTTTGGGATTTAGTACATTGGCAAAGGCTTCGCCTAACAGGATAAAGCCGCTGGATAGATGAAAATCCTGTTGCGCTATTTCGGTTTTGCTATCCAGAAAATGCAACGCCGCAAAATAAGCCGAGCTGATCAAAATGGCCGCAACAACCGGCATGTGCTTTTTTAATCCGGCCAGCAGCATGCCTCGAAACACCGATTCCTCAACGACGGCAATCAGCAGGGACAACAATAAGGAAAGTATCGTTTTTTCAGCGATGAAACCGACAGTCCACGGTTGCGAGTTATCAACAATATCGATGCCGATGACATACAAAGCAATAAATACCGGCATCAGGGTAAGCAATCCGATGCCGAATCCTTGCGCTACCTGCTTCAAAAATGTCGGTGTTGCGCTAAATCCCAAATCTTCTTTGTTAAGTTTCAGGTAAGCCATTGCCGGGAAAATACTCAGCAGCAGGAATGCCTGGGTTAAGCGGGTGATCAGCTTTCGTAATGCAGACGGATCGTCCAGTCCCCATGCGATTAAATAAGCTAACAGGCAGGCCGTTGAGGTGAGTATCAGCAAGATCAGCAAGGGCGCTATTGAATAGGCAAGGTATCGTTTCATCGTTGACTCCCGGCTTCCGGATGAGTAACCGGGCCAAAGTCGCCCCACAACATCTGGACGGCGGCCAAGGCGGCAAGCGATGCGGTTTCGGTTCTTAATATGCGACTGCCTAAACGGACTGGAATAAAGCCGGAGGCTTTGGCCGCGTCTCGTTCCTGACTGGAGAATCCGCCTTCGGGGCCGGTGAGTAGAGTCACCCTTCGATTAAGCTCAGGACAGGCTTTCATGGTTTCAGGTTTTAACTCCGATAAGGTCGTTTCTGCGTAAGGGTCGAGAAACACTTTCAGACCCTGTTGGTTGCCTAGCCAGTTTTGCAGTTGTTCCACTTCCAGCAAAGGGGGCAGGCTGGTCCTGCCGCTTTGTTCGGCGGCATGTTGCACTATTTTTTGCCAATGCAATAAGCGCTGCGGTTTTTTTTCGCCTTTAAATTGCACCACGCAACGTTCGGTTAATAACGGTGTGATGTGATTAACGCCCAGCTCCACGGCTTTTTGCACCGTCAAATCCATCCGGTCGCCCCGCGAGATGCCCAAGCCTAAAATTACCTGCAACGGCGATTCGACACTGCGGTCGCTCCATTGCCCGACATCAATCAGCACGGCTTTTCGGCTGACTTCGGCGACGGTGCATAAATATTCTCCGCCGTGGCCGTTAAATAAAATGATTTCGGCGTCTTTTTTTAACCGCAATACCGTTCTGACATAATGGCCGTTGTCATCGTCCAGTTCGATAAGCTTGCCTGTTGCTAGCGGGGCCGATGTATATAATCTGGATACTCGCATAATCAGTCCTTAACTGCTTGTTGTATGCCTTGCCAAGCGACCTCGGCGATTAACCTTAGCTCATCTTCGGTCGCAATGTAGGGCGGCATGAAGTAAATGACGTTGCCCAAGGGGCGCAACAAGACACCTTTGGACAGCGCGTATTGATAGACTCTAAGTCCGCGCCGTTCCTGCCAGGGATAAGGTTCGCGGGTGTGCTTGTTTTTGACCATTTCAATCGCCAGGATCATGCCGGTTTGCCGGACTTCGGCGACATGCGGATGGTCGTGAAAACGCAGCGCCGCTTTCGCCATCATAGCAGCCAAAGAGCGATTTTTTTCGATGATGTTGTGTTGCCGGAAAATATCGATGGTGGCGAGTGCGGCCCGGCACGCCAGCGCATTGCCGGTATAGCTGTGCGAATGCAAAAATGCGTTCAACGATTGATAATCGGCATAGAACGCTTGGTACACCTGATCGGTGGTCAACACCGCCGACAACGGCAAATAGCCGCCGGTTAAGCCTTTGGACAGGCACATGAAGTCGGGACTGATTGCCGCTTGTTCGCAGGCGAATAAGGTTCCGGTACGCCCGAAACCGACCGCGATTTCATCGGCGATTAAATGCACATGGTATTTGTCGCAGGCGGCGCGCAGCAATTCCAAATAGACCGGGTCATACATGCGCATGTTACCGGCGCATTGCACCAAAGGCTCGATGATGACCGCGCAAACCGTATCGCTGTATTGTTGCAGTGTCTGTTCCATCAGCGTGAAGCGGCGGGTCGAATAATCCGCCCACGATTCGCCGGGTTCGCGGTGATAACAGTCCGGGCCGGGTACGGTGATGACGTCCATTAATAACGGGGCGTAGGTTTCTTTATACAGCGATACATTGCCGACCGCCAGCGCGCCTAGGGTTTCGCCGTGATAACTGTTTTCCAGGGTGATGAATTGGGTTTTTTGAGTTTGTCCGAGGTTGCGCCAATAGTGAAAACTCATTTTGAGCGCGACTTCCACCGCAGAGGAGCCATTGTCGGCATAAAAACAACGGTTCAAGCCTTGCGGCGTAATTTCAACCAGCTGTTCCGCCAGTTTGACGGCGGACTCATGGGTGAATCCGGCAAAAATCACATGCTCCAGGGTATCGAGTTGGTCTTTTAATGCCGCATTGATGGCAGGATTGGCATGCCCGAATAAATTGACCCACCATGAGCTGATCGCATCAAGATAGCGATTGCCGTCAAAATCTTCCAGCCAAATGCCTTGGCCTTTTTTGATCGGGATAACCGGGAAAGTCTCGTGATCTTTCATTTGCGTGCAGGGATGCCACAAAACGGAAAGATCTCGATTGGAAAGGGATTGGTTGGACGACATAAGCTAAAGGCTCAGGTTGATAGTCGTTCCCAATAGGGCTTGGGAACGAGTGTAATACGTACTGCAAATGCGGATTTGGGTCTGATTGGTACCTTTAGTCTTGAGGCCTGATTTGCAAATTCTCCAAAATCGCCAAGGTAGGCGCGGCCTGATTCATGGTGTAAAAATGCAGTCCCGGCGCACCGCCTTCCAGCAAACGTTGACAAAGGTTGCTGACCACATCCAGGCCGAATGCTTGTACGGATTCTCTGTCATCGCCGAAACTTTCCAGGCGTTTTCTGAGCCAACGAGGAATATCCGCGCCGCACATTTCTGAAAAACGGAATAATTGCGTATATTGGGTGATCGGCATAATGCCGGGCACGATGGGGATTGTTATGCCATTTTTCTCACAAGCATCGACAAAATGAAAATACGCTTCGGCATTGTAAAAATACTGGGTAATGACCGCATTGGCGCCCGCAGCCACTTTACGCTTAAAGTTTTTAAAATCTTCCACGCCGCTGGCGGCTTGCGGATGTACTTCGGGGTAGGCGGCAACATGAATCTGGAAATGGTCGCCGGTTTCCTGGCGAATAAACTCGACCAGTTCATTGGCGTAGCGGAATTCTCCCGCCGACATCATGCCGGAAGGCAAATCGCCTCTTAATGCGACAATTTTAGTGATGCCGTGATCCTGGTAGTCTTTCAGAATCGCGCGAATATTGGCTTTGGTCGAGGCAACGCAGGATAAATGCGGCGCGGCGGAGATGCCTTTGGCTTGAATATCGACGACTGTAGTGAAGGTAAGATCGCGGGTCGAGCCGCCTGCGCCAAAGGTAACGGAAAAAAAATCGGGATTGAGTTTTGCCAGTTTGCTATGGACGACTTGCAGACTTGCCGCGCCTTCTTCGGTTTTTGGTGGGTAAAATTCGAAACTGAACAGTTTGGGATGTGTTTTTTGTGATTGCATTTTATGGTCTCACTGACGGGAATCTGACGACTGCATGGCCGTAGGAGGTGCGGCAATGCAGGAGCAGCATAGCGTCCCGTGCCGCAACAGCGGCACGGACTGCATTCCCACGGAGACGTGGGAACGATGATTAATCAATAACGATAATGATCAGCTTTAAACGGTCCTTCAACCGGAACGTTGATGTATTTGGCTTGTGCTTCAGTCAGCACGGTCAAATTCACGCCCAATTGTTTAAGGTGAGATCTTGCGACCTTTTCGTCCAGTTTTTTAGGTAGTATGTAAACCTTGTTTTCATACTGTGCTGCATTTTTCCAAAGTTCCATTTGCGCAAGAACCTGGTTGCAGAATGAGTTAGACATCACAAAGCTAGGGTGGCCGGTGGCGCAACCCAGATTAACCAAACGGCCTTCCGCCAGAATGATCAGGCGTTTGCCGTCAGGGAAAATTACATGATCGACTTGTGGCTTGATATTTTCCCAAGTGTATTGACGTAATGAGGAAATTTCAATTTCCGCATCGAAATGGCCGATATTGCAAACAATCGCCTGGTCTCTCATCGCCAGCATGTGCTGATGAGTGATGATATTAAAGTTGCCGGTTGCGGTAACAAAAATATTGGCCAGCGGTGCCGCTTCTTCCATGGTTACTACGCGATAACCTTCCATAGCCGCTTGCAATGCGCAAATCGGGTCGATTTCGGTAATCAATACTGTTGCGCCAAGACCGCGTAACGATTGCGCACAACCTTTGCCGACATCGCCGTAACCGCAAACTACGGCGATTTTACCGGCAATCATCACGTCGGTGGCACGCTTGATGCCGTCAACCAGCGATTCGCGGCAACCGTACAGGTTATCGAATTTTGATTTTGTGACCGAATCGTTAACGTTAAAAGCAGGGACTTTTAACGTGCCTTTAGCGACCATTTCATACAGACGCAGTACGCCGGTAGTGGTTTCTTCAGACAGGCCTTTAATGTCGGCCATCAATTCAGGATATTTCTCATGCATCATGACGGTTAAGTCGCCGCCGTCATCCAGAATCATGTTCGGACGCCAGCCGTCAAGACCGTCGATTGTTTGGGTGATACACCATTCGGCTTCTTCTTCGGTTTCGCCTTTCCAGGCAAAAACAGGAATGCCTGCCGCCGCTATTGCCGCTGCGGCATGATCTTGGGTAGAGAAAATGTTGCAAGAAGACCAGCGTACGGTTGCGCCTAATGCCGTCAGGGTTTCAATTAATACCGCTGTCTGAATAGTCATGTGCAAACAACCGGCAATGCGAGCGCCTTTTAAGGGCTGTTCTACGCCGAATTCTTCGCGTAGGGCCATTAAGCCCGGCATTTCGGTTTCGGCGATATTGATTTCCTTGCGACCCCATTCCGCCAGGGAAATGTCGGCAATTTTATAATCTGGTTGGCTCATTATTTTTCCTTAGATTGGTATTTAGTTAAGACCGGCCGCATCTTTCAATGCGTCAACTTTGTCGGTTTTTTCCCAGCTAAAGGAATCTTCGGTGCGACCGAAGTGACCATACGCAGCGGTAGTTTGGTAGATAGGCTTTAACAAGCCCAGCATTGCGATTAAGCCTTTAGGTCTTAAGTCGAAGTTGTCTCTGACGATTTGAACCAGTCTGTCTTCGCTGATTTTGCCGGTACCAAAGGTTTCAACCGTGATAGAGGTAGGTTCTGCAACACCGATCGCGTAAGAAACCTGAATTTCGCAACGCTCGGCTAATCCGGCTGCAACAATGTTTTTTGCTACATAACGCGCCATGTAGGCTGCGGAACGGTCAACTTTTGAAGGATCTTTGCCTGAAAACGCGCCACCGCCATGTCTTGCCATGCCGCCGTAAGTATCAACAATAATTTTACGTCCGGTTAGGCCGCAGTCGCCGACAGGGCCGCCGATAACGAATTGACCGGTTGGGTTAATGAAGTATTTGGTATCTTTATGCAGCCATTCTTTAGGTAGAACCGGCAGGATAATTTCGTCCATCACCGCTTCATGCAATGCTTTGGTAGCAATTTCAGGCGAATGCTGGGTAGACAAAACAACCGCGTCAATCGCTACGGGCTTGTTATTTTCGTAGCGGAAAGTAATCTGGCTTTTTGCATCGGGGCGCAGCCAAGGCAAGGTTTTATTTTTACGCACTTCAGCCTGACGTTTAACCAGCAGGTGAGAATAGGTAATAGGGGCGGGCATCAGTACATCGGTTTCGTTGCTGGCATAACCAAACATTAAACCTTGATCGCCTGCGCCTTGCTCGTGGTCGTCGCCCTCGTCGACACCCATCGCAATATCAGCCGATTGTTTGCCGATAGCGTTTAAAACCGCGCAACTTTGGCCGTCGAAACCTATGTCGCCGTGATCATAACCGATTTCACAAACAACTTTTCGAACCAAGGCTTCAAGATCAACCCATGCATCGGTGGTTACTTCGCCGGCCAAAATGACCATGCCGGTTTTTACGAGCGTC
>DAINRH010000107.1:0-13264 GCA_036741905.1 Methylobacter sp. | reverse complement strand
GCGCTTTCTAGCCTGAATGACTTTAGCGTCAATTATCAAAAATCGATTCGTTAATACGAGGACAAGGTAGGATGGGTAGAGGCGGTAGCCGAAACCCATCCCCTATCCCACCACTCTTGCGACAAGTTTCGCTTTGCTCTACCCATTACGTGCTAAAAGACCACTGCCCGTCTAAAGGCATTCCCAAATCAGAGCAAATCTTCCGCGTACAAAAGCATTCAATAATTTCTTCTTGATTTGATTCCAATGTATCTAATGCCTAACATAAAGTAGACATTTTTTAGGTGCATATTAATTTTTAATCCTGGATGCAAAAAGCCGCCCCGAAAATCCGCTAGCCTTAGTACTTCAATGCTCATTTAACAGCAACGTCTCAGACAAACAAACCCAAATCGGGATCTTGCCTCGATAAATTCAACACATAAAAAACCCGGATCCCGGCAAACATCTCTGCTTGCCAAAACCCGGGTTTCTGATTGCCGCTATAAACTAACGCTTATTTTTTCATAATACTGATACCCTTCAGTAAAGTCAGCGCCTGATACAAAGGATAATCTTTTTCCAAGGCATCCTTCTCTTTCTCCAGGGCCTCTTCCTTACTCTCTTTCGCTTTGCCGTTTTGCAAATGATGCGACAAATCGGCTTCCTTGACAGGCTTGAACTCGGTTTTTTCCAAAGTCTCCAGCTTGACGCGAGCCAAGGCAATATCCGGCTCTATACCTTCAGCCTGGATAGAGCGTCCCGAAGGCGTGTAGTACCTAGCCGTCGTCAACTTAACTGCCGCGCCATTGCTGGTTGGCAATATAGTTTGGACCGAACCTTTACCGAATGATTTCTCGCCCATAATCACAGCGCGTTTTTGATCCTGCAAAGCCCCGGCTACAATTTCAGAGGCCGATGCGGAACCGGCATTAATCAACACCACCATCGGCGCACCGTCGATAAGATCATCGGGAGCGGCATTAAAGCGCATTTCCGAGTTTTCAATACGCCCTTCGGTGTAAACAATCAGACCGCTCTTGATAAACGCATCACTCACTTCAACTGCCGCATTCAATACTCCGCCCGGATTATTCCGTAAATCCAGCACTAAGCCTTTCAGGTTTCCTGTATTTTCCTTTTTCAGCGCAGCTAATGCTTCTTTCAGGCTTTCACCGGTTCCCGATTGAAAACTGCTGATGCGCACATAGCCGTAACCTTTTTCCAACATCCGGTTTTTCACGCTTTTAACTTTTATAACATCTCGGGTTATGCTTATTTTTAAAGGAGCCTCCATCCCTTCACGAACAACCGTTAGCAAAATCTTGCTGCCCGGTTCACCACGCATAAGTTTGACGGCATCGGCCAAGGTCATGCCTTTTACCGGCTGATCATCCAGTCTGACAATCAGATCCCCGGTTTTAATACCTGCTCTTTGGGCGGGGGTATCGTCTATAGGGGAAACCACCTTAACAAAACCGTTCTCCATGGTAACCTCGATACCCAAGCCACCGAATTGCCCGGTCGTGCCTTCTTTTAATTCCTGATATTCCTCAGCAACCAAATAAGCGGAATGAGGATCAAGCCCAGTCAACATGCCTCGAATAGCATCTTCCAATAATTTTTTGTCGGAAACAGGTTCTACATAATCCCTTTTAATTCGGCCAAAAATTTCCGTAAAAGTGCGTAAGTCCTCATAAGGCAAGGCTTCCGATGCATCCGCTACAGGTTCGGCATTATCGCGCTCGGCAAATACACTGCCGCAGATGCCCATAAAAACACCTAGCATGATCCCTAACGACAAAATGAAAATATTTTTCTTTTTTAACATGTACCTTAAAACTCCAAACACTCGATTTCCCAAAACATGGCCATTAAACAGTTACCTAGCCTGATCCCGATTACTTCCGGCACCACTCAAGCGGATCAACCGGCTTACCTTTGTTGCGTATTCCAAAATACAACCCGGGATGACTACGGCCACCGCTTTGTCCAACGGAAGCAATGACTTCGCCAACATCCACCCACTCACCAACTTGCCGATATACACTCTGATTAAACGCATAAAGGGTCATGTAACCTTTACCATGATCAATAATAATCAACAGGCCATAACCGCGAAGCCAATCAGAATACACCACCTTCCCGCTAGTAATCGCATGTATCTCCGTTCCCTCGCTTGCGTCAATCAGCACGCCGTCCCAAATGCTCTCAGTACTCTCGGCTCTGGCGCTGCCGAACTTATTGGTTAATCGACCTTTGACCGGCCAAGGCAGCTGCCCCTTAAGTTCAGAAAAATCGCCCTTAAGTTCAGAAAAATCATCCTTGGAATCCGGCAAGTCTTTGCCAGGTTCGGATAGGACCTCAGCAGCCTTGTGCAACTTTTTTGTTTGTTCAATCTCAAAAGTAAGATCGCTGGTCGATCTTTGCAATGAAGATACCAGATTCTTCAGCTTATTTTCACTTTCTCTCAAATGAATTATTTGTTGCTCATTTGAAGAAAAGTCGCTCTTTAATTGCGTCAGCAATTCAGATCTTCGTTTTCTAACGCCGTCTACCGCTATCTGTTCTGATTTCTTTTGCTCAAGGTTTTTCTCTAAAAGCTCGGTTTCCTGCTGTTGCAACTTACCGAGCCGCTCCAGGTGCTGTATAGACTCCGAAATGCCGGCCAGTTTGGTCAGGCGGGCCTTATTAAGGTAATCGTAATACACCAGCATTCGACTGGCTAAGGCGGGGTCTTGCTGATTAAGCAGCAACTTCAATTGCTCCTTTTGCCCCATTGCATAGGCGGCCTTTATTTGGCCCTCTAATTCTTTATTTTGTTTAGCGACCTCATCTTGAAGGCTCTGTTTTTCCTGTCGAATCTTATTCAGGTTCTGGCGCTTTTGTTCAACCTGACCCTGCAATGTCTTTAATAAAGCGGCCGTCCTTCCATAGAGTTTCTCAACTTCACTCAACTGCGTGTTTAAAGTATTTTTTTTCAGCTGAATGCGCCGCATATTCTGACCGGCCGCTTCAATACCCGATTGAACTTCAGCTAGCCCTTCGTTTTTTTCCGGGATTTCCGCCCTACCCTCATGAACGAACGCACTCAGTAAAAAACAAAAAACCAGCTTCTTTCTCATCCACAGATTAAACAAATTTGATAAGCGATCGACCAGTCATTTCAACAGGTTGCGGAACCCCTAACATTGCCAGCATCGTTGGCGCCAAGTCCGACAAACTACCGCCTTCATCTAATGGCTTGTCACCACCGACATAAACCAAAGGCACAGGGTTTGTTGTATGCGCGGTGTGAGGCTGCCCAGTCCCTTTATCAACCATTTGCTCAATATTGCCGTGGTCGGCGGTTATCAACATTTGCCCACCCACCGACTTTAAGGCGTCAACTACACGTTGTAATGAAGCGTCAACCGCTTGTACAGCCAAAATTGCCGCATCCATTATGCCGGTATGTCCCACCATATCGCAATTAGCATAATTACATATGATGACATCGTATTTACCCCCGGTAATGGCCGCGACCAAATGATCGGTCACCTCTGCCGCATTCATTTCCGGCTGTAAATCATAGGTTCTGACCTTCGGCGACGGCACCAAGATCCGGTCCTCTCCTGGGAAAGCCGTATCTTGGCCGCCATTAAGAAAAAACGTGACATGGGCATATTTTTCAGTTTCCGCCAACCGCAATTGAGTCATACCCAATGAAGACAGATACTCGCCCAGGCAATTTTTTAAATCGGTCGGCGGAAAAGCCACGTCATAATCGAAATCCTGCTGGTATTCCGTTAACGTGCAGTAATAGCCTGTATGAGGCGCACGGTTTCTATCGAAACCGTCGAATGTTGTAGAGGTTAATGCCAAGGAAATCTCGCGGGCACGATCGGCGCGAAAATTCATGAACACCACCGAGTCGTCGGGATCGAGCGCAACTGCCCGATGCTCAGTATCCAAAATAGCCGTCGGCAAGACAAACTCATCGGTTTCGCCCCGTTCATAAGCCGCTTCCAGGCCCTGTAGCGCAGAATCCGCACTAAACGCACCCTCGCCTTTGGCAATCAGGTCGTAGCCCTGTTTTACCCGATCCCAGCGATTATCCCTATCCATCGCATAAAAACGACCTACGATTGAGGCAATACGCCCGACGCCCAGCGCCGCAAATTTTGCCTCCAGCAATTCAAGGGACGTCATTGCACTCTTGGGCGGCACATCACGTCCATCCAAAAAGGCATGCAGGTAAATTTTATCGAGTCCTCGCTTAGCGGCTAACTCGACCATCGCAGCGATCTGCTCCTCATGACTATGTACGCCGCCTGCCGAAAGCAATCCCATGATATGCAAGGCTTTATTTTTTTCTTTGGCAATGTCCACGGCCCGGCAAAGCACCGGATTGGCATAAAAACTGCCGTCAGTTATTGCGTCATTGACCTTGGAGAAATCCTGGGGAACATAGCGGCCCGTGCCGATATGAACATGCCCAACTTCAGAATTACCCATCTGTCCGCCCGGCAATCCTACGACAGCGCCGGAACAACTGAGCAGCGTCATGGGACAGTCTTCCTGCAATTTGTCCCAACAAGGTGTGTCAGCCATTGCAATGGCATTGTATTCTTTGTCCAACGAGTAACCGAATCCATCAAGGATCAGCAATACCACAGGCTTTGGCCGATTAAACATCTTTATCTTTATCTCCCGATACTAAAAAAATCCGCATCACTACTGCCCATACAAAATAAATCACTTTGTACCCCATTTGATTCTTCATTACCCAAAATGGTCGTAGTGATGTATTATTTTGCCAGATTCACTGGTTTTTTGTATTTTGGCAACATGCCAACCACGCAATCAAGTAGCCATTATATTAATACACGTTGACAACAGTTGTGTATAAATAATTCTTCATGGGTTCTTTTTTAATCAGATTCAATAGACTAGAAACATTAAGCAGACCTATGGGAATTAAAGGCCAGCACACAAGCATAAATGATGCCGATATAGCCAAAGCGGCCCATTGCTTAAAGGCAATGTCACATCCATTGCGCTTAAAAATATTGTGCGTTCTGGGCAGTGATTCGATTTGCGTGCAACAAATTGTCGACCAGGTCGGCACCAGCCAGAGCAATATTTCCCAACATCTGGCAATTCTCAAAGATAAAAACATTCTCGGCTCTAAAAAACAGGCCAACCGTGTTTATTACTTTATTGACGACGCCCGTATGCTGCTACTCATTAAAATGATGCGCGACGTCTTCTGCTCTAATCAATAATTCATCTTTTCACTTAACTTTACAAATCTATCCATGGAACGTTATCTAGAATTTATTTTAAATCATTACATCTTAAGCCTCGCTCTGGCAGTCGTTACTTATCTGTTAATCCAAGAATTATTCGATACCGCATTCAAAAAATTCAGCGCCGTATCTCCTTTACTGGCTGTCGCCAAAATGAACGATAGCGATACCCTTGTTATCGACGTACGCGAACCTGAAGAGTTTCTTAAAGGTCATATTGAAAACGCAATCAGTACACCGTTGGGCAACTTACCCTCTCACCTGCCAAAACTGGAAACACACAAAAACAAACCCGTCCTTATTGCCTGCCAAACCGGGACCCGCTCGGCATCGGCCGGAAAAATATTGACTAAAGCGGGTTTCGAACAGGTTTTCGTTATTACCGGCGGCATGCAAGCGTGGGAAAACGACTACAAATTACCGACAAAATCGGCCGGCAAGCACAAAAACTAAATCGTTGCTTAATAAAGAACAGCCATCCCATTAAATCCTACCTATAGAAATCGATCATGACCGAAGAGACCAACGCAGTAGAAAAACAATTTTCCATCCAAAAAATTTATACCAAAGACATGTCTTTTGAGACGCCCAACTCGCCCAAAGTATTCATCGAAAAATGGGAGCCTACAGTTGACTTTAATCTGGGCACTCATGTTTTGCCTTTAGAAAACTCAATGTACGAAATCGCCCTAGCGGTAACCATCACCGTTAAAAACGGCGACGCAACCGCCTATCTTGTTGAAGTCAATCAGGCGGGTATTTTCTCTTTGGACGGCTTTACTAATGAAGAAATGGGACCGATGGTTGGCAGCTTCTGCCCCAACATCCTGTTTCCTTACGCAAGAGAGGCCATTTCCGACCTCGTTACCAAAGGCGGCTTTCCGCAGATGTTATTAGCTCCGGTCAATTTTGACGCCTTATATTCGCAGCATCTGCTACAAGCACAACAAGCTCCCGGTTCCGATACCATTAATTAACCGGTCCCGAGCTTGTCGAAGGGGCTGCTCAATGTATAGAAAAATAGCCGTCCTGGGTTCAGGCTCGTGGGGAACGGCCCTGGCAATTCTGGCCGCCAGAAACGGCTGCCAGACGCTGTTATGGGGCCATAACCGGGAACAGATGGCGTTACTCGCTCAAGACCGCGAGAACAAACGCTATCTGCCCGGCCTGCCTTTCCCTAAAAATCTCACCGTGACTTCCGACTTGGCCGAGGTCGCAGGATTTTGCAACCTGATACTGGTTTCCGTACCCAGTCATGCATTTAAAGACACCCTGCTGAGACTCAAAGCCTATGTTTCCGATGACGTACAAATAGCTTGGGCAACCAAAGGCTTTAATCCTGATGACGGCTCCCTGTTACACGAGGTCGTGGCCGAAATCTTTTCCGAACAAACCCCGGCAGCCTTGCTGTCCGGCCCCAGCTTTGCAAAAGAAGTGGCGGCAGACCTGCCGACAGCCATTACCATCGCCTCATCCCAGCCGAATTTTGCAAATTTTCTGGCCGACATCCTCCATAGCGAGCGCTTTCGGACTTACACCAACTCGGATCTGATTGGCGTTGAAGTCGGCGGCGCAGTAAAAAACGTCATGGCAATAGCCGCCGGCATCGCCGACGGACTGGGCTTTGGTGCCAACACACGGGCGGCGTTGATTACCCGAGGATTGAATGAAATCATTCGCCTGGGCGTCAAACTGGGCGGGAAACAGGAAACCTTTATGGGACTGGCGGGACTGGGCGACCTTATTTTGACCTGCACCGACAACCAATCCAGAAACCGGCGTTTCGGTTTAGCCTTGGGACAAGGCAAAAACCCCCGCACCGCCATAAAGGAAATCGGCCAGGAAATTGAAGGCATTTCAGCGGCAAAAGAAACCTTTTTGCTCGCTCAGAAATACGGCATCGACATGCCGATAACCGAGCAAACCTACAAAGTGTTATATGAAGGCTTGGCCCCGCTGGCGGCAGTGCAAAACCTGCTGGCTCGGGAGCAAAAAGCTGAGTCTTAGCGATGCTTCATGGTAATGAGCGATTAAAAGCTTTTATTCGCCACAAAGACCCGAAGAAATAAAACTTCGCGTCCTTCGGGGGCTCGGCAACTGCTCCATGCGTTGCTCTACTTCCTGCATCCATGCAGTCGTTCGTGGCGATAATTTTTTTATATCTGTTTTATAGCCGCACCCGCAAAATCCATCTGCCGCCAAGCCTCGTACAAGACGATAGAAACGGTATTGGATAAGTTCAAACTCCGGCTTTCCGCCTGCATCGGCAAATACAAACACCGCTCTGAACCCAATTCCGCCAACACCGTTACAGGCAATCCGCGCGTCTCGGGGCCGAACAAAAAAGCATCCTCGGGCTGAAAACTCACCTCGCTGTAAATTTTCGCGCCTTTGGTAGTCAGTGCAAACATCCGCCCCGGCTTTATACTGTCGACAAAACCAGCCAATGAATCGTGCTCTTTTACCGCCACCCATTCATGGTAATCCAAGCCTGCCCGGCGCAATTTTTTGTCATCCAATTCGAACCCCAAAGGCTTGATCAAATGCAGCTGCATGCCGGTATTGGCGCAGAGCCGGATGATATTCCCGGTATTAGCGGGAATTTCCGGCTCAAACAATACGATATGAAACACGCTCAGAACTTAATGCCGATCGGCTTCAACTTCCAGATCTCATCGTTGTAGTCGGTGATGGTCCTGTCGGTAGAAAACTTGCCGCTGCCCGCGCAGTTTAAAATGCTCATTTTGGTCCAGTTGTCCTGATCCTGATAAGCCGTTTCCACGCGTTTTTGCGCATCGATGAAGCTGCGAAAATCCGCCGCCGTCATCCAGGGATCGTGCGGGCTTTTTATCGACGCTAAAACATCGTCAAACAAGCCCGGCTCGAACTGGTTAAAATGCCCGCATTCAAGCAACTCCATAACCCTATGCAAATCTTCGTCCTGGCTGATGATCGCAACAGGATCATAGTGACGGCTCATTTCCTCGACCTGCTCTTCGGTCAGGCCGAACAGGAAGAAATTCTGATCGCCGACTTCTTCGCGAATCTCGATATTGGCCCCGTCCAGCGTACCGATCGTCAACGCGCCGTTCATCATAAACTTCATATTGCCGGTGCCTGACGCTTCCTTGCCGGCGGTTGAAATCTGCTCGGAAAGATCGGCGCCCGGACAGATTTTTTCCATCGCGGAAACCCGGTAATTAGGCAAAAAAACCAGTTTTAATTTCCTGCCCACATCGGGATCGGAATTAACGACGCTAGAAACATTATTGATCAGCTTGATGATTTTTTTCGCCATGTAATAACCCGGCGCCGCTTTCCCGCCGATCAATACGCAACGATCCGTCCAGTTCGCGGTATCGCCGCGCTTAATGCGGTCGTACAGATGAATCACATGCAGCACATTCAGCAGCTGCCGCTTGTATTCATGAACACGTTTGACCTGCACATCAAAAATCGCCTCAACATTAAAATCCACATCATGTTCAAGCTTCTTATAATCGATCAGCTTCTGCTTTGCGTCTTGCTTGATTTCATGCCAGCGTTTGCGGAATTTCTTATCTTCGGCAAAAGGCGCAAGCTTTTTTAACAGCGACAAGTCCGTCAACCAGCCATTGCCTATGGTTGCGGTGATCAGTCCGGCTAACGCCGGATTACAGGCCGCCAGCCAACGCCGGGGAGTAACGCCATTGGTTTTATTATTGAATTTACCCGGCCAGAATTCGTAAAAATCACGAAATAAGCCTTGCTGTAATAATTTTGAATGCAACGCGGCAACGCCGTTAACCGAATAACTGCCGACGATGGCCAGATAGGCCATCCTGACGTGTTGCTCATGGCCTTCCTCAATAATAGACATACGGGTTAACCGGCCTATATCGCCCGGCCAATGCGCAGAGACTTCAGCCATGAAATGGGCATTAATATCGAAGATGATCTCCATCAGCCTTGGCAACAACTGCTTGAATAGATTAACCGACCAGCGTTCCAGAGCCTCCGGCAACAAAGTATGATTGGTATAAGCCATGGTTTTGCGGGTAATCGCCCAGGCCTCATCCCAAACCAAACCATGGACATCCATCAATAAGCGCATGAGTTCCGCAACCGCTATGCTCGGATGCGTGTCGTTTAACTGGAAGGTATTCTTCGCCGCAAACTCGGAAAAATCATTACCGTGACGGCCGACCCAAGTGCCGATCACATCCTGCAAACTGGCGGAAGCCAGCAGATATTGCTGGCGCAAACGCAATGCCTTCCCGTTTTCGTTGGCGTCATTCGGATACAGCACCATGGTGATATTTTCAGCGGTATTTTTTGCCGCAACCGATTCAGCGTAATCTCCGGCATTAAACTCCTGTAGGTTGAATTCTTCCGTCGCCGTGGCTTTCCATAAGCGCAGGGTGTTCACCGTGCCGTTCCGGTATCCCGGAATCGGCGTATCGTAAGGAACCGCGAGTATATCCTGGGTATCTACCCAACTGGTCCTTTTATTGCCGAACTCGTCGATATGCGACTCGGTATGTCCGCCGAACTTAATCCTGTGCGTATATTCGGGACGCTCAATTTCCCAGACATTGCCGTTACGCAGCCAATGATCCGGCTTCTCGACCTGCTCGCCGTTAACAATATCCTGCGAAAACATCCCGTATTCATAACGCAAACCGTAGCCGGTCACCGGCAGCTGCAATGTTGCGCAACTGTCGATAAAACAGGCCGCCAAACGACCCAAGCCGCCATTGCCCAAACCGGCATCCGGCTCGCTTTCAATCAGCTCTTCAATCTCCAGTCCCAAGTCGTACATGGCCTGCTCAACCGCGTCGGTAATACCCAGATTCAGCATGGCATTGCTTAAAGTGCGCCCCATCAAAAACTCCATCGACAGGTAATAGGCTCTCTTGCAATCCGTATCTTTGTAAGTATTGTAAGTTTTCTTCCAGCGTTCGATCAGCCGGTCGCTGATAGCCATCGACAACGCTTCGTAAGCATAATGCGGCGAGGTACAATTTTCATCCCTGCCCAGACGGTGGCTGTAATAACGCTTGAAATCAGCGATAAAGTCCTGCTCAGTCACGCCCAAATCAGGAAGCACGGTAATTGTGGATTTTGGTTTACTTGTCTTAAAACTTCGATGAGGCATATTTTTAACACTATAGAGTTGATATTAGGTTGATGTTAACTACTTTTTTTTAATTAGCCAAAAATATTCCTTTGCCCGTTGCCCCGCCCTTGCTCCTGCCCAACCTATCGCAAGGCTTTTTCCCAACGGCTTACCACGGCGGCGGCGATGCTGTTGCCGAACACGTTGGTCGCGCTACGCCCCATATCCAAAACCTGATCGACGGCCAACAACAACAGCAAACCGGCCTCAGGGATATGAAACATCGACAGCGTCGCCGCAATGACGATCAGCGAGGCTCTGGGCACCCCGGCCACGCCTTTGCTGGTGAACAGCAGCGTCAACAGCATGATCAGCTGGTCGCCCAACGCCATATCGATGCCGTAGGCCTGGGCGATGAACAGCACGGCAAAGGTCATGTACATCATGCTGCCGTCGAGATTGAACGAATAACCCAATGGCAGCACCAGCCCACAGACTTTCTCATCGCAACCGAAACGTTCCAGTTGCTGCAACAGTTTCGGGTAAGCGCTCTCGCTGCTGGCGGTGCCGAACGCCAGCAGCATCGGCTCACGGATATGACGAATCAGGGACAGGATTTTGCGTCCCAGAATCAAAAAGCCGACGCAAGCCAGCGCAGTACACAACAGCAGCAATCCTAAATAAAACTCGCCGATGAATTGACCGTAAGACAGCAACACGCCGATGCCGTTTTGCGCGATAACCGAAGCCACCGCTGCAAACACCGCAACCGGGGCGCTGTGCATCACGTAACCGGTGACTTTCAGCATGATGTGCGTCAGCGAATCGAGCAACTTAACGGTCGGATGAGCGAGTTCGCCCAGCGAGGCGCAGGCCACGCCGAAGAACATCGAGAACACTACGATCTGCAAAATCTCGTTGGCCGCCATCGCTTCGATGATGCTTTTCGGAAACATATGCGAAACAAAATTGCTCAGTGTCGGCGCAGTCTCCGGCAATCCGGTCTGAGCTCCCACCTCAGGCAACGCCATGTGCAAGGAGCTGCCGGGTTCAAAGCCATTCACCAGTAACATCCCCAGCAATAGGCTGAAAACCGACGCCGAAAAAAACCACAGCATCGCCTTAATGCCGACCCGACCGACGGTGTGAATATCGCCCATTTTAGCCATGCCCACCACCAGCGTGGAAAAAACCAGCGGCGCGATTATCATCTTGACCAGGCGCAGGAAAATATCGGTCAGCGCGGCGAAAATCCCGATAATTTGCTTCATGGGATCAGTGCCAGCCAACGTCAGGTTAAGCAGTTCGCCAATGATAATGCCTAGGACCAGCGCTACAGCGACATAGAGTGTCTGGCGATTGGGTTGCTGGGTGTGAATGGTCATAAACTAAAGTGCCTTGTTAAAATTTTAAAGATTTCACCACGAAGGCACGAAGGACACGAAGAAATAAAATTTCTTGTCTTTGTAGTGAATAAATAAAGATGCTATTTGCCGACGCTCGTTCTTCTGCTTTGCGCCGCAAAATGCGACGCTTGAAATCGCAAAGCAAGCTTTGATCGTTAAAGCTGCAACACGACATATTCGTGATGCCTGATCAAAAAACCAAAGCGAGCCCAAAAACCACGCAATGCCTCTAACCTGGGTTTTTTCTTCGTACTCTTCGTGTCTTCGTGGTGAATAAAAACCTTTACCCAGCTAACAACACCGCTTAATCCCATTCCACTTTTCATCCTGCCACTGTTTGAAAAAAGCGGCTTTGCTTAACGGCGTATCGGTTTGATGATGCTCCGCATGGTGCTGTAAATAGCGTTCATAGGCGTCGTCCCCGGACAGACGACGCACGACGCGCCAAAAGATTTTAAGTTTGCTTAGCATCAATCCCTCACCCAGTCTTCAACCAAACGGCTCGGGCTATGCGGCGATTCGGCCAGCGGCAGCACCGATTTTCCGGCCAGATAACGACTGCAAACACGCAGCATATCGAACACGATCAACCACAACAAAGCCACGAAAAATAAGGTTACCCAGCCATCCAGATGCAGGTTGAAGATCAACTGCGGCGCAACAGCGGCTTTGTCCGGCGGCAACGCGCCTGCCGCCAATTTGTCGGCCAGATCATTAGCGGCCGAAAAGAAACCGATGCGGATATTGTCGCTGACGATTTTCTCCCAGGCCGCGGTACTGGTGATTGTCACCAGCCATGTCAGCGGCAAACCGGTCACCCAGGCATATTTGAGCTTGCCGGATTTAACCAAAATACCGGTCGCCACGCACAGCGCAATCGCCGCCAGCATTTGATTGGCGATACCGAACAGCGGCCATAAAATATTGACCCCGCCGTTCGGGTCGATCACGCCGATATACAGAAAATAGCCCCAGCCGGCCACCACCAGCCCGCTGGTCAAAACGACCGACGGCGTCCATGAGGTTTGGGCCATTTTCGGCCAGATATTGCCGAGCATATCCTGTAACATGAAACGGCCGACACGGGTTCCGGCGTCCAGCGTGGTCAGTATGAAAATCGCCTCAAACATGATCGCAAAGTGATACCACAAAGCCAGCATGCTCTCGCCGAACGCGCTGCCGAAAATGCTCGCCATGCCCACAGCTAAAGATGGCGCGCCGCCGGTTCTGGCAAACAGCGTCGCCTCGCCCATTTGACTGGCCAGCAGTTGCATCTGTTCCACCGTAACCGGAAAACCCCACGAGGAAATTTTGGCAACCGCATCGACAGCCTCTTTGCCGACCACGCCCGCCGGGCTGTTGATCGCAAAAAACACGCCGGGATCGAGCACGGTCGCGGCCATCATCGCCATGATCGCGACAAAAGACTCCAACAGCATGCCGCCGTAGCCGATCATGCGTATATCGCGTTCGTTGCTGAGCAATTTCGG